>CALFMN010000052.1 GCA_937879875.1 uncultured Chloroflexota bacterium | reverse complement strand
GGTCGGCCCCAGCAGCAGTCTGCCACCGGCCATAACACGATGCAAAGGCCCTGGCCTCTGCCGGCCGGGCATTGCCAGGCAAATACTCGTTCATCCATCGCGCAGGACAGGATGATAGAGGACGGCCACTGCAGGGCGCCACAGCAACGAAGAGGTATACGCCAGACGAGTCTGTTACGCACCTGAGCGGCCGCCGTTTTTCGCGTTGTGGCGGATCGGTCGCGGTGCTATGGTGAGAACGACACGTGGTCCGCGATGCGGAGGTGCGGCATGGCGCAGAGCAAGCTCGTTGGCCTTGAGGCAGCGGCGGCGCTGGTATGCGATGAGGAGACGCTGGCGCTGGGCGGCAATCTGCTGCACCGCGCGCCGAACGCCTTCGCCCGCGAGCTGGCACGGCAAGGACGCCGCGACCTGCACCTGATCAAGACGGCGGGCGCTTACGACGTCGACCTGCTCTGTGCGGCTGGCTGCGTCGGCGCCGTTTCGGCGGGCTTCATCGGCTTCGAGAACGAGTTCGGCCTGGCGCCGAACTACCGCCGCGCCGTCGAGCAGGGCCGCGTCGAGGCGCGCGAGCACGCTTGCTACAGCGCGATCATGTCGCTGCGGGCGGCGGCATTCGGCGTGCCCTTTCTGCCGCTGGCCGGCTTCCAGGGCAGCGATCTGCCGGCCGTGCGCGGCTTCAAGACGGTCAGCGACCCGTACAGCGGCGAACAGATCCTCACCGTGCCGCGTATTCAGCCCGACTGGGCGGTGCTGCACGTCGCGCTTGCCGACGCGCAGGGCAACGCCCGCATCGAAGGCACGGAGTTCGAGGACGTGCTGATGAGCCGCGCGGCCCGCGGCGTGATCGTCACCGCCGAGCGTATCGCCGAGCCGGGCGAGCTGGAGCAGCGGCCCGAGTTGCAAAAGATTCCGGGCTTCCTCGTGGCAGCGGTCGCGTTGGTGCCGCGCGGCGCCTGGCCGGGCACCTGCTACCCGCTCTACGACTACGATGCCGCCGCGGTGCGCGACTATCTCGCCCGCGCCGGCGAGCAGGCGTCGCTTGCCGCCTACCTCGAAGAGATGGCCGCGCGCGACCGCGGGCTGGTGACGGTGGGTTCTCACTCCCCCGTCCCCTCTCTCCCATACACAACGTGATCGAGACCGCGAGGGGATTGGGGCTGTATGGGAGAGAGGGGCGATCCGGCGTAAAGCGATCCGACCGGGCGCCAGGTTAACCATTGACCGATTGGAACGCCCGACCCAGGATCGCCCCTCGCCATGCAACATCGCGCTCCGCGCGATCTGGACGATTGGGCGAGGGGACGGGGGTGAGGGCCGATGCCCGACGAACTGCCGCGCCTCTACGGCGGCCTGGCGCACTGGTTCCATCTGCTCTCTGCGCCGGAGGACTACGCCGAGGAGGCCGCGTTTTATCGCCGCCTGATCATGGACGCCGCCGCCGCGCCGCCGCGCACGCTGTTGGAACTCGGCTCGGGCGCGGGCTGCAACGCCTCGCACTGCAAACACCACTTCGCCGCGACGCTGGTTGATCTTTCGCCGGAGATGCTGGAGCTAAGCCGCGGCATTAACCCCGAGTGCGAGCACATCGTCGGCGACATGCGCGACGTGCGGCTCAATCGCCTGTTCGACGCGGTGCTCGTGCATGATGCCGTCTGCTACATGACGACCGAAGCAGATCTGCGCCGCGCGATCGAGACGGCGTTCGTGCATTGCAGGCCGGGCGGCGTGGCCCTGTTCGCGCCCGATCATGTGCGCGAGAACTTCGTTGCGGAGACCGACCACGGCGGCCACGACGGCGACGGCCGCTCGCTGCGCTATCTGGAGTGGGTTTCCGACAGCGATCCGAACGACTCGGTCTACGAGGTCGATTTCATCTACGCCCTGCGCGAGGGCGACGGCCCACCGCGGGTCGAGCAGGAGCGGCACATCGAAGGGCTCTTCAGCCGCGAGACGTGGCTGCGGCTGCTGGTGGAAACCGGCTTCCACGCCACATCGCGCCCGCTTGAGCACAGCGAACTGCCGCCGGGCTACAGCGAGGTTTTCGTGGCCGTGCGGCCGGGATAGAGTCCCGATCGCACAGGTCGTGCGGGCGGTCAACCGGCCACATCACGCGCAGCTTGCTGAATGAGCGCGTCGATTGCCGAACTCCTCATGTGATTTGTGGAGCACTACCTGTGGTGACTCATCACCTCATGCGCGAGCACGAGGCCGGCGACGTTTGCGACAGATCGGCGCTTGCCGCTCCACCATCGGACCGCCACGACGCGTTGCAGCATGGACCTGGTGACGCGGAGCCGAACTGACGCTCGCCGCCGCATTGGGTTTGGAGACTCAGCCCGCGCGCCTGCGCCCGGGTCTCAGGTCCCCTGCCCCGCCGCGTCGGTCTCCGTCGCGAGCACTTGCTGCAGTTGCGCCACCACCTTGAGCCCGTACTCGATGGCGTCGTCGGCCGAGAGCGCCGCGCCCGCCGCCCACGCCGCGGCGAACGCCGCTTCGTCCAACTCCGCCCGCGCTCGCGCCACTGCCGCGTGATAGTCAGCATGGGACAGGAAGATCTCAGAGAGGGACTCCCTCCGTTTCTTGTCGTCGATGGCGGCCAGCAGGCAGGCGCTCATGGCGGGCAGGCCGCAGCGCTCCGCTGCCTGCGCCAGCACATGCAGGGTGGTGTACAGATGGTGATACGGACCCCAGCGGTGCTGGACCGCGAGGCTCTCGGCGCAGCCGGCGACGGCTGCCCGCGTGTCCCCCTGACGCAACAGGAACTGGGCGAAGCGCACCAGGCCGTTCATGCGGACAGGGCTGTTTTCGGTTTGTTCCGCGGCCGCCTCGTGCAGGGCCGCTTCCCAGAAGCCGCGCGCCTGGACAGCGTCGCCGTGCGCCTCTGCCAGTTGGGCCTCGCTCATCAGCGAGAAGATCCGTTGGACGGAACTCGTCCTGCCCGCGGTGGCGACCAGCGCCCGGTTTGCCGCGATCAGTTCTTCGGCGGCAGCAAGGTCCCCGCAAAACATCGCCGCCTGGAAGAGGAAAGTCTGCAAGTGAGCGGTCGTTTCAAACGCGCGTGCCTCGAGCGCGAGGCTGAGCGCCTCCTCGCCCAGCGAGACTGCCGCGTCGAAGTTGCTCTGGTCCAGGCGCAGCCGCACCAGGCTCGCCAGCGCGTTGACCAGGCACCTGGTGTCGCCGAACCGCCGGCTGAGGGCAATCGCTTCCTCAAGCCCGGCCACAATACGGTCCTGTTCCCCCGGAGCGTAGAGTTCCAATCGCCCATGAGCCAACAGCCGTGCCCGCAACACACTCGGCTGCGCGGCCTCCGGCAGGGCCAGCAAGCGCTGGCACCAGACCTCCCCTTCTGGCGACGCCCCCCGGTAGAGCAGGTAGACGCCCAGCGTCCAATATAATCGAACGCCAAGCGCCAGTTCCGCCCGCTCGACGCACCAGCCCAGCACCGCCCTGATGTTATCGAACTCGGCGTCCAGTTGTGCCCAGTCGTTCACGGCCGCCGCGTGTCGGGCCAGCTGGAGCACCTGCACCGCGAAGTGCCGGCGCACGGTCTCCGCTTCCCCGCTCGCCTCAAGCTCCCCGAGCGCGAACTCGCGGAGCGTCTCCAACATGCGGTAGCGGGGCTCGCCGGCCAGGCCATCGGCCTGCCGCAGCAGGCTCTTCTCGACCAGCGAGCTCACGCCGTCCAGCACGTCCAGGCCGAGGTCGCCGTCGGCGTTGCACACCGCCTCCGCCAGCTCCAGCGTGCAGCCGCCGGCAAACACGCCGAGCCGGCGGAACAGGCGCTGCTCCGCCGGCCGTAAGAGGTCGTAACTCCAGGCGATCGCGTCGCGCAGCGTTTGCTGCCGCGCCGGCACATCGCGCGCCCCGCCGGTCAGCACGGGCAGCCGTTGCGCCAGGCGCGTCAGCAGCGCGGCCACCGACAGCACCCGCACCCGGGCCGCCGCCAACTCGATCGCCAGCGGCAAGCCGTCCAGCCGGGCACAAATGGCCGCGACCGTCGCCGCGTTGTCGCCGCTGAGGGCGAACGCCGGGCGCACGTCCCTGGCCCGCTGCACAAACAGCGCGACCGCCGGATTCTCCGCGAGCGCGGCAGGAGAGGCGAGCATCTCTGCAGGCACCGGCAGCGGCGCCAGCGGGTACTCCCGCTCGCCGCGCACCCGCAGCGGCGCGCGGCTCGTCACCAGCAGCGAGACCAGCGGCGCCGCCTGCACGAGTGCCCCGGCAAACTCCGCTGCGGCCAGCAGATGTTCGTAGTTGTCCAGCACCAGCAGGAGCTGCTTGTCGCGCAGGAAGCGCAGCACGCTCTCCCGGATCGACAGTTCAGTGAAGGCCGCGACCCCCAACGCCTGGGCAACTGCGGAGGGCACGAGCGCTGGGTCGGCCAGCGGCGCAAGGTCCACGAAGAAGACGCCGTCGGCGTAAGCGGCCAGCCGCTCAGCGGCGACCTGCAAGGCGAGGCGCGTCTTCCCCGTCCCGCCAGGTCCGGTGAGCGTGACCAGCCGGTGCTGCCCGAGCAAGGCAGCGAGGGCGGTTGCTTCCTGCTCGCGCCCGACGAAACTCGTGAGTTGCAGCGGCAAGTTGTGCGGCCGGGCGTCCAGCGTCCTCAGCGGCGGGAAGACGTCGGGAAAGCCGGGGGCAGCGATCTGAAAGAGCTGTTCGCCTTCCGCGAGGTCCCTCAGCCGGTGCCGGCCGAGGTCGAGCAGACCGCTCCCCGCGGGCAGAGCGCTGCGGACCAACTGCGCCGTTGCGTGAGAGAGCAGGATTTGCCCGCCGTGGCCGGCGGCGCGGATGCGGGCACAGCGGTTGACGGCGCTGCCGTAGTAGTCGCCCTCGCGCAGGTCCGCCTCGCCGGTGTGCAGCCCCATGCGCACCCGCAGCGGACCGACCTCGCCCCAGTCCTCAGCAAGAAGCGCCCGCTGCCCGGCGAGCGCGGCCGCCACGGCATCCGAGGCACGCACGAAGACGGCGAACAGGCTGTCGCCCTCACCACGCGGCCGAACCACCATGCCATCGTGCTGCTCGAAGACTTCGGTGAGCAGCCTGTCGTGGCGCGCCATGACGGCGCGCATCGCCCGCGGATGCTGCTCCCACAGCCGCGTGCTGCCTTCCACGTCTGTGAACAGAAAGGTGATCGTACCTGTGGGAAGCTCGGACATCGGCTCTGCCTCGCCGGGCGGGAACGGTCAGGACGCGCGACGGCGCTTGCGGAAGTATAACAGCCGCGGGATCACCGGCGTGCGCACGGCGGCTCCGATCCTCGTTTGTCTTCGCCACACAGCGTGTGGTTGCCTTCCGGCGCCCGGCGCGGCACGATCGCTGCGGTCGTGCGCTGTTGAGCGGCTGGAGGCGATAGGTGAAGTTCGGGATTCGCATGTGCCCTACGGACTACGCGATCGATGTCGTGCGCCTGGCCCGCGCGGTCGAAGAGCGCGGCTTCGAATCGCTCTGGCTGCCCGAACACAGCCATATTCCGCTCGATTCCACCGGCCCATTCGCCGACGGCGCCGTGCCGATGGAATACAAGCATGCGCTCGATCCCTTCGTCGCGCTCGGCGCCGCGGCGGCTGCCACGACGACGCTCAAGCTCGGTACCGGCGTCTGCCTGGTGATGCAGCGCGACCCGATCGCGCTGGCGAAGCAGGTGGCGAGCGTCGATCTACTCTCGAACGGCCGCTTCCTCTTCGGCATCGGCGGCGGCTGGAACCTGGCCGAGATGCGCAACCACGGCACCGACCCTGATCGGCGCTGGCGGCTGGTGCGCGAGCGCGTGCAGGCGATGCGCCGCATCTGGATGGAGGACGCCGCCGAGTTTCACGGCCGCTTCGTGGACTTCGGGCCGATCTGGTCCTGGCCGAAGCCGGTGCAGCGGCCGCACCCGCCCGTCATCGTCGGCGGCGACGCGCCCGGCACGCTGAAGCGCGTGCTCGACTACGGCGACGAATGGATGCCGATTACGCCGAAGCCGGCGGAGCGGCTGGCGGCGCGTGCCGCCGAGCTGCAGCGGCTCGCCGCCGAACGCGGGCGCGCGCCGCTACCGGTGACGGCCTACTGGGCCAGCCCCGAGCCGGCCGACATCGGCGCATACGCCGCCGCGGGCGTCTCGCGCTGCGTTTTCACCGTGCCGGCCGCACCGGCGGCCGAGGTGTTGCCGTTACTCGACCGGCTGGCGAGCAGTGTGCTGACGCTCGCCTGATCGGCAGCGTCCACGCCTGAACCACAACACGTGCGGCCGAAGGGCGTCAGCGCCCGCGGAAGGCCGGCGCGCGGCGCTCGACGAAGGCGCGCATGCCCTCGGCCACGTCCTCCGTGTTGTTGAGCACGCTCATGTAGTAGCCGATCGCGTCGAAGTGGCCGCGCAACGGCAGCCCGAGCCCGTCGCGGATCGCCCGCTTCGCCATTGCCAGCGCGATCGGCGGGCCGGCGGCGATGCGTTCGGCCAGCTCGTGCGCGGCTCCGGCCAGCTCCGCGTCCGGCACGCAGCGGTTGACCAGGCCGATGCGCTCTGCCTCCGGTCCCGGCACGAAATCGCCGGTGAAGATCAGCTCATACGCCTTCGCCAGGCCGACCAGACGCGGCAGGAACCAGGCGCCGCCCTCATCCGGTACGAGGCCGCGCTTGATGTAGAGCATGGCGAAGCGGGCGCTCTCGGCGCAGAGGCGCAGATCGCAGGCGAGGGCGATGTCCATGCCCATACCGACGGCCGCGCCGTTCACCGCCGCGATCACCGGCTTGTCCAGCTCGTGCAGGCCGAGCGGCATGGCATGGCGCTGCTCGTTTTGGCGCCAGCGATCCACCACGGACGGCGCGCCGCCCTCGCGGAGGCGCGCGTCCCAGGCGTTGACATCGGCGCCGGAGCAGAAGGCGCGGCCGGCGCCGGTCAGCACCACCGCGCGCACGGCCGCGTCGGCGCGCACCTCCGCGATCACGGCGCGCAGATCGTCTTCCATCGTCGGCGTGAACGCGTTCAGCCGTTCGGGACGGTGGAGCGTGATGGTGGCCACGGCGCCTTCGCGGCTGAGCAGCGCCTCGGTGTAGGTCGTCGCTGTCATCGCTGGTTGCCTCCCGCAATCATCCGCTGTGCGACCGGTCGCCGGTGTCGCGCGACCACCAGGCGCAGTCCACGCCGGAGCGACCCGGATTATGCGCGGACGTGCGCGGTGTGCCCCTACTATGCACGCGGCGATTGCGTGGGCGCCAGACTACGACGGCAGGGTGGAGGCATCGCATGACGCCTCCGCCCTGCCGCGGGTTGAAACCGGGTTGCGTCAGCCAGTAGTGCCCTCCCAGCGGGCGAGGGGGCGCCCGCGTCTGCCGATGCCGGGTGGCGGGGATACCGCTGCGGCGTACCCCGCCATCGGATGCGGTCCTCATCTCCTTCGCCGGCTCGCCCGCAGCCCCGCTCAGTTGAGGGTATAGGGGGTATAGGCGTCCTTCTCGCGCTCGGCGCTGCTGCCCTGGCTGCGGACCGTGATGGCGAAGGTGTAGCTGCCGGGGGCGTAGCCCGCCGTGTTCAGGGTGAAGCTCGCCTGGCTGCTGTAATCCTGGAGCAGCGTCTACTGGTTCGTGGCCGCGCTGTAGCGCCAGAGCCGGTACTGCCCCACGCCGCCGCAGCCCGTGCTCGTCGCGCTCAGGGTGAGGCCGGTGCCCGTGAGCTGCGGCGACGGCGGTGTGATCGTCAGCCCGGCGCTCGTGCATGGTCCGTTCGGCGCGCTCACGTTCACCGTCGCCTGGCCCGTGATGCTGCTCGAGGCCGTGTCGGTGGCCGTCACCGTCTGGCTGCCGCTGCTCTTCAACGTGACCGAGAAGGTATGCGTGCCCGCATCGGCCTGTGTGAAGGTATAGTTCGCCGGCAGCACCGCCTGAGTGTCGGAACTGGTGAAGTGCACGGTGCCTGTGTAGCCGGGGACTGTTGCATTGTTTGCATCTTGCGCCGTCACGCTGATGTTGAACGCGATGTCGCCCGTGGCGCTCGCCGGTGCGCTCACCGCGAGATGCGTGGCCGAAAGCGCCGGGGTGTAGGTGATGCTGCCCTGGAAGGCGCTCGTCACGCCGACTGTGTTCGTGGCGTAAACGATGATCGTGTTTGGTCCAGCCAGCAGTTGCACGGTCAGTGAGAACTGCCCGCCACTGCTCACCGTCGCCGCGATCCCATTCACCGTGACGGTGTTGCCCGCATCGGTGGTCCCGGCCACGGTCAGCGTACTCGAATTCGTGGTCGTGCCGTCCCATGCCGGGCCGGTGAGTATCAGCAGCGGAGCCGCCGAGGCGTAGGTAATCGTGGTGGTTGCCGTCGCCGTGTCGCCGGTCGGGCTGGTCGCGGTGAGTACCAGCGTGTTCGTGCCGGCGAAGAGGGGAATTGAGATCCCGAAGCTGCCGCTGCCGTCAGGCGCGCCGCTGGCGGCCGCGATGCCGTTGTCCGTGACGGCCAGGCTCGTGGTGTTCCCCGACGTACCGTAGGCGACGATGCTGCCCAGACCCGTGGTGCCGCTCGCCGACCACTGTGCCGCAAGCGTGGGGAAGCTCGGCGCCGGCAGTTGTGCCGTCACCGCGGCGCTGAGCGGACTGGCGAGCCCGCTCGCGGTGAGCGCGGCGACCTGGACGCCATAGCTCGTGCCGGTGGTCAGGCCGGTGAAGTCGTAACTGGTCGCGCCACCCGTTCCCGCAGTCGCGACGACGACGTTCTGGCTGTTGAGCAGCGTAAGTTGATAGCCCGTGATGCCGGACGAGGCCGATGGCTGCCAACTGGCGTGAAGCACGCCGTTCTTTGCAGACACGGCGAGCCCCGTCGGCGTCGACGGCGTGTTGGGATTGGTCCACTGCACCGGCTGGGCCGCAAGGGCCGCGAGAGGCGCGTTCAAGCCGTCGTTCATCGTTCCGTAGAGGTAGTAGGTGCCGGAGGGAAGGTTCGAGGCGACGCTCCAATTGGTGCTCTGGTTGGCACCAATCGGCAGGCCGGTGACGATCGGCGTGCCGCCCGTGGTGCTGTTCGTGCTGTTGCGATAAAGCGTGACCGTGTCGGCGCCATTGAAGGTCGTGGCGCTGTAGGTGACGGCGAGGCTGCCGCTGCTGAGGCTCGCCTGGCTCAGGCTGATGGTAGGTGCAGCAACCGGCGCGAGCAGCACCGGCGTCACGGTGCCGACGCCGCCAGCGTTAGTGAGCTGTACCGCCCAGCTTCCGGCCGCGGGTGAAGTCAGCGTGTAGAACGCCTCGAACTGGCTGGCCAGGTGCGTGTACTGGCTTGCATTCGCCTGCGGGCTGTAGCTCTGGCCGTTCGGGTCGGTCAGCGAGAGGTCGGTATCGCCGCTCTGTCAGGTGACGCCGACCGCGGCGGAGGGCAGCCCCGCGGGCACGGTGATCGTCGTCACGGCGCTGGCCGTCACCGATGCGCTCGCCGGCCGAGCCGTGGCCGTCGGCGTCGCAGAGGCCCGTGCAGGCGTTGCGGTGCCCGCGGGGCGGCGCACAGCGCTGGAACCGGTTCCTACCGGCGCCTGCCAGCCCGGCATCGTGGTCGTGTTGCCGGCCTGATCGACGCTCACCGTCACCGGCAGCCCGCCCGGCTCCTGCACGATCGTGCTGATGACGCCGGTATCCGAGGTCACCGTCACCGCGTCGTACACCGCCGACGATGGCGAGGCGCCGTTCCCGCAGGAGCTGATGCTGATGCTGGCGAGCTGCACTGCCTTCGGATCAAAGTTCAGCAATCCGAAGTGGACGCTGGGCACGTTGACCTGCGCGGTGCCAGTACCTGTGATGCAGGGAGGATTGTATTGCAGGGTCAGCGTTGCATCGCCAAAGAATACGCCGGCGGTAAGTTTGCCCTCAATTGTTGCCTTCGTTCCGGTGATCGTCGCCGACGCCTGCGCCAGCTGCCATTTGCCGAACAGCGACAGGTTGCCGGTGAACGTTGCCGACTGGCCCAGCGCCACCGTCATGCCGAGATTCTGCCCGGTGAGGATCGGCGGCACCGGCCCGCCGGTGGCATAGGGCCGCGAGAGGCCGGTGGTCAGGCCGAGCTGCACGGGCGGGCTTTGCAGCCCGGAGACAGAGGCTGCACAAAGAGCTGAAGCGGCGCCGCTAGGGCGTGGGCAGCTTTCCGAACCGGGCCGCGGTGCTGCGGCTGGTCAGCGCCCGGCGCGCCGCGCAGCCCGCCGCGTGGCTGGTGGGCCGGCACGACTGCAGCGCGCCCTCGGGGCGGCCGCTGCGGGAGCCGGCCGCCCCGACGCTCGCGCCCGCACCCGCGGCGCTGGCTGCCTGAACGACGCCCACGCACCGGCAACCCATGCCACCACTTGACGGCACACTATCCGAGCACTTCCCCGGTAGCAAGCAGGGTTGCCGTATAGTTATAGCGACCAACCCTCATGTTACCGGTGGGCGTCCAACTGCCTGTACCGGGGTCATAAAGCTCTGCCGATGCGTTCCCGAGGCAAGTGCTGCCGCAACCACCGGCAGCCAGAACCTTGCCATTGGGCAGCAGGGTCGCCGTATGACTGGCATGGCCTGTCGACGTGCTGCCGGTGGGGCTCCAGGTTCCAGTGCTCGGGTCATAGAGTTCCGCTGATGCCAGCGGTACGCCGGAAACCAAGCAGTTCGCGTTGCAGCCACCTGTAACAAGCACCTTCCCGTTAGGCAGCAACGTAGCCGTATGGCCAGTGCGGGCCGTCGTCATGTTGCTGGTCGCGGTCCAGCTACCGGTGCTCGGGTCCTAGAGTTCCGCCGTTGCCAGGGGTAAACCACTGGAGTCCTGGCCCCCGGCAATAAGGACTTTGCTGTTGGGCAAGAGGGTCGCCGTGTGGTAGTCGCGGCCGCTGGCCATGCTGCCCGTTGGACTCCATGTCCCCGGGGCAGATGTCCCCGGAGCAGTCGCCCTCGCGACCGTCCTCCGGCCGACGCCGGGCAGGCCAACCAACAGGAGGCCGAGCACGCACAGAGCCGAGAGGCGGGCGAGAGGGTGAGAGACACACATCGGGCTTCCCCGGCGGGCAGGAATGTCGCAAGCCGTCGCAGCTATTGCAGGGATGCTACGTTAGCCGCACTCTCCGAGCTACGTCGAAGAGCCGCGGCGATCGTACGGTACTGTCATGAGCGTGTAGCCCTGCAGGAACTGCACTATGCACGTGGCCGAAGCGCTGGCTTCAGGAGTTGCTGCCGGCGAGGCCGCTGGCGTCGCCGTCGCGTTGGTCGGTGAGGCGCCGGCAGACGACGGAACTGGAGTGTGCGTAAAAGTTGCGGTGAGCGTAGTCCCGTTGGTTAATGGGACCGTCACGACGTAGTCCCCTGGCGACGCTGATTCGAGCACGAACACGAGCAGCAGGTGCGGGTCATCCGCGCTGCTGAACCCACCGGAGGCGTTTCCCGTCGCCGCGTTGCCTGCGGCCGTGTCAGGCGGGCGTCGCGAATATCCAGGCGGACCGACTGTCCATCGATGCCGCTCGCATAGAACACGTACGTGTAGCGGCCCGACCTACCGGGCGGCGCACCCAGCGGCCGATTCTCGACGAGCTTCAACGCCGGACTGGTGGTTACTGGTGGTATAGGTGCGACGGTAATCGTGCCGCCGTTCAGCGAATATGCCCAGGCTCCTTGGCCAGGGCTCAGAGTCATCGTGTGCTGGTAGCCGGATACGGGTCGTAGGTCAGCGTGTCGTCGCTGCCGCTCACCGTCGCGGACAGCTCGCCGTTCGGATCGCCAATCATGACATACTGGCCGGCCGGCGCCGTGACGGTGTAGGGACCGAGCGTCCCAGCTGTCAACTTCGCGGTGACCGCCGACGCGAAATAGCCCCAATACCCGAGGCCGGTCTGTGAACCTGGCGCGGAGATACACGCTCGTAGTCTACGTCGCCGGGCTGGAGCGTATAGAGCGGGTTCCGCGCGGCGGACAGGTCCGTGCCCGGAGGAGCGGCGATGAGGTTCCAGCCAGCCGGATAGGTCACCGAGGCAGCCTCCGCCGACCCGCGAAGCCGCACAACGGAGCACACGGCGAGGACGATCAAGAGCGACAACCGCGGTCGGCAGGGTGTCACGAGACCCTCCAAGCATAGAGCAGGCTGCACGCGTTTTCGGACTCTACTGCAGCAGCGCCAGAGTTCGCCCGTACCTTACCGACGTACGGCCCTCGGCTACAACCATTCATTAGTGCACGATCGCTGCAACAGATTGCTCGCAGTGTGGGGTATCCGTCACCTGCTGTCAACCTCAAAACCTGTACAGAAATACGGGTGCTGGTCGGCTGTTACCGTCGCCCGCTGCCGCTCGCGGCGCCCCCGCCACTCATGACCTCTCGCTGCACATCCACGGCGAAGTAGGGGCGTGCCCTATGGCCTTGCGAAAAGCTTGCGACACATACTACGGGCGACTCGTTGAAGGGCGGAGGCTGTCCGCCGCGCGCTCGGAGTTTGTTGGTCCATGCGCCTGCGCTTTGCTCAGCAGCGGTCCGACGTCGCCCCGGCGCAGGACTGGGAGTTCTTCAGCGCGCTGCTGGACAGCCGCGAGAGCGTCGATAGCCAGCTTGGCGCGCTGCTGCTCGGCCTCAGCCAGCGGCTCGGCGTCGCGGTCGTGCACTGCTACTATCCCGACGCCGATGGCGGTCGCTACACTTTCGTGCGCCGCGCCGGCCCGCAACTGCCCAGCGACGCCGCCACGCCGCACGAGGACGGCGCCGGCGCACCGCCCACGCTGCAGGCCCGCGACGGCGACCCCGCCGGCTCCGAGGTGCTCTTTCATCTGCCGCCGCTCAAGATCCCGGCGGCCGAGGTGCTGCACGGCGAGCTGGTCTCGCGCCGCTCCTCGAAGCTGCTCGCCTGGGAGCTAGCGCTGCGCGGCCGTGTCGTGGCGCTGGTGGAGTGCGGGCCGATCGGCGAAGGGCGCCAGTTGCGCGAGACGGCTGCCGCGCTCGAAGCCGCCGCGGCGCCGCTCGCCTTTCTGCTCGACCGGCTGCGCACGCGCGGCGAGCTGCAGGCCGAGCTGCGCCTCTTGCAGGCCAACGCCGAGGCGCGCGAGCGCGTGATGGGCGCCCTGGTCGATCCGCTCAACTTCATCCGCCTGCTGGTCCAGGTAGCCGCGGTGACCACACGCCACGAGGGCGCCTTCGCCGCCGCACCCAATGAGCAGGGCGTGATGACGCTCGTCGCCGAGCACGGCCTGCCCAAGACGTTCCGCGCCGGTCTCGACCTGGACCCGGAGCGCGGCCTGTTCGAGATCGACGTCGAGTTCGGCATCGTGCTGCCGCGCGACAACGCCTTTTTGGTGCGTACCGGCGCCACCGGCATCCTCGCATTGCCGCTGGTCGAAGGCGGCCAGCTGGAGGGCATCGTCGCGTTAGTCCAGTTCGGCAGCCACAACGCGCCGAGCGAGCGCGGCCTGGAGATGCTGCAAGTCGTGGCCGAGCAGATCGCGCTGCTGCTGCACAGCCGCCGCGAGTACGCCAGCTTCTCCCGCCGCTACGTGGCTTCGCTCAAGGCGCTGGCCGGCGCGCTCGACGCCTCCGGCAGCCAGGGCGAGCGGCACCACGATTGGGTGGCC
Source organism: uncultured Chloroflexota bacterium (assembly GCA_937879875.1). Lineage (GTDB taxonomy): Bacteria > Chloroflexota > Dehalococcoidia > CAUJGQ01 > CAUJGQ01 > CALFMN01. The sequence goes on along the minus strand of CALFMN010000052.1, from coordinate 5,132 downwards.
GAGTTCACCGTCGCGCTTGGCCGGGCCGCCGGCGCCGACGAGCAGACGATCGAGACCGCACGCGAGGCGGCCGAGATCCACGACGTCGGCCTTGCCGCCGTGGCGGTGGGCAGCGGCGCCGCGGCCGAACGCGACCATCCGGCGCTCGGCGCCACGCTGCTCGAGGTGCTGCCCGAGTTCGCGCCCGTCTCGCGCGCGGTGCGGGCGCAGCACGAGTGGTTCAACGGCTGGGGCTTTCCCGACGGCGCCGCGGGCGACCAGTTGCCGCTCGCCGGCCAACTGCTGGCGCTGGCGGAGTTCGCCGCCGACCTGCGCACGAGCGAGCCGGGGCAGCCGCCCTTCGCCGAGCGCTTCCTCACCATGCTTGCACAGCGCAGCGGCACGCAGTTCGACCCGCGGCTGGTCGAGGCGGCGCGGCGCATCGACCCGGCGGTTCTGCACGACTAACAGGAGTACGAGGACAGAGAGATGAACGGCGAGATTCTGCTGATTACCGAGGCCGGCTATCCCTGGACGGTCGGCGGCGTCACGACCTGGATCAACGACCTGGTCACTGGCCTGCCCGAGCGGCGCATCACGGTGCTCGGCGTGCGCTTCGAAGGGCCGGCCGCGCCCGCCGCTTCGCTGCTGCCGCCTGGTGTGCGCTTCATCGATCTCTGCGTGCCGGCGCCGGTGCATGAGGTTGTCGAGCGGGCGCTGAATGCCGCGGCCACACTGCAGCCGTCCGTGATCCATGCTACGACGAGCGGCGTAGCCGGCGTTGCCGGCGTGGCGCTGAGCCAGGCCACCGGCGCGCCGCTGGTCGTCACCGAACACGGCATCGCCTGGCTGGGCACGAGCGCCGAGCCGCTGCGCCTCGACGGCGGACATAGCGATGGCGGCGACGGGGGAAATGGTAACCACGGCGGCGACGGCGGTAACGGCAATCATGGCGGTGGTGACGGTCACGGCGGCGATGGCGGCCACGGAGGAGATGGCGGCGACGGCGGCGACCACGGCGGCGGCCACGGCGGACACCCCAGCGTGATCATGTGGGACCGCGAGGGCCGGCGCCTCGCCCGCGCCGTGTACGCGCAGGCTGCGCGGGTTACCTCCGTCAGCCACGCGAACACGGTCTACCAGCGCCGCCTCGCGCCGCGGCGCACGCCGATCGAGGTGATCCACAACGGCGTCGAGCTGCCTGCGGCGCCACCGATCGACGGTGGCGTACCGCAGACCGTCGTCTACGTCGGGCGCATCTCGCCGGAGAAGGGTGTCGACCGTTTCGTGCGCACGGCGGCGCTGCTCGCCAAAGCGCGGGCCGATCTGCGCTTCGAGGTGCGCGGGCCGGAGGGCGACCGCGCCTACGCCGCGCACTGCCGCCGGCTTGCCGAAACCGCCGGTTTGGGCGATCGCCTGATCTTCACCGGCCCCGTGCCTCGCGCCGAGGCCTTCGCGGGCACCGACCTGCTGATTGCGCCCAGCCGCGAAGAGGCCTGTCCGTTTGCGGTGCTAGAAGCGATGGCGGCCGGCGTGCCCGTAGTTGCCGCCACCGCCGGCGACTGCGAGGGCATCGTCGCGGACGCGGGCCTCGTCGTGCGCGGCGGCGCCCCAGCCTTTGCGCGGGCGGCGGCGGAACTGCTCGAAGCAGACGCTCACGCCGCGGCCGCGGCCGCGGGGCAGGCGCGGGTGCGCGTCTGGTTCTCGCGGCAGCGCATGCTGGCGCGCTACCGCCGGCTCTATATCGACCTGGAGCGCGGCCGCGCGCGCTCGCGGAAGAGTGCATGAAGCTGACCGCTCTGACCCGCAGGTCGCAGCGGCGCGCCGAGCGGGCGTTCGCCGGCGCGGCGGGCCGTGCGCAGCGCGCTGCTCACCGGCCCGCGCTGCGCGTGGCGATGCTGACGGAGGGCACGTATCCCTACGTCGACGGCGGCGTCAGCACCTGGTGCCACATCCTCTGCCAGCAACTGCGCGAGGTCGAGTTCTCGATCTACGCCGTCACCGGCGACACGATCGCCAACGAGATCTACACGCCCACGCCCAACCGCGCCCGTGTGATCCAGATGCCGCAGTGGTGCACCGAGGACGTGACCGAGTACATCCAGCCGGCAGTGACCGGCCCCGGCTACTTCGGCCGCAAGGCGGCGACGCGCCGGCCCGCCAACCTGCGCCCGTTCCTGGACGCCTTCGGCCGGCTGCTCGACCTGATCCTGCGGCCCGACACGGTCCAGCCCGGCGACGTCGAAACCGTACTGACACTGCACCTCTGGTTCCAGCGCTTCGACTACACGACCGCCTTCCGCCGGCCGGAGACGTGGGCCTGCTTCCGCGAGCGCGTGCTGGCGCAGATCCGCGCCGACGCGGCATTGGCCGCACGGCCTGAGCCATCGGTGCTCGACCTGGCGATGGGGCTGCGCTGGCTGCACAACATCCTTGCGCCGATCGCCGCGCCCGTGCCCGACGTCGAGATCATGCACGCCACGCTGGCGAGCGTCGTCGCGCTGATGGGCGTGATCGCGAAGCGCGAGCACGGCATCCCCTTCGTGCTGACCGAGCACGGCGTCTACATGCGCGAACGCTATATCAGCGTCTCGCCCGGGCCGATGTCCTGGTTCCTGAAGCGCCTGCTGATCGGCCTCTCCTCGCTGGCCTCGCGCCTCTGCTTCTTCGAGGCCGACGTCGTCGCGCCCGTCTGCGCCTTCAACGCGCGCTGGGAGGGCCGGCTCGGCGTCGAGCCTGAACGGCTGCGCGTCATCTACAACGGCGTCGACCCCGAGGTCTTTCACCCTGGCCCGAAGCCGGCCGAGATCGCGAACCGGCCGACGGTCGTCGCCGCCGCGCGTGTCACCGCGATCAAGGACATCCTCACGATGATCGACGGTGCGGCAGTGGCGAAGCGCGCGGTGCCGAACCTGCTGGTGCGTGTCTACGGCTCGCTCAACGCCGACCCGGCCTACACCGAGCGCTGCCGGGCGCGGATCGCCGAGCTGGGTCTGGAAGAGACGTTCACGCTTGGCGGCTTTCACAGCCGCCCCGCCGAGATCTACAACGAGGGCGACATCTCCGTGCTCTCCAGCATCTCTGAAGGCTTCCCCTACACCGTGCTCGAATCGATGGCCTGCGAGCGGCCCGTCGTCGCCACGGACGTGGGCGGCGTGCGCGAGGCCCTCGAAGGCTTCGGCGTGGTCGTACCGCCCAAAGACCCCGAGGCGCTGGGCCGCGGCATGGTCGAGTTGCTGACCGACCCGGTGCGGCGGCTGGCGCTGGGCCGGCGCTCGCGCGAGCAGGTGATGGCACGCTTCCGCACCGACCTGGCGGCGCAGCAGTATCTGGATCTGTACAACGAGGTGGTGTGCGAACAGAACAGCACGGCCGGCCTGGAGCTGGCGGCGGCATGACCGCAGAAACGACAGCCAGGATGCGCACGGCGACGACGAAGGGCGGGCCGCCCGAGGCACAGCATCCGGCTTCGGCGCGCCGTGCGGGCAGCCCGGCCGTTGCGCTGGCAAGCGGCGAGCACGCGGATCCGATCGCCCCGGCCGTCGCGCCGCGGCTCGAACCGGGCACGAGCCGGCCGGCTGCCGAGCCGAACGTGGAATCGGTGGCACCCGCCAGCCAGCACGGAGAGCTGCAGCCGCTGATCGACGAGATCGCCGGCCGCCGCGCCGAATGCTTCGACAGCCTCGCCGTCACGGCGCTGCTGGAGAGCAGCGGCCTGCGCGACGTGGACGCGCGGGAGAGGTTCGGCTATCCGAACCTGTTCGCCCTGGGCGACGCCGTGCTGCCGTCCGTGCCGCTGCCAGAGGCGACCCGGCCGAGTCCGCCATCTGTGCACGCGTCCTTCCGTGCACTGTTCGTCCGCTTTGCGAAGCGCTACAGCGTGGGGCTGGCCTACATGGTGCCGGCTTCGGCGCAGATCCTCTGCTTCGTCGTGCTTGGCTACTCGCTGTGGGCCTCCGGCGGCTTCACCAACAGCCAGGCGACCGTCGTGGCGCTGGCGACGCTGCTGAGCCTCTTGCTCACTGCACCGTTCGTGCAGACGATCGCGCGGCGCGGCGGCTACTACCGCCAGTACAACAACGCCTTTCTCATGCGACGCGAGGTCGAGCGCATCACCGGCGTGGGCATCCTCGTCTCGATCCCGTCGGTCGCCGTCGCCACCTCGATCTGGAGCACGTCCGGCGGCAAGGATGGCCTCTTGCTGCTGGGCTACGGCGCACTGCTCTCGCTGTTCTGGCTCGCGATTGCCGGCATCGATATGTGCCGGTTGCGTTGGCTCGTGTCGCCGGTGACGATCGCGGCAGTGGGCATCGTCGCGCTGCTGCGCGAGCTGCTGGGCGTGCCGCTGGTCTACGCGCAGTGGGTGGGGCTGTTCGCCGTCTGGGCGGTGCTGAATGGGCTCACGGCCTGGCGCTTGCAGCGCTGGGCGAAGCGCACGCCGCCGGCGCTGCGGCGCGTGCCGCTGCTCAAGCCGCGGGCACTGATGGCACGTAGCTGGCCTGTGCTGCTCTACGGCCTCTGCTACTACGCGTTTCTCTTTGCCGACCGTATCGTCGCCTGGACGGCGGGGCCGCTGCCGGGCGGGCGTCACATCGCCTTCCGCGGCGACTACGAGGCGGGGCTGGACTGGGCGCTGCTGGTGCTGCTGCTCTCGACCTCGGTCTTCGAGCAGACGATCCGCACGTTCGGTGAGCGGCTCCTGCCGGTGGCCGCCTCCACAAACGCCAGCGACGATGCCGGCTTCGCACGCGCCTTCCGCAAGCTGTATTTGCAGCAGGCGGCGCTGCTGTTCGCGGCGGGCGTCGGCTCGCTGGCACTGGTCTACGGCGGACTGGAGCTGACGGCGCATCTGCAAGGCTCGGGCGCGGTCTTCGCGCATCCGGTGGTGCAGCGCGTCTTTTTGTTCGGCGGCATCGGCTACCTGTTCTTCGCCGCCGGGTTGTTCTATGCGATCTTCCTGCAAAGCCTCTCGCGTCTGGCGCTGGTGGTGCGCTGGCTCGTGGCCGGCCTCTGCATCGACGTGGCCGTGGGGCTCGTCGCCTCGCGCGTCTTCGGCTACGAGTGGTCGGTGCTGGGTCTGATCGCCGGCGCGGCCTATTTTGCCATCTGCTGCGCGATCTTCTCCGTACGCACACTGCGGCACGGTCCGTACC
>CALFMN010000051.1 GCA_937879875.1 uncultured Chloroflexota bacterium | reverse complement strand
AGCATGCCAGACGCTTGCCATAACCGACAGACCCTCGCTGACTAGCTACTAGAGCGTGTCTGAAAAATGTTCGAACCATCGTTCCGTGGCTGGTCGTGAGGCCTCTTCTCACCCTCGCCACGCGTGGGAGGGGCCGCCGAAACCGGCAATCCAATGCGGGCTACGGCCGCCCGTCGATTATTCAGACACGCCCTAACCGCACATCGCCCCGGATCGCTCCAACCCGGGATCGCCCCTTTCCCCCAGGATTGGGGGAAAGGGGACGGGGGATTGAGGGCCGAGCGCGCGATACTCGTGCTCCAGAATGCCCATGCGCAGATCGCTGTACCAGCGGCCGTCGATCAGCGCATCTTCGCGCTCGATGCCTTCTTCGATGAAGCCGCACTTGCGGTAGCAGGCGATGGCACGGGCGTTGTATTCGAGCACGCGCAGTTCGACGCGATGCAGCCGCAGCTTGTCGAAGGCGTGGCGCAGCACGAGGCGCGTCGCCTCCGTACCGAGCCCCTGGCTCCAGAGCGTCGCATCGAAGATGCCGATCGCGAAGGTGGCGTGGCGATCGTGTTCGTCGAGCGAGTGCAGAAACGTGTTGCCCACGCAACGGCCCTGCGCCTCGATCACCCAGCCGAGCGGGTCACGGGCAAAGCGACGGTACCAGACCTCGACATCGGCCTCGGTCATCGCGGCGGGCGTCGCAGCGGCGCCCCCGAACATGCCACCATCTCCGGATCGCGTCCGCAGGCCAGGCGATCGGCCCGGTCGCGCGGCCGCGCCGGGCGCAGTGTCACCCGCGCCCCGCACAGCACCGGCGCCCTGGCACTCACGGTTCCCGGCTCCCGGTTCCCGGTTCCTTCGCCCACAGCGTTTCGTAGCCCTCGCCGCTGATCGCCTGGCGCACCTGCAGGCGCTCGGTGCGGCGCAACTCGGCGAAGGCCTCGCGGCAGCGGGTGCGCACGGCCTCGCCGCCGATCGCGGCCATGCGCTCTTCGATCATCTGCAAGACACCCAGCCGTTCGAGCGAGTCGACAAACTTCGGCCAGGGGATGAGGGTCATCGATTCCGGCCGGGGAAAGCGCGGGCGCAGCTTGCGCAGGCTGCGCATCCGTTCTTCGACCGACTGCACCATCGGTGTGACGATCACCAGCGGCCCATCGCTGGCATTTGCGCGCGTGTCAAGCAGCAGCGTCTGGCGCAGGAAAGGGAAGAAGAAGCCGACCACCTGGGTTTCGTCCAGGTGTTTGCGCACTTCGGAGATATCGAGCTGAAAATCTGAATCCATGAAGCAGCCCTTCGGGCCGCGGCAGTGGGCAGTGGGCAGTGGGCAGTGGAGGAAATGAGAACTGCCCGGCTGCATGACGCCAACGGCGCGCAGCGCTGTGATGATGCAGGCGGCTTGACCCGCCGCAGTTGTGTGCGAAATATGTCGCCGCTGCGCGCTCAGGCGCAGACCGCGACGGCGCGGGTGGCGGCAACGTCCCGCGCGATCTGATCGATCAGCGCCTGGATGCTGTCAAACTTCACCTCGCCGCGCAGTCGCTGCACGAACTCCAGCCGCAGTTCATGGCCATAAATGTCGCCGCTGAACTCCAGCAGGTGCGCCTCGATCGTCGGCGCACCGTTGTCAAAGGTCGGGCGGCGGCCGATGTTCACGGCCGCGGGGAAAACGCCTTCGTCCACGTAGCCGCAGGCGGCGAACACGCCGAAGCCGGGCAGCGCGCGATCGGGCGCGATCGCCAGGTTCGCCGTGGGAAAGCCGATCGTGCGGCCGCGCTCGGCGCCGCGCACGATCGGCCCGCGCAGCGAAAAGCGCCGGCCCAGCAGATAGTTGACCCGCGCGATGTTGCCCTCGGCGAGCGCCGCGCGCACGTCCGAGGAGCCGAGCTTGTGGCCGTCCTCGCTCTCCACCGGCGCGAACTCGACCTCAACCCCCTTCGCTGCACCGATCGCGATCAGCCGGTCGCCGGAGCCCTCGCGCCCGCGGCCGAGCGCGGAGTCCGGCCCGATCAGCAGAAAACGCAGTTCCAGTTCCTCGACCATGAGTTGCACGAACTCATCGGCGCCGATCTGCGAAACCTCGCTGCTGAAGGTCACCGGCGCGACCGTTTCCACCCCCAGCGCCGTCAGCAGCTCAATGCGCTCCTCAAGGCTGCTCAGATAGGTGACCTCGGTGCCGGGCCGCACGACGGTGAGCGGGTGTGGATGCAGCGTGATCACGCCGGCGGCCAGGCCGCGCGCCGCCGCGCGCTGCTCCAGCAGGTGAATCAGGAACTGGTGGCCGCGGTGAACGCCGTCGAACGTGCCGAGCGTGAAAGCGCTGGGACGGCCCGGCGCTGCCCGGCGAAGCTCGTCACGCAGCAACCGGCTGGGCATCGGCTCTCCCCCGCGGCGCGCTGTGATCCAGTGCGATCGTAGCACCGGGCTGGAGCGCGATCAACGCACGCCGCCTACCCCTCCCTCGCGCAAGCGCCCGGCTCTCCCCTTTCTATGAGGAAGGGGTTTTCCAGGGACGATCGGTCGACCTTGAAATCAACCCTTCCCCTGTGGGGAAGGGAGACGCGCGTGTACGCGCGGCGGGGTTAGGCCGCGGCGGGGTTCGATGCTCCACGCCCGCGTTGCGCTCGGCGGCGGCGGATGCTACCATAAGCGCTGTCAGGGGAGCAGTGTTGAAGTGGGGTTCCCCCCACTTTTTTGTTGGCCTTCGCACGCCGGCCCGGCGGCGAGGGCGGTGTCCCTCGGGGAGGAATAGCCGGGCATGAAAAACGACTTTTTGCTGGCCATCGCGCAGCTGGCGGGGGAGAAGAACCTTCCCAAAGAAGTCGTCTTCGACGCGGTCGAGGCCGCGCTCGCTTCGGCCTACAAGAAGGACCAGGCGAGCGCGGGCAACATCGTCGTCAAGATCGATCCAAACACGGGCACGGCGCACTTCTTCAGCCGCCGCACCGTCGTCGACGAGGTCACCGATCCGAAGATCGAGCTGACCCTGAAAGAAGCGCGCGCCCTGAGCCCCGGCTCGGTGATCGGCGACGACATCGACTTCGAGGTCGCGGCGAAGCCTGCCGGCCGCATCGCCGCGCAGACGGCGAAGCAGGTCGTGCTCGACCGCCTGCGCGCCGCCGAGCGCGAGGTCGTCTTCGAGGAGTACGCCGGCCGCGAGGGAGACATCATCTCCGGCGCCGTCCAGCGCATCGAGGGCAGCGGCGGCCATCGCAGCGTCTACATCGATCTCGGCAAGACCGAGGCGCTGCTGCCGCCGCCGGAGCAGGTGCGCACCGAGCACTATCAGCCCAGCCAGCGGCTCAAGGTCTACGTCGCCGAAGTGCGCAAGGAAACAAAGGGACCGCAGGTCATCGTCTCCCGCGCCCACAAGAACCTGATTAAGCGGCTGTTCGAGCTGGAAGTGCCCGAGATCTTCCGCGGGGCAGTTGAGATTAAGTCGATCGCGCGCGAGGCCGGCTTCCGCAGCAAAGTCGCGGTTTGGGCGCGGCAAGAAGGCGTCGATCCGGTCGGCGCCTGCGTCGGCCTGCGCGGCATCCGCATTCAGAACGTCGTCAACGAGCTGGGCGGCGAGCGTATCGACGTGGTGCAGTGGGATCCGGAGGCCGAGCGCTTCGTGGCGAACGCGCTCAGCCCGGCGCAGGTTGTCAGCGTCTCCGTTACCGAAGACGACAACACCGCCTCTGTGGTCGTGCCCGACCGTCAGCTTTCGCTCGCCATCGGCAAAGAAGGGCAGAATGCGCGGCTCGCGGCCAAGCTCACCGGCTGGCGCATCGACATCCGCAGCCAGACCGCGGCCGAGCAGGAACGGCTGGCCGAAATGCCGCCCGAGGCGGCGATCGTGGCCGAGCCGGGGCCTGCCGGCGAAGAGCGCGAGATCGAACGGCCCGCAGCGATCGTCGTCACCGAACCGGCCGCCGTGCCGCAGCCGCTTTCGCCGTTCGAGACGCCGGAACCGGCGCGGCCCTTCGCCGAGCCGGAGCCGATGCGTGTCGCCGCGGTGGCGCCGCCGATGGGGCGGCCCGCGGCGCCCGGCGGCATCCGCTTCGCCGAAGACCTGAACATTCGCCAGCCGGTGGCGGAGCCCGTACGGCCGGAAGGCGGACGCAGCGGCAAGAAGCAGAAGCACAAGAAGCCCGGCGAGCAGCGTGATGAGATCGAGCTGCTCGAGTCGGCGACGAAGCCCAAGAAGGGCAAGCGTGGCCATGTTGAAGAGGTGGAAGAGGAAGAGTACGACGAGTACCAGTACCTCACGAAGAGGCGATAAGCCCGCCAGGGGGCCGCGCGGTTCCCTGGCGAGCGCGCCGTCCGGCACACCGGCCCGGCGTCAGCCGCTTCCTCCCCGGCATCTGCCGCAGCGGACGTGCGTCGTTTGCCGCACGACGACCGCGAAGCGGGCCCTCGTCAGGCTCGTTCGGCTGCCGGAGGGCAGCGTCCGCCTCGATCCAACCGGTAAGCAGGCGGGACGTGGCGCCTATCTCTGCGACGATTCCGCCTGCTGGCGTGCGCCCGGGTTGCGGCAGCGCCTGGGCAACGCGCTGAAAACGACCGTCTCCGACGAGGACTTCCAGAGCCTGCAGGCGCACGCCGCCACGCTCGCTCCGGATAGCCCGCACCCCGAGTAGAACATCCAGAGCCTGGCGCAGCCCGGCTCCGGCAAACGCGCGGCCAGGTGTGGCCGCGCTCGCGCCATGCCCGGCCCGCGGGTCTCGCGGGCCGCCGCTATGCCGCCTCCGGCGTTTGGGAGCACGCACCGCTCCCAAATCCAGCCGCCGTTTGGGAGCGGTGTAACCAGCCCCCGAACCTGGTTGAGCGGCTCATCAAGGAGGTCATCGTTATGACTACCCGAACCCCACAAGCGCCGGCCGGCCCACCGGAAGACCGCGGGCCGATCGATCTGCCACGCGCCCTCACCGTCAAAGAACTGGCGGATCGGATGCGCGTCAATCCCGTCGAAGTCATCAAGGAGTTGATGAAGAACGGCGTGATGGCGACCGTCAACCAGTCGATCGACTTCGATACGGCCGCGATCGTCGCCTCGGACTTCGGCTTCGAGCCGCAGGAGACGGCGCCGCCGCCCGTGCAGGCGCAACTCGCCTCCAGCCGCAAGGTCGTGGAAACGAGCGAGCACCTCGAACCGCGCCCGCCGATCGTCACGATCATGGGCCACGTCGACCACGGCAAGACCAGCCTGCTTGACGCCGTGCGCAACACGCGCGTCACCGAGGGTGAGGCCGGCGGCATTACCCAGCACATCGGCGCCTCGACGATCATCATCAATGGCCAGCGCCTCACCTTCCTCGATACGCCTGGCCATGAGGCGTTTACCGCCATGCGCGCCCGCGGCGCCGAGGTTACCGACATCGCCGTGCTCGTCGTCGCCGCGGATGACGGCGTGATGCCGCAGACGATCGAGGCGATCAACCACGCGAGGGCGGCCGGCGTGCCGCTCGTCGTCGCGATCAACAAGACCGACCTTGCCGGCGCCAACCCCGACCGCGTCAAGCAGGAACTGCTCAACTACGGGGTCACCGTCGAGGACTACGGCGGTGACACGATCGCCGTCCCCGTCTCCGCCCGCACCAAAGAAGGGCTGGACGACCTGCTGGAAAGCCTGCTCGCCCAGGCCGAGATCCTCGAACTGCGCGCCGATCCGCGCCGCTCGGCCGTCGGCGTGGTGCTGGAGGCGGAGAAAGAGGCGCTGCGCGGCAATGTGGCCACCGTGCTGGTGCAAACCGGCACGCTGCGCCCCGGCGATGTGATCGTGGCGGGCGACACCGCCTACGGGCGCATCAAGGCGATGTTCGATGAACGCGGCCGCAAGCTGCGCAGCGCCGGCCCCAGCATTCCGACCAAGATCCTCGGCCTCAGCAGCGTGCCGCAGGCCGGCGATCGCGTCACCGTCGTCGAAGACGAGCGCACCGCCCGCGACTGGGTGGACCGGCGCCAGCGCGAGCAGGCGGCGGCCGCCGCGGAAGGCCCGAGCGGCGCCGTGACACTGGACACGCTCTTCGGGGAAATTACGGCCGGCAAGGTCAAAGAGCTGAACGTCGTGCTCAAGACCGATGTGCAGGGCAGCATCGAGCCGATCAAGAACGCGCTCGAGCGCGTCAGCAACGAGCAGGTGCGCGTCAAAGTGATCCACGCCGCCACCGGCACGGTCACGGAGTCGGACGTGATGCTGGCCAAGGCGGCGAAGGGTGTGATTCTCGGCTTCAATACGCGCACGGAACAGGGCGCCCGGCGCCAGGCCGAAGCCGAGCACGTCGAGATCAAGCAGTACGACGTGATCTATCACGCTATCGAAGACATCGAGAACGCGCTCAAGGGCATGCTCGAGCCGGTCTATGAAGAGGTGGTCGACGGCCACGCCGAGGTGCGGCAGCTCATCCGCATCAGCCGCTACGGCACCATCGCCGGTTCCTACATCACGGACGGCAAGGCCGTGCGCTCGGCTGGCGCCCGCATCCGCCGCGGCCGCGAGCTGGTTTTCGAAGGCCGCGTCGAGAACCTCAAGCGCTTCAAGGAGGACGTGCGCGAAGTGGCGACCGGCTATGAGTGCGGCATCACGCTCGACGGCTGGGACGACTTCGTGATCGGCGACGTGATCGAGTTCTACCACCGCGAGCGGCAGTCGTAGCGCGAAGGCCGCAGGGCGTAGGGCGTAGGGGAAAAGCACCGGCCGCGGGAGCGCCCTCCAATCTCCGGTAGGGGCGGTTCGCGAACCACCCGTCGCGCCGCCTTTGCACCTTACACCCGAAATTCCTTCCCGCGCCCTTCGCCCTACGCCCTCTGCCCTACGCCCCGCTAGGGAGCCAGCATGACTCGACGCTCCGAACGGGTGAATGAACTGTTGCGTGAGGAGATCAGCGCCATCGTGCAGCGGGAACTGAAGGACCCGCGGCTCGGCGGCCTGATCTCGATCACCGCCGTGGAAACGTCGCCCGACTTCCGCCACGCCCGCGTCTTCGTCAGCGTGCTCGGCACGGACGAGGAGCGCGCCTCCTCGCTGACCGCGCTCCACGCCGGCGCGCGTTTCATCCGCCATGCCCTGCGCGACCGGCTCGAATCGCTGCGCATCGTGCCCGAACTCGCCTTCTGGCCGGATACCTCGATCGAGCAGGGCGCACGCATGAGCGCCCTGCTCGACCAGGTCGCCCACGAGCACGATGCTCCGGCAGGAGACGCATGAGCGAAGCGGCGGCGCACGCCGAGCCTGCTGTCGCGCTGCGCCAGCGTCTGGCGCCCGGCGGGCGCGACGCGCGCCTGCTCGACCGCCAGCTCCTGCTGACACCTGAAACGATGCCGCGCCTCTACGGCGGCGAATCGACGCTGCTCTACGCCCGCTTCGGCGTCAGCCCAACGACAGAGGTGACGCGACGCCCTTCCGGCGGCGAGTTCACGCCAATAGAGCCGCAGCTACGCACCGGCGCCCGGCCCGAACTGGACGCGGCGGTACGCGAGTTGGCAGGGGACGCCCGGCCAGGCCTGGCCCGTGCTACGGCGCTGAATCGGGCGCTGGCGCGGCTGCGGGCGATCGACTTCGATGGCCGCGACCGCGCCGAGGAGGCGATCCTGGCCTCCGGCGGGGCAACACCGCTTGAGCGGGCGCGGCTGCTGGCGCTGTTGGCACAGGCCGCAGGGCTCGCCTCGCGCGTCTGCCTGCTGTACCGCGAGCCGCCAGACGCGCCCGCCTTCCACGCCGTCTGCGAGCTGTTCATCATGGGCTCGTGGACCGTGTTCGACCCGCTCGCGGGCCAGCTCTTTCTCATGACGCACCGCCCCTACGCTTCCGCCTGGGATCTGCTGCGCGACCCCAAAATCGCCGCGCGGCACCCCGAGCATGGCCGCAAACCCACGCTGGATGCGAGCTTCTACCGCACGATCGGCATCGCCAATGTCGAGACCGAGGGCTGAGCCGGTGCGCCGACCGGCCGAGCTGCACGGCATCCTCGTCGTGGACAAGCCTCAGGGCTGGACCTCGCACGACGTCGTGGCGCGCGTGCGGCGCATCGCCGGCCAGCGTCAGGTCGGCCACGGTGGCACGCTCGACCCGCTGGCGACGGGCGTGCTGCCACTCGGCCTGGGTATGGCGACACGGCTGCTGGAGTACCTGGCCAAAGGCGGCAAGACCTACGAAGCGACCGTACGCCTTGGCGCCGCCACCAACACCTACGACGCCGAGGGCGAGGTCACGGTCGAGGCGCCGTGGCAGCACGTCGGCGAAGCCGCGCTGCGCGAGGCGTTGCTTGCCTTCACCGGCACGATTCAGCAGCGCCCGCCCGCCTTCAGCGCGATCAAGCGCGACGGCCGGCCGCTGTACGCGCTGGCCCGCCGCGGCGAGGCAGTTCAGGCGCCGCTGCGCGCGGTCACCATTTCCGCGATCGTGTTGCTGCGCTTCGCCCCGCCCGAGATCGATCTGCACGTCACCTGCGGCAGCGGCACCTACATCCGCAGTCTCGCGCACGATCTCGGCCTCGCGCTTGGTTCGGCCGCGCACCTGACGGCGCTGCGGCGCACGAGCAGCGGCGGCCTCTCATTGGCGGAGGCGGTAACGCTGGCTGATCTGGAACGCGGCGGGCGGGCACTGCTCGAAGCACGGCTGCTGCCGCCGGATCGGGCCGCTCAAGGCCTGCCGGCGGTCGTGCTGGACGAGGCAGACGTGGCAGCCGTGCGCCACGGGCGTGATCCGGACGGCGCTGTCCTGCCTACATCGCAAGTATCAGATGAAATCCTGTGCAGAGCATACGATCGGACGGGCGCGTTTACCGCGTTGCTGCGTTATGATGCTCTGCACGGGCGATGGCGGCCGCATAAAGTCTTCACGCCGGCAGTGGGAGGGGGCCGCGCACAGGGATAGCGGCAAGCGCCACGCGAGAGTACTGTGTCGGGAGGCGTCGCGCGGCCGAGTGGCAGCGGGCGGTTCACCCGCACAGCACACGAGGAGGACGTTCGTGGAAGCGTATTGCGTCAAGTGCCGGGCCAAGCGCGAGATGTCGCAGGCCAAGCAGGTGACGATGAAGAACGGCAAGCCGGCCGTTCAGGGCAAGTGCCCCGTTTGCGGCACCACGATGAACAAGATCGGCGCCAGCCTCTAGCCCCGCGGCCCGTTTATCCTCGGATTTGCACATCGGCCGGGTGCATGTCTGCGCGTCCCTCCGACATTCGACCGTGCGGAGTTGGGGCGACGGCGATGTGCGCCCGCACCGCGTCTCGCATCCAATGGAGAGCAAGGAACCAGCCTCGATGCCGAGCCACGACGCCACCTTCGCACTCGCCTCGCTGCGCGACCTCGGCGCGATGCTGCGCGCGGGCGAGACCTCGCCCACCGCGCTGGCGAAATACTACCTTGACCGGCTCGATACGGTCGGGCGGCGCTTCAACGCCGTCGTTCGGCTCACACCGGAACGAGCGCTGCGCGAGGCCAGGCGAGCCGAGGACGAGCTGGCAGCGGGGCACGATCGCGGCCCGCTGCACGGCGTTCCCTACGGCCTCAAAGACCTCGTCGCGACGGCCAACATTCCCACCACGTTCGGCGCCGTGCCGTTCAAGGATCAGGTCTTCGCGCGGGACGCCACGATCGCCACACGGCTTGAGGCGGCGGGCGCGGTGCTCGTGGCCAAGCTCGGCATGGTCGAGCTGGCCGGCGGCATGGGCTACGACCAGCCCGACGCCAGCATCACCGGCCCCGGCCTCTCGCCCTGGAATCCAGACGCGTGGAGCGGCGGCTCCTCCAGTGGCTCCGGCTCGGCCGTCGGGGCGCGAGCCGTGCCCTTCGCGATCGGCTCGGAGACGTGGGGCTCGATCGTCACGCCATCGTCCTTCTGCGGCGTCTCCGGCCTGCGCCCGACCTACGGCCGCGTTAGCCGCCACGGTGCGATGGCGCTCTGCTGGACGATGGACAAGCTCGGCCCCATGTGCCGCACGGCGGACGACTGCGGTTTCGTGCTCGACGCGATCGCCGGCCGCGATCCCGCCGACGAAACCAGCCTGGATTGGCCCTACCGCTACCAGCCGGAGCAGCAGCGGCACGAGGGCTTCCGCCTGGCCGTGCTGGAGAACGCCACGGCCAGCACCCAACCCGAAGTGGCCGCGAATTTTGAAGCCGCGCTCGGCGTGCTGCGCGATTTCGGCACGATCGAGCAGATCGCGCTGCCCGAGTTGCCGTACGATGCCGTGGCGATGACGATCATCCGCGCCGAAGCCTCAAGCGCCTTCGACGACTTCCTGCTGGCCGGCGGCGCGGCCGGGCTCACGGCGCCGGAAGACCGCATCAATCCGCTCGCCTACGCCGCGCTGCCCGCGCGCGACTATCTGCGTGCCCTGCGCATTCGCAGCCATGTACAGCGCGAGATGGACGCGCTGTTCGCCCGGTACGACGCGATCTTGGCGCCCGGCACGCGCACCGTCGCCAGCCCGATCTCCGAGTCCTTCAGCAAGAGCCTGCGTCGCGCCGGCGGCGATGGGCTGGGCGCCGCGGGCAACGTCGCCGGGCTCCCCGCGGTCTGCGTGCCCAACGGCTTCGGCGAGCGCGGTCTGCCCACCTCGATCCAGTTCGTCGGCCGCGCGGGCGCGGAGAACACCGTTCTGGCCGTGGCAGATGCCTACCAGCAGCGCACCGACTGGCACCGCCGCCTGCCACCGCAAACCACCTGATGCCTGGCTGCGCGCCGGATCGGCCGACGGCAGCCTGCCGAACGCTTCCCTCGCGCTCGTGCAGCGCCGATTCAGCGCCCCGTCGGCACGTGTCCCGCGTGAGCGAGGCCAGGTTGCCGCGAACGAAGCGAAGCCGTGGCCTTCCGCACAGCCGGAACCGCCCTGTTCAACAGGCTACGCTGATCTCCGGTCCAGCGTTCGGTCGCTCAGCGCCGACGTCTGCCGATCGCTTCGCTCGCTGCAACTTATGGGTCGGCTGGAGTCATTGCTTCGGTGCGGCGATGCACAGTCACGGCCGCTCAGGCGCTGCCGCGCAGGTTCGGGCGACCCTGCGCGGCGGCAGTGGCGCCGGCGATGTCGAGGGCTTCGGTTGTGCGCATGGCGCAGCAGAGCACGAACGCGCCTTCGAGCCCGGCGATCAGGGCGATGGCGACCTCGCGGGCGCTGCCCGGCGGCATCCCGGCATTGGCAAAGGAGCGGGCGGCGCCGCTGATCCAACTCTCGAAGACATCGGCCGTTGCCAGCCGAAGCGTCTCGTTGGTGCTGGCAACCTCGAGGGCGATCGTCTCGATCGGGCAGGCGTCGGCGAAGTCGGTCTGGCGCAGCACGGCCGCGGCACCCGCGAAGAAGTCCCGCACGCCGGTCCCGACATCGGGCGCAGCAGCCATGATCGCCTCGAACAGCCCGAAGTACATCCTCCCCGCGGTCCGGATGACCTCTTCGCTTAGCTGTTCCTTGCCGCCCGGGAAGAAGTGGTAGAGCGAGCCGAACGGAGCCTCGGCAGTGGCGGCGATCTGCTTCAAGCCGGTGCCCGCGTAGCCCTGCCGCCGAAAAAGCTCGGCGGTCGCATCCAGAAACCGTCGCCACGTGCGACCTCGACCGCGGCATCCCATGCGGTCACCCCGCCTTCCAGGGGCCCTTCCCGTTCAGGCATGGGTTTATCGCCGAGGTCGTAGCGGTCGGCGAGGAAGTCCGCAGCATCCTACCCGGCCAGAAGGTGATCGTGCCGTTTCAGATCTCCTGCGGCGTGACCGTACGCACCGGACGGGTTCATGCCCGCACCGTGATCCCCGAGATGCTCGACCTCGTGCGGTCCGGCCGGTTCGACCCCACACCCGTGACGACGGGGGTGGTAAGTTGGGACGACGCGCCGACGGCGCTGGTGGGGCAGTGGACGAAGCTCGCGATGGTGCGGGGTAAGCGCCAGCCGTGACGGCATGGCCGACGCCTTCACCACGAGAGAGCGAGGGGAACGATACGCTGGGCTGCCGATGCACGCTCGTACGTGGGTCCGCCGCATCAGCGTATTCGATTCCCTGCGCGCAATACCTGGACCAGGGGCACCCCATTCGCTCCGCGTCGAGGTCAATGGCAGCGAACCGGGCCGTGAGGTCAGCGAGATGGCGTATCAGGAGACCACGCGATCCATCCCCACGGCGCGGGGCATCAGGCGGTATCGCGACGATCGGCTGCTGCGGTCGGCCGCCGTGATCTTTCTGGTCGGCTTCCTCCTGCACAACGGCGATCATGCCCGGCGCGGGCTTGCCGTGCTGACGCCGGAGGTGATCTGGGCAGGCACCGCCGGCGCGATCCTGTCGATGGCCGCGATCGCGCTCGTCCTCCTAGCCCGGATTCGGCCGTAAGGCCGGAGCGCGTGGAGACCTCAGGAACCACCGTCGGGCGACCCGGGGGCTGACCACCCAGCCTTCGCGGCGGTGCTGCGCTGGCCCCGTCTCGCCCAGCGGCGGCGCCCTGCGCGACCAGCGCCGGTCGCGCCCGCACCGCGGCCTGCGCCGGCGGGCGCCTGCCCAGCGCTGGCGGGCTGCCCTGGTGGGCCGCGGCGGCGCTGGCCCGGGGGCGCGGGGCGCGCCGGCGCGCCGGCCGGCCGCCCGCGCCGCGCTGCCGTCGCCAGCCGCGCGTCCAGCCGCGGCGGCGCTGCGCCGGCGCCAGCGGTCCGCGCCTGCCGGCGGGGCTG
>CALFMN010000050.1 GCA_937879875.1 uncultured Chloroflexota bacterium | reverse complement strand
CCCGGTGCTGCCCCGTGGAGCGGCTTACCCACCTGCAGGGAAACGCCCCGGCGGCCCTCGGTGTCAAGGCCCCTGATTTACACCACCTCGCGGGACTCTATCGACACGGCCGTGGCCGGCCAGTTCCGTGCATGCAAGGATGGTTGGTGCGCCGGTGAGCGCCTCCACGAAGCAGGCCGCACCATATCAGCCCAATTCCCAGATGCAGGCGGTTCTGGATCAGTTCGCTGCCCTCAGGCCGCTGCCGATCGAAATGCTCACCCCCCGGCAGGCGCGTGAACTGCCGTCCTTCGCCGACGCCGTGCGGGGGGTGTTAGCGCAGCAAGGGCGACCCGCGCTGGAACCGGTCGGCTCGATCAGTCACCGCATCGTTCCGGGTGGACCGGGGAGCGACGGCACCCTGGTTCGCATCTACACGCCGGCCGCGGGGCAGGCTCCATTTCCGGTGCTGGTGTACTTCCACGGCGGCGGCTTCGTTATCCACAACCTCGATGTGTGGACGCCTCCTGCCGGGCGCTGGCCAACGCCGCAACCTGTGTGGTGGTCTCGGTTGCCTATCGACTCGCGCCGGAAAACCCGTTCCCAGCGGCACCCGAGGACGCATTCGCGGCGTACCAGTGGGTGCTCGGCAACGCCGCCGCCATCAATGGCGATGCCTCGCGGGTTGCGGTCGGCGGCGAGAGCGCGGGCGGCAGCCTTGCTGCCGCGGTCACGCTTCTGGCGCGCGACCGCGGCGCCCCGCTGCCTGTATATCAGCTACTTGTATACCCATATTCCGACCTGGTGAGCGGCACAGACCGCCCCTCAGCGCTGGCATATGCCGATGCCAGACCGCTGAACCGCGCCGCGCTCTTTTGGTTTGCCCAGTATTACCTTCCCAGTCCTGCCGCTGCGTCCGATCCTCTCGCCTCCCCGGTATTTGCAGGCCTGCGTGACTTGCCGCCCGCGACCGTCATTTCGGCCGAGATTGATCCGTTACGCGACACCGGCCGGGCGCACGCCGACGCGCTGATGCAAGCCGGAGTGCCAACCGTGTATCGTCTCTTCGACGGGTCACGCACGCGTTCCTCACGATGTCCGCGGCGGTCGACCAGGCCGGGGACGCGATGGCTCTCGCTGCCGCGGGACTGGCGTCAGCCTTTCGCCGTGGGTCTGGCACGTGGAAGACGCGGTCTTCGTCCGGCTGAGAGTAATGGAGCCGGTACAGACGCGCCACGGCCTCGCCTGAGTGCTGCCGGCCGCCGCGCACGTTGAGTACTCCATCTCCGCGTCTACGCCTGCGATTGAGTACTTTCCCGCCTGACGCCCTCCGTCGCCGGCGCGATAGTGGAGTGGAAGGAGGGAAGCAGCCATGACAACGCAGCAGGTGCAGCCCATCGAGCAGCGCGGCTACACACATCCGGAGGTTCTGGTATCAACCGGCTGGGTGGCACAGCACCTCGCCGATCCCACCGTGCGCGTCGTCGAGGTCAACGAAGATGTCCTCCTCTACGACACCGGCCACATCCCCAACGCGGTCAAGGTCGACTGGCAGCAGCATCTCAACGAGCCGGTGCGGCGCGACTTCATCGGGCCGGAGCAGTTCGCCCGGCTGATGGATCAGATCGGCGTGCGCAACGACACGACGGTCGTCTTCTACGGCGATCGCAACAACTGGTGAGCCTGCTACGCCTACTGGATCTTCAAGCTCAACGGCCACGAAAACGTGCGCGTCATGGACGGCGGCCGCAAGCGGTGGATCGACGAGGGGCGCGAGCTGACCAAGGAGCTGCCGGCGCTCCAGAGCAGCGGCTACCGACCGAACCGCGCCAACCCGGCGATCCGCGCCTTCCGCGACGACGTGCTCGGCCATATCGGCGGGCGGGAGAACCCGAAGCTGGCCGCGGGCAAGGCGCTGGTGGACGTGCGTTCACCCGGCGAGTACAGCGGCGAACTGCTGCACATGGCCGACTTTCCTCAGGAAGGAACGCTTCGCGGCGGGCACATCCCCGGCGCCAGGAGCATACCCTGGGCCAAGGCCGCGGACCCGGAGACGGCGACCTTCAAGGGCGCCGCCGAGCTGCGCGAGATCTACGGCGGGGAGGGCGTCACGCCTGACAAGGACGTGATCGCCTACTGCCGCATCGGCGAGCGATCGAGCCACACCTGGTTCGTGCTGCACGAGCTGCTGGGCTATCCCAACGTGCGCAACTACGACGGCTCCTGGACCGAGTGGGGCAACGGCGTCGGACTCCCCATTGAGAGGTAGCCACGCGGGGACGACAACGGACCCGGGTGGCGTCGCGCCAGCCGCTCCGGCCTTATCAACGGCGTGCCGGTGCAGCACTGTCAGGTGGTCACCGATCAATCCGGGCTGTGGCGACGCTGCTGGGCGCGCGGGGCCCCATGGGCTGGCCTGGCGGCTCAGTCTCGCACCATGCGCCGCAGCCGCAGGACGCCGGCTGTCCCGAACAGGCCGATCACGCTCAGCAGGGCGATCGGCCACGTTGCACCGGCAGCTAATGCTGCGCCGGTTCCGGTGTTCGGCAGCGCCACCCGCACGATCGGCGCCTGCACGCGCGGTGCCGCCGGTTTCTGCGCGACCGGTGCCAGTGGCTTCTGCGCGGCCGCCGGAGTGGCGGCGCCGGTGGCGATGGGTGTCGGCGTGCGTGTGAGCGAGGGCCGCGGTGTGGGCGTGCGGCTCGGCGTGCCAGGTCCGATGCCCTGCGCACCGGCCGAGTCCTGTCCGAGCGAGGCCGCGATCAGGGTTGCGATCAGTGCCGCGACCAGCAGTGCGAGAAGAACCAGAATCCGGGCATGCATTGCGCGGGAACGAAGAACCGTGATGGGTTTCGGCATAGTGAACTCCCGATATCGTTGCAACACGCGCAGCGTACGATGGCTGTCAAGCACGGCACCCGTGCCGGCTGGGACAGTCGATAGAGGCGACCCAACGGCCGTATTGCGGCATCCACTGGCCGCGGCCGCGCGCTCAGGCGGAGAGTATCGCGGGAGAAGTCGGCAACAGCAAGGTTTCGGCCGGCGTCGCGCGGCCGGCCCGGCTCGCGCGTTCGAAGGCCGTCCCGCCCAGGGCGGTGCGCAGGTGGGCGGCGAGCGCCGTCAGCTCCGGCACGACGATCGGTGGCGCGGGAGCGCCCAGCGCCTCGCGCAGCCCCGCCGCTGCGCCGAGCAGCCGCGCCGCCCGTTCCGGGTCGCCGCACGCCGCCGCGAGCTGCGCTAGCTCCTCCAGCAATGAGATCAGCCACTGCCGGTCGCCCAACTCGCGGCAAAGCGCGCCGGCCTCCGCGCACAGCGTTTGGGCGCGCGGCAGATCGCCCTGCTGCCGCGCCAGCCGGCCCAGGCAGGTGAGAGCGATCATCGCGCCGTAGGTCGCGTTCAACTCGCGGTGTTCGGCCAGTGCCTGCTCGTACAGCGCCACGGCGCGATCCAGCTCGCCGAGGCGGTCGGCCACGGCCCCGAGGTTGGCGAGGGTATGCGCCGCATTGGCGCGGTCTCCGGCTTCGCGCAGCAGGGCGAGCGCATCGCTGTAGTGGGCGTGCGCGGCGCCGAAGTCGCCAGTGTAGTAGGCGACGAGGCCGAGGTGGGCGCCGACCAGGGCCACGCCGCGCCGCTCGCCCAGCGCCTGATTGATCGCCAGCGCCTCATCATACAGCGTGTGGGCGCGCTCGTACTCGGTGCGCTCGCGTAGCACGATCGCGAGATTGATCAGCGCCGAGACGGTGCGGCGCTGGTCGTGCAGCCGCCGGGCCAGATCGAGGTTCTCCTCGTGCAGGGTTGCGGCGCGTGCCAGATCGCCCTGGCGCATCGCCAGCCAGCCGGCGCCGTTCAAGACCTTGCCGCGCTCGGGCGCATCCAGTCCCGCGCCCGCGCTGAGCGCCCGCTCCAGCCAGCCGCGCCCCTCGCTCAGATAGCCGCGCAGATCCCAGAAACGCCAGAGGGCGCCGGCCAGACGCAGGGCGTCGCCGGCAGCGAGCATGGCGATGGCATGATCCAGCGCCACGCGCAGGTTGTCGTGCTCCTGCTCCAGCCGCCCCAGCCATGCGCCCTGATCGGCGCCCGCGAGCGCGGTTTCGGCCTGCTCCGCCAGTGCGATGCAGTGTGCGAGAAAAGCTGACCACGCCGGGCCGTCCGCACCGCCCGCGGCGAGCTGCTCCAGCGCAAACTCGCGGATCGTGGCCAGCATGGAGAAGCGCGGCTCGCCCGTTTCGGCGTCGTCGAGTCGCAAAAGGCTCTTCTCCACCAGCGACTCGATGCCGTCGAGCGGGTCGATCCGCGGCCCGGCCTCGGCGGTGCAGATCGCCTCAATGGACTCCAGCGTACAGCCGGCCGCAAACGGCGCGAGCCAGCAAAAGAGCGTCCGTTCCTCCGGCTCCAGCAGCTCGTAGCTCCAGGCGATCGTGTCGCGCAGGGTGCGCTGCCGCGCGGGCGCATCGCGGGCGCCGCCGGTCAGCAGCTTCAGCCGCGCTCCCAGCCGTTCGAGCAGCGCCTGCGGCAGCAGCACGCGGATGCGGGCGGCGGCCAGCTCGATCGCCAGTGGTAGGCCGTCCAGCCGCGCACAGATGGCGGCGACGGCCTCGGCATTTTCCTCCGTCAAGGCGAAGCCCGGCCGTGCATTCTGTGCCCGCGCCACGAATAGCGCCACAGCGGTGTACTGCTGCAAGGCCGCGGGATCGGTGCGGTGCGCCGCGTCCGGCAGCGGCAGCGGCGCCACGGGCAATTCGTGCTCGCCGACCAGCCGCAACACGGTGCGGCTGGTCACCAGCAGTTTGATCGAGGGGCAGTTCATCAGCAGCACGGTGAGCAGCGGCGCCGCGTTCAGCACCTGCTCGAAGTTGTCGAGCAGCAGCAGCAGGTTCCTGTCCGTCAGATAGCTGCGCAACGCGTCCTGCTGGGTCTGCCCGGGCGCCTCGCGCACGCCCAGCGTCTGCGCGATGACCGCGGCGACCAGCGCCGGATCGGAGATGGGCGCAAGGTCGACAAAGAACACGCCGTCGGCGAAGTCGTCCAGCGCCTCCGCGGCGACCTGCAAGGCCAGCCGCGTTTTGCCCGTGCCGCCGGGGCCGGTGAGTGTCGCCAGCCGCTCCGCTCGGAGCAACCGCAGCGCCTGGGCCACCTCCCGCTCGCGGCCCAAAAAGTCGGTTTGGGCGAGCGGCAGGTTATTGGGCCGATAGCCGAGCGTCTTGAGCGGCGGAAAGCTGCGCGGCAGACCCGGCGCCTCCAACTGGTACAACTGCTCCGGCTCGGTCAGATCCTTGAGCCGGTGCCGGCCCAGATCGCGCAGACCGGCGTCGTGGGGAAGCTCGTAGCGCATGAGCTGTGCCGCTGCCGCCGAGACGATGATCTGCCCGCCGTGGCCGGTCGCGCGGATGCGGGCGCAGCGGTTGACGGCGCTGCCGTAGTAATCCCCGTCGCGCAGGTCCGCCTCGCCCGTGTGCAGGCCCATGCGCACGCGCAACGGCCCCACTGCGCCCCAGTCCTCGGCTTCGAGCGCCCGCTGGCCGGCGAGGGCGGCGCCCGCCGCGTCACTGGCACGCACGAAGACGCAGAACAGGCTGTCGCCCTCGCCGCGCGGCCTCACGACGACACCATCATGCGCGGCGACGATGCCGCCGAGCAGGGCGTCGTGGCGCGCGATCAGCGCCCGCATCTCCTGCTCGTGCTCCTCCCAGCGGCGGGTGCTGCCCTCCACATCGCTGAACAGGAAGGTAAGCGTGCCCGTGGGCAGCGTCGGGCCGCTCCAGAGCATGGACGAGACGGGGACGGGAAGCGGCGTGATTTCCCCTGTGGCTGCAGCGCTGCCGTGCGGCAGCGGCGAACCACTCCGCACACCAGGCGGCTTCGGTCGTTGCAGCCGGGCGCTGGCCAGCAGATCGCGCAGCAGCTCCGGCGTGAGCGTCAGCCCGTGCAGCAGCTCCAGTTCGAGGCCGCGGAACAACGCCTGCTCGTGACAGAGGGCAACCAGGGCTTGCTCGGCGGCGAGATCGGGCACGGCTTCACCGCGCTCCCAACGTTGGACGGTGGCGCGGCCGACGCCGAGCAGCGCGGCCCAGCCGTCCTGGCTGATGCCGCGCACCTCGCGCAGGGCGCGCAGCAGTTCCGCGCCGTCTATGGCCCGGAGCGCGTCGTCGTTTAAGGCAGGCTGTTGGGAATCGTCAGTAGAGGACATGGCGCACACCGGAGCGCCCAGCCCCACGCGGCGGGCTGCAGCGCGAGACAAGCGACGCACGCAGCATACACGGCCCGGTAACAATTGTAATGAGAACTCTGCGCAAATATGGCAAGGTTCTGCAAATGAAGCGCGGGCGCAGGCCGTACGGCAACGTCGGCGTGTGCCTGTTGCACAACGGATGAACGTTCCGCAGCGACGTGCGGCGCTCAGGCTTCGCGGCGCACAGGGCAGCGGTTGTCTGCGAAGGTCGCCGGACAGGCCCGGCGCCGCCGGCACGGCGCGACGCGGCGATGCTGGCCGGTGCTATGCTCGCTCCACGAACTCGCGCTCCAGTTCGCGCACCTGCGGCAGGCCGATGAAGTCGTTGAACTCCGGGAACGTCAGCATCTTGCCGGCGTGGCCGGCCGGCGTGCCGTCGCGCTTGATCGTGTCCACCACGCGCTGCATCGCCCGCGTCGCCGCCAGCAGCGTGCTGATCGGGTAGATCACGAGCTTGTAGCCGAAAGCGCGGATCTGTGCCAGCGGCAGCGGCGGCGTCTTGCCGCTGTCCGCCCAGTTAAACAGCAGCGGCGGCCCGCCCGCGAACGCCTCGCCCACGGCGCGGCACTCGGCTTCGCTCTCCGGCGCCTCGATGAAGAGCATGTCCGCGCCGGCCTCGGCGTAGAGCCGGCCGCGGCGCAGCGCCGCGTCCAGTCCCAGCACGGCGCGGGCGTCGGTGCGGGCGATGATCAGGAAGTCCGGGGCGCGGCGGGCACGCACGGCGGCGCGCAGCTTCTGCACCATCTCCTCGGCGGGCACCACCTGCTTGCCCTCCATATGCCCGCACTTCTTCGGCGCCACCTGGTCCTCGATGTGCAGGCCGGCCACGCCCGCCGCCTCGTACATTTCGACCGTGCGCAGCACGTTCAGCGGGTTGCCGTAGCCCGTGTCGGCGTCGGCGATCAGCGGCACGGAGATGGCCGCGGCCATGCGGCGGGCGTTCTCCACCATCTCGGCGGCCGAGAGCAGGCCCACGTCCGGCCGGCCCAGCAGCCCGGCCGAGCTGCCGAAGCCCGTCATGTAGACGACGGGAAAGCCGGCTGCCTCGACGATACGGGCGCTGAGCGCGTCGTAGGCGCCCGGCGCCTGCACGATCTCGGGAGCGGCCAGCAGCTCGCGCAGGCGGGCGGCAGGAGCAGCGAGCATGTCACTTCCTTCGACAGCAGCGGCAGCGCCGGTCCGTGTTGATCAGCGGGGAAAGCCGAGGGCGTCGAGCGCGGCTTCGGCTACTTCCATGTCCTGGTGATAATGGCCACCGCTCACGCCGAGCCCGCCGATCACCTGCTCGGCGTGCCGCAGCGGATAGCCGCCGCCGAAGATGACCAGCCGGTCCTGCTGCGGGATGCCGTGCAAGAGCGGCGCGTCTTCTTTGATGAAGTCGTACCACTGGTGCGTGGCCAGGCCGAAGCCGATCGCTGTGTAGGCCTTGTCCTGGGCGATCTTCACGGAGAGCAGCGCGGCGCCGTCCATGCGGCTGAGGGCCTTGAGGTTGCCGCCCTCGTCGCAAACGGCGATGACCATCGGCACGCCGATCTCCGCGGCCTTCTTCTCGGCTGCCTCGATCAGCGCCCGCGCCGCGGCGCCGGTGATCGTCTGCCGTTGCAAGCTGACGTCCATTTGCACTCCCTCCCCGCTCGTTTCCAGCAGCGGACAATCAGCGAACGCCTGCGGGCTTCCACTCAGTGGGCCGCGGCGTAGTGCTGCGCCAGCAGGTCGGCGCCGAAGTCGCCCTCCGGGTCGCGCCAGACCGAATGGATGTGGTTGGCGTTGTCCTGCGTGTTGTCGTACTCCACGAGCAGGCGCGGGCCTTGCAGCCGGTAGTAGTGCGGCTGCCGCCGTTCTGTCCCGCCTGCCCAGGCGAAGGAGATCTGTTCGAGCACGCCGGCCACGCGCGCCCGTTCGCCCGCCGCGACCTCGTCGGGCATGCGGTCCGTGTACTGGTGAATCAGCGCCGCGAGCAGCTGACGCTGGGCAGCGCTCATGCGCGCGGCCGGCAGCCCCTTCGCCTGCCGTGCGTAGCGGAACGCCTCGATGTGCTCATCGCGGATGCCCAGCGCGGTCACGGTGCGCTCGTGGCGGCGGCGGCGCTCCTCCATCCCCGCCCCGTCGTACTGCTCGCGGAAGATCTCCCAGCCCAGCGGCGGCAGCATCCCGTCCTCGATCGCGGGCCGGTTGCCGATCACGAGGTCCCACGGCGCCGTGGGCGCGATCACGGCAATGGCGCGCTGATCGGCATCGAGCGCGTGCAGCAGCTCACGGGCCAGGTCTTCCTCACCGGCGAGCGGGCGCAGCAAGCCGGGGCCGACCAACGGCGCCTCGGCCGGGTTCGCGCCGAAGAAGCTGGGCACAGTCGCGACGATGCGCCCGTCCACGATCGTGTAGTGCAACGAGATGTGATGGCCCCCGAAGCGCCAGCCCCAGGGCGCCTTGCCGCCGGGTTCGCCGAAGATACTGATGTAATAGAGCAGCGGATCGCGGCCGCGGCCGTTGGGGTCGCGGTCGCGCATGAAGCGCACACGCCAGCCCTCGATCTGGTCCAGCACGTTCTCCAGCCCCATGATCGTGGCGGCCACGTTGTAGCCCGGCACGCTGAGGCCGCTCGCCACCAGGCGCAGCGTGCGCTGCTGCTGGGCCGGCGTCATTTCGCCCAGCGGCAGGCCGCCGTGGTCCGTCGGTGTGTAATACCAGCGCCGACGCTCTTCTTCGTCGGGGAAGTTGAAGCTGGCCTTCGCCCGTTGCTCCGGGCTGAGCGCGGCGAGAAGGTTTGCCGCCGCCGCCGTCATGCGCTCCGCCAGCTCCGCCGTGACGCTGTTCGTGCCTGTCGCCATTTCATGCCTCCTCGCCGCGCAACGCCTGCGCGGGGCACCTAACCCTGACCTGGCTGAAGCCAGGTCTGTCCCTTCCCGAAACTGGAAGGGACGGTGCGAGGACAACGGGAAGATTGGAGACAATCCCTCCGCGTGTCCCACAAGGACACCAAGGTCCCGCCGCCGTCGCACGACGAGTGGAACGCTCCAGAAGTCCCTTTCCCGTCTCGGGAAGGGACAGATTTGGCTTCAGCCAAATCAGGGTTAGGTGCCCCGCGCGGCTGCCGCCTCTCGCTGTGCGAATGCCTATACTGTGACCGATCACCAGTCACCTGTCACCTCTCATGTGTCATGGGCTGAGGTGGAACGATGGCGCTCGACTTCCAGCGCAACTCGGCAGCACGCTTCATCAATATGGACGAAGGCACCGTCGCCCGCGAGATCTTTGTCTCGGACGAGGTCTATCTGCAGGAGCAGGAGCAGATCTTCGCCCGCGCGTGGCTGTTCGTCGGCCACGAAAGCCAGATTCCCAACCCCGGCGACTACTTCGTCTCCTGCATGGGCGAGGAGAGCGTGATCCTCACGCGCGACTCGGACGGCAGCATCCACGTGCTGCTCAACACCTGTACGCACCGCGGCATGAAGGTCTGCCGCTACGACGAGGGCAACACGGGCAGCTTCACCTGCCCCTATCACGGCTGGAGCTTCGGCGTCGACGGCCAGCTCGTCTCCACGCCGGGCGAGCTGATCGGCGTGCCGCACTTCCGCGACGCCTATTACTCCGAGCTGGACAAGTCGAAGTGGGGTCTGATTCAAGTCTCGCAGATGGCGAACTACAAGGGCACGATCTGGGCGACCTGGGCGAAGGACGCGCCGCCGTTCCTTGAGTACATCGGCGACTACAGGCTCTACCTCGATCTGCTGCTGGACTGCCGCGACGGCCGCAAGGGCGGCGCTGAGGTGCTGGGCGGCGTGCAGAAGTGGCAGATCCCCTGCAACTGGAAGTTTGCCGCCGAGAACTTCGCCGGCGACGCCTACCACAACATCAGCCACCGCTCGGTAGATGTGGTCGGCATCGGCCCCAGCGGCAGGGGCCGGCGCGACAGCGAGTGGGACGCCACCAAGCGCTATCAGGTGTCGTTCCCGGAGCACGGCCATAGCTGCCTCGTCTATCACCAGCAGGACGACGTGCCCTACACGCCGACCTATCAGGAGACGCCGCTCGTCGAAGAGTACATGCGCTACTGCTATGAGGAGCGACAGCGGCGGCTGGGCGAGGCGGCGCGGATTCTGGGCAGCGTCGGCACCGTCTTTCCGAACATGACCTACCTGGCTCGCCAGCCGCGCAGCATCGGCGTCTGGCATCCGCGCGCCGCCACGAAGTGCGAGGGCTGGCGCTGGTTTTTGGTAGACGCGGACGCGCCGCAGGAGGTCAAAGACGTGCTGCGGCACTACTACATCCGCTACTCCGGTCCCGGCGGCCTGACCGAGCAGGACGACATGGAGAACTGGAACTACGCCACGGCGGCGAGCCGCGGCACGATGGCGCGGCGCCTGCCCTACAACTACCAGATGGGCATGGGCCACGAGTATACGAACGGCCCGCTGCCCGGCCGCCTCTCGCCCGCCTTCAGCGAGCAGGCGCAGCGCGGTTTTTACAGCCGCTGGGCGCAATACATGGACGCACGCGACTGGGGTGATCTGTAAGGATCAGAAGTCAGGGAATCGGGAGGCGGTTGGCGCCGGCTAGCTTGAGGGCGCGAACAGCACCGTGGCGCCCGCCTGCGGCAGCGCTTTTGACGCCGGCTTCGCGGTTGCGGGAGTGTGCCAGCGCAGGCCGAAGATCAACCGTTCCAGCGCATCGCCTACTGCCTCAGGCAGCGGCAAGAACTCGGCGCCGCAGACCGCGCGTGTCTCCAGCGCACTCTGCCACGCGACGCGGAAGGGCAGGTTCAGCGCCGCATCACCCTCCGCCGCCGCCAGATGCAGGACAAGATCGCCGTCTTCGGGCAGCAGCCTGCGCGAGACGACTTTGGCCCCGCCGGCGCTGAGGTCGCAGATGTGGACGCGCACGCGCAGCGCCGTCTTGCCCGCGATGCCGCTGACGAAGGCCGGCCAGGGTGCCGTGAGCGCTACCCGGCGGCTGGCGCGCCGCTGGCTGCCGCTCAGGCGCTCGCCGGGCTTGTGCGCCGGCACGGGCCGCATCCGCGGCTCTGGCTCGGTCAGCGGCGCCGGGTTGAGCGTGATGCTGACGGTCTCGCCGATCTCACGCGCCGCGATGCTCGCCCGCTCGTAGTAGCCGAAGGGGTGCACGATGCCAACGTCCGCGCCGGCCGGTACAAGATCCGCCTGCGCCACGGGCAACTGCAGCTCGACGGCGATCAGCGCCGTCTCCGCCCGCGTGATCTGGCCGCTCAGCATCACGTCCTGGTCGCTCTCGGTGAGCAGGAGCGAGAGCGGCTGCCCGGCGCGCAGGCCGGCAAACGCGACGGGATAGCTCCACAGCTTCGGCGTGGCCTCGACCACCGTACCGTCCCCTTGCTCGTGCGAGCGTTTGTCGCACGGTTGGCGAAACCCGTATCAGTATCGATACGTTTTGCGACTTCTGAAGGCTGCGAACCATGCGCTGCACGAGCGAACCGCCGCTCCTCGTCTGCTGCCTCGCCGCACGACCGCGGCCGTTCCGGCACGGGCAGCCGGCACGCGCGACGCAGTGTATCCGCGGGGCTGCGCGGATGCGGCGCTTGGTTCACAATGCAGGGCGTACACGGGGCGCCGAGCGCCGAGACACAGGTGCGTGGCTGTCGCTCGGCCACGCAGCAAACTCGGATCGGCGACGCGACGCTCGACGACAAGGGGCTGCCATGGTGGACGCCGGCACCAATGCGATCGCGCGGCTCTTGCTGCAACGCGAGGTCGAAGCATGGCTCTATCGCGAGGCCGAACTGCTGGACGAGCGGCGCTTCTCCGCGTGGCTCGATCTGCTGAGCGAGGACGTGCGCTACTGGATGCCGCTGCGCCGCAATGTGCGCGCCGGCGAGCAGGCCGCGCGGGAAAGCACGCGCGAGCAGCACGATGTCGCCTGGTTCGACGAGGGCAAGGAGACGCTGCGCAAGCGCGTGCAGCAGATCGAAACGGGCATTCACTGGGCGGAAGAACCGCTCTCGCGCCTCTGCCATCTGGTCACGAACGTGCAGATCCTGGCCGACGACGGCGCCGAACTGCGCGTGAAGAGCCGCTTCCTGCTCTACCGCAACCGCCTGCAGGAAGAGACCGACATCCTCGTAGGCAAGCGCGAGGACACGCTGCGGCGAGCCGAAGACGGCGGCCTGCTGCTCGCCCGCCGCGCGATCACGCTCGACCAGAACGTGCTGCTGGCGAAGAACCTGACGTTCTTCATCTGAACGTGAGAGTATGCATGAACGTGAGAATTGCAGGTGAGGCGACCGCTGCTGATGGTGGGCGCGATGAGCGATGGACACGGTGAATCATCCCTGACAGGCGATCACGCACGCTGTCGCCGTGTGGCGCAGACGGCGGGGCGGCCCGCTCGTTCCAGCGCACTGCTCGCGGGATACGGAGCGGTGGCGCCCCGCGAACGGCCCGAAAACTTCGCCGCGCTGCGTGACGCCTTCGAACGTGGGGTGGCGGCAGCGGCAATCTGTACTTCAGCGACGTGCACAACGGCGGTGTGTTTCGTCGCTCGCCGGCCGGCGCGGTCGAGACGGTGATTCCGAAGCGGCGCGGCGTGGGCGGCATCGCCCTGCACGCCGACGGCGGCCTCGTCGTCTCCGGCCGCAACGTCTGCCACGTGCACGAAGGCGAGACGCGCGTACTGTTCGCGCCGGAGAATACGCCCGGCTTCAACGACCTGTTCACCGATCGCTGGGGTTGCGTCTACGCCGGCACGGTGCGCAGCGATCCGTTCGCCGCTGGCGGCCAGCGCACGCCCGGCGAGCTGTGGCGCATCAGCGGTGAGGGCGAGGCGACCCAGGTCTATGACGGCGTCGGCCTGAGCAACGGCATCGGCTTCTCGCCGGACGAGCGGCTGCTCTATCACTCGGACAGCGCCGCACGTGCGATCTATGTGAGCGATGTGCGCGGCCGCGGACAGGTCGCGAACCGGCGCATCTTCACCCAGGTCGAGTTGGGCGTGCCCGACGGGCTGGCGGTGGACGTGGAGGGCGGCGTCTGGGTGGCCGTCTTTCAGGGCGGCTGCGTGGCGCGCTACCGGCCCGATGGCGCGCTCGATCGCACGATTGATGTGCCGGCAAAGGCCGTCACCAGCCTCTGCTTCGGCGGTGAAGGCCTCAAGGACCTCTACATCGTCACCGCCGACAACACCGAGGCGCCGGAGCGTGGCGGCACGGTCTTTCGCACGCGCGTGGACGTGGCCGGCCTGCCGGCGCCGCTGGCGCGGATCTAGACGCGATCGACGTCGTTACGCCAGGTCAACCCCGTCTGCACGGCTGGAAGCCGCCTGCGCCCCGCGCCAGATTGCGCCAGTTGCGCCAGGGAAGGCCACGGCCATCGCGGCGGCGCCGGCCGTACGGCGCGGCCGCAACCGTTCCTGCTGTGACGCTAAAGTCCGGGAGATCGGTCCCGATACTGATGTAGCAGTTCCCAGAACTGTTGGCCGTTCTGCGCCCGGAAGGCGTGATCGCCGTGGTTCAGCCGCAACATCCCAACCAGGCGCCCGCCGGGCGCCGGCGCCGCCCGGTGGGCGCGGTGCGCACGACCGCGGCGCTCGCCGTGCTCTCTCGCCTGGCGATGACGCCGGCCGGCGCGATTACCAGCGCCACGCTTGTGCAGGCCTGCACGCTGATCGGCGCCATGCTGGGAGCTGAAGAAGCGTACGTGGTGAAGACGGGCGATCCGCATTTCGTGCGCGTGGATGCGCCGGGCGATCCGCGCGCGTACGAGGTCAAACAGAAGGGCTACTTCCTGATCTGGCGCGAACTGGCCTCCAATCCGGAGGTCGCCGGCGGGCTGTTCAATGTCGTCGAGCGTCGCGTCGCCGATCCGAGTTTGCTGCGTGGCCGAGCGGCAGCCACGCACCTGGCGATGCTGTTGCCCAGCGATGAGA
The DNA here is from genome assembly GCA_937879875.1 of uncultured Chloroflexota bacterium. Taxonomy (GTDB): domain Bacteria; phylum Chloroflexota; class Dehalococcoidia; order CAUJGQ01; family CAUJGQ01; genus CALFMN01. Next base: position 15,140 of record CALFMN010000050.1, on the reverse strand, counting down.
GCAGTTCCGAGCTGCTGCTGGTGCGCGGGCCGTGGCCGGCGGGACTCAGCCGGGGCCAGGTCGATTTCATCACCGCCGCGCGGCCGATGCTCGCCTATCTGGTGGGCACGCTGCTCGACACACGGCGGCGCGAGCGGCAGCGGGAGCAACTGCACAGCTTCGGCGCCGTGGCCGCCGCGCTCACCCGCGGACAGGAGCTGGAGGCGGCGCTGCCCGCCATCGCCACGGCGGTCGCCAGGGCGTCGGGCTTCGATTGGGCGACGATTACGCTGGTGGACGAGCGGATAGAACAGATCACGGCGCGTGCGATCAACAATGCGCGCCACTCGGACACCGCAACCGCCAATCTCTCGCGCGAAGGTGAAGCGAATCTCGAGGACGCGCTGCGGGCCGCGCGCGCCTTCCGCGGACGCGCGCAGCCGCAGCTCTTCTCCAACTTGCTCGACGACAGCTCGGCGGCACGCACGGCGATGCGGCGCTTTCTCGAACGAGCGCACCTGCTCTCGACGGCAACCTTTCCCCTGTATTCCGGCCAGCGGCTGCTGGGGACGCTCAACTTCTCCGACTCGACGGTGCATGGCTTTGCTGCGCGGGAGGTAGACTTTCTGACGTTGCTTGGCGAGCAGGTCGTGCATGCGCTCGAGTGGCTGCAGCTCAACCAGGAGCTGCGCGAGGCCAACGCGGCGTTGGCCCGGGCCGCCAGTCACGACGCCCTCACGGGCCTGCCCAACCGCATGCTCTTCCTCGACCGGCTCGACCAGACGCTCGCCCGCGCCCAGCGCTGCGCCGACGCCGTCGCCGTGCTCTTCATCGACCTCGACGACTTCAAGGCCGTAAACGACCGCTTCGGCCACGAGACGGGCGACCGCCTGCTGCGGGTCGTGGCCGAGCGGCTGCAGCGCACGCTGCGCACCGGCGATACGGCCGCGCGGCTGGGCGGAGACGAGTTCACCGTCGTGCTCGGAGACGTGACGGGCGAGGAGCAGGCGCAGCAGGTGGCCGAGCGGCTGCGGCGGGCGCTGCAACAGCCGGTGGAACTGGCGGGCCAATGCCTGCTGCCGCGAGCGAGCATCGGCGTGGCCTGCGCCTCGGCCGCCAGCGCAAACGCCGAAGCGCTGCTGCGCCGCGCCGACCAGGCGATGTACGAGGCGAAGGCGCAGGCCAAAGCCCGCCTGATCGACCCCGCCGCCTGAGGCGCCTGCTGCTGGCAGCAGCCTCTCCCGCCGCGCCGCGGGCCTCAGCGCGGGCGCAGGGAGCAGGGAACAGGGATAGGGAACCGGGAACAGACGGCGGCGCATCCGCATCGGTGGGAGACCGCGCGGGCGCACCACCGTGCGCCCCTGCGTCACCTGCGCCCTCCGCCCTCCGCCCTCTATTCCCTATCCCCTATCCCCGGCGCCCGCCACGCGGGCAGGCCACGCGGGTCACGGCGCAGCCGCGGCAGATCGGCTGCGGCGATGCGGAAGGCGCCGGCGAGGCCGGGCAGCTTCAGCGCGGGCAACACGCCCGCGCGGCTGCGCCGGCGCACCGTGGCGGGCGAGACACCCGCGGCGACGGCGGCCTGAAAGATGGTGAGCAGCCGGGGAAGAGCGGGCGCGGCAGGGGGCGAAGGCTCGCGAGCCATACGCTGGCAACCTTTGCGCCGTGCACCAGATTGCCGCCCCACGCACGGCGCCTGTGCCGGTTCAGTGCCCGCGGGCGCTGAATCAGAACATATGTTCTGTATCACATGGGCGCGCCTGCTGTCAATGCCCGTGATCATGGGCGCTCGGGCGCCCTGCCAAACCCGCTGAACCGGCGCCGGCCTGCGGACACGTGCCAGGGACCACGGCGTTACCATGCGGCTGCTTTCGCCGCCCTGGATGTTTGGCTACGCTATCGACATGCAGCAATTCGATCACTCGGCGTCGCTGCTGCTGGCGCCGGCGGCGGCGCGGCAGCCACGGCTCGGGCGCCTGCCCGCGCTGCTCAAGGGGCTGGCCGATCCCACGCGGCTGCGCATCGTGGGCTTGCTGGCGCAGCGCGAACTCTGCGTCTGCGATTTAGAGGAACTGCTGGGCGTCTCGCAGAGCATGACCAGCCACCATCTCGGCGTGTTGCGCCGCGCCGGCCTGCTGCTGCAGCGGCGCGACGCGCGCGACGCGCGCTGGGTCTACTACCGGCTCAACCCGCAAACCACGGCCGCCGTGCGCGAGCAGTTCGCGGCGCTGCTCGACCTCTCAGGCTTCGACGACACGCCCGCCCGCTGCGAGTAGGAGGAATCTCCGTGGCCGCTGGCCAGGCGCAACGGTTCAAGGTCTATCACAGCCCCAGCGGCGACTTCCTGCGCACGCCCGCCGGCGAAGTTCGCCTGTTTGCGGAGCGCGACGAGGCACAGGCGGCGGCCGCGCGGCAGGGCGGCTTCGTGCTGCCGGCCGACGCGCCCTCGCCCGGCGGCTTCGATCGGACCTGGGCCTGATGGCGGCGGAAGAGGCGGCCGCGGCGGAAACATATCGACGCGCATCGTTGCGCCTCGGGCCGGCGGCCGGGCGATGCGCCGCCGAGTTCATCGGCACGTTCGCGCTGGTCTTCGCCGGTCCCGGCGCCGCGGTGATCGACGCCTACAGCAACGGCGGCGTCACGCCGGTCGGCGTCGGCCTGACGTTCGGCCTGATCGTCGGCGCGATGATCTACGCGATCGGCCACATCTCCGGCGCCCACATCAACCCGGCCGTCACGCTCGCCTTCACGCTCACGCGCCACTTCCCGCGGCGCGACGTGCCGGGCTATCTCGGCGCGCAGCTGGCCGGCGCCGCCGCGGCCAGCCTCGTCACCAAAGGGCTCTACGGCAACGTCGCGCATCTCGGCGCCACGCTGCCCAGACACGGCGCCGGGCAGGCGGCGGTGCTGGAAGGCGTGCTGACCTTCTTGCTGATGTTCGTGATCATGGCCGTCGCCACCGACACGCGCGCCGTGGGCGAGGCGGCGGCGCTGGCGATCGGCGGCTACGTGGCGCTGGCCGCGACCTTCGCCGGCCCGATCGCCGGCGCCTCGATGAACCCGGCGCGTTCGTTCGGCCCGGCGCTGGTGTCGAACGACTGGACGGCGTGGTGGGTTTACTGGCTCGGCCCGATCGCCGGAGCGCTGGCCGGCGCCCTCGCCTATCAGCTCGTCCGCAGCGGGCAGAAGGCGTAGCGGCGGCCGCCCGCTCGCCCGGAGGAAACCATGAACGCCGAACGTCCGACGATCCTGTTCGTCTGCGTGCACAACGCCGGCCGCTCGCAGATGGCGGCCGGACTCACGCACGTCCTCTCTGAGGGGCGTGTCCACGTGCGCTCGGCCGGCTCCGAGCCGGCAGACCGCATCAACCCGGCCGTCGTTGCGGCGATGGAGGAACTCGGCATCGACCTGGCGCAGGAGTTTCCGAAGCCGCTCACGGATGAGGTCGTAGCGGCAGCCGATGTCGTGATCACGATGGGCTGCGGCGACGCCTGTCCGATTTATCCCGGCAAGCGCTATCTCGACTGGCAGGTGGACGACCCGGCGGGGCAGCCCCTCGAGCGCGTGCGCCTGATCCGCGACCAGATCCGCGCCCGCGTCGAGGGGCTGCTGCGTGAACTCGGCATCACGCCCGCCCTGCGCTGAACGTCAGCAGCAGCGGCTGTTCGGGTCGGCCGTGGGGCCGCAGCAGGCGCTGGTTTCCAGCCCCGGCGCGGCGATCAGCTCAAGCGGCTCGCCGCCGAAGCGGCGCGGGGCACGGGGCGCGCCGCCGGGCTTCACGGCGTCGATCAGGGCGCTGCGCCACGGTTTGCCGCTATCCTCGCCCGTGTCGCTCAGCGTGACCGCGACCTCGCCGAAGCCCGCCGCGCGCAGCCGCTCGGCGTAGTCGTCTCGTACGAGTGCGCCGGAGATGCAGCCGGCCCAGAGGTTCATATCCTCCTGCTCGGCCCGCGACAGCGCGTGCAGCAGCACTACGTCGGAGACGTGCAGCCGGCCGCCGGGCGCGAGCACGCGAAACGCCTCACGGAAGACCGCGTCCTTGTCGGGCGAGAGGTTGATCACGCAGTTGGAGATGATCGCGTTGATCGACGCATCGGCGACGGGCAGTCGCTCCATCACGCCCTTGCGAAACTCGATGTTCTCGGCGCCGACCTTCGCCCGATTGCGCGCGGCCAGAGCGAGCATGTCGTCGGTCATGTCCACGCCGATCACCCGGCCGGAGGGGCCGACCTGTCTGGCGGCGAGGAAGCAGTCGAGGCCGGCGCCAGAGCCCAGGTCGAGCACGACCTCGCCGGGTTGCAGCGTGCCGATCGCGACCGGGTTGCCGCAGCCATACGAAACGGCCGTCTCGGGCAGGTTCGCGGTTTCGCTGCCGGCGTAAAACTGCGCCTTGACGCCGCCGGCGCGGGCGTCGCCGCAGCAGTCATCGCCGCAGCAACTCGCCGTGTCGCCGGCCGCGACCTCGCGGGCGCGGGCGCCGTAGGCCGCGCTCACGGCATCGCGAATCTCATCGGCAGTCCTAGCAGTCTTGCTGGTCATGGCAGGCTCCTCTCTTTCATCGGGTTTTCCCGATACTCTGGGGTCAAAAACGCTCAGCAGCAGCCCTGCTGCGTGAAGCCAGCGAAGAGGTCGCGCAGGAAACTCAGCGCTTCCGGCTCAAGGCAGTAGCAACGGTACGGCCCATCGAGCGTGCCCTGCACGATGCCCGCCGCTTTGAGCACGGTCAGGTGCTCGGAGACGCTCGACTGCGAGACGGGCAGCTCCACCACCAGGTCGCCGGTCACGCATTCGTTGCGCTGCGCCAGAAGCTGCACGATGCGGAAGCGCACCGGGTTGGCCAGCGCCCGCAGCATCTGCACGGCGCGGGCCTCGTCCGTGGTCTGGGTCAGCGTCTTCATCGTTCAGTCGCTTCGGCTTTTCCCGTTGTCATCATCGGCAGTTTCCGATATTGTGCGAACACTGTCAAGGGGTCAGCGGCAAAATTCGGGGAAACGGCGCCGCGCGCGGCCCGAGGAGCATTTGCTACGGATTTTCCCGTTTTTCCGTTGTCAGGAGCGCCGAGGTTCGCTATGCTGGTGCGCATGCTACGTCCGCTCACGCGCCGCCCGTACTACGGCTGGGTGCTCGTCGCCACGCTCGGCGTGACCGAGACGACCTCATGGGGCGTGCTCTACTACGCCTTCACGGTCTTTCTGGACCCGATGCACCACACGTTCGGCTGGTCGCGCGCGACGTTGACCGGCGCCTTTTCGCTCGCTTTGCTGCTCTCCGGCCTCGTCGGCGTGCCCGTGGGGCGCTGGCTCGATCGCCACGGACCGCGGTTATTGATGACGGCCGGCTCCTGCGCCGCGGCGCTGCTGGTGCTGGCCTGGGCCGCGGTGGGCAATCTCGTGACGTTCTATCTGGTCTGGGCGGCGATCGGCGTCGTGATGGCGGCGGTGCTCTACGAGCCGGCCTTCGTGATCGTGGCGACCTGGTTCCGGCGCAAGCGCGGCCGGGCGCTGACGCTGCTCACCTTCATGGCCGGCTTCGCCAGCGTGATCTACATTCCGCTCGCCGGTTTCCTGGTCGCCCGGCAGGGCTGGCGCGGCGCCCTTGTCACGCTCGCCATCATCGTCGCCATTGGCACGATTCCGCTGCACGCGCTGGTCCTGCGCCGGCGGCCTGAGGATCTGGGTCTGCTGCCCGACGGCGCCGCTGCCGAAACGCCGAGTCAGGCGGAGGCGCCGGAGCGCAGTCTGCCGGCCCGCACCGCCCTGCGCGGAGCGACCTTCTGGTGGCTGATGGGGGCGTTCTTTCTCAATACGCTCGGCGTCAGCGCCCTGTTCGTGCATCTGGTGCCCTATCTCACCGACCACGGCTACGGCAAGGAGTTCGCGGCGACCGTGACCGGCCTCGTGGGCGTGATGGCGCTGCCAGGGCGTCTGGTCTTGACGCCGCTGGGCGACCGGCTGCCGCGTAGCTGGGTGGCCTGCGGCATCTTCATGCTGCAAGCTCTCGCGCTGCTGGTGCTGCTGCTGGTGCACAGCAGCGCCGGCGTGATCGGCTTCGTCGTCCTGTTCGGCGCGGGGTTCGGCGCGGTGACGCCGGCGCGGGCGGCGCTGGTGGCCGAGTTTTATGGCCCGGCCAGCTACGGCAGCATCAGCGGCGTGCTCGCCTTCTTCCTGACCGGCGCCCGCGGGATCGCGCCGGTGGGCGCCGGCATTCTCTACGACGCGACCGGCAGCTACACCGCCATGCTCTGGGGGCTGACCGCTGCCTCCGCCGTGGCTGCGGTCGCGGTGCTGATCGCGGAGCGCAGCGCGCACGGGCTCGCCGTGCCGCGCGAAGCCGAAATGCAGGCGACCACGTAGGGGAGCATTCGTGATGACGACGCAGAACATTACCCTGCGGCTGGCCCACGTTGGCGATGCCGCGGCGATTGCCCGTATCTACAACGAGGGCATCGAGGACCGCGTGGCGACGTTCGAGACGGAGCCGCGGACGGTCGAGCAACTCGCCGCGACGCTGCGCGAGCGGGGTGACGCCTACCCAACCGTGGTGGCCGAACGCGATGGCGCGCTGATCGCCTGGGCCGGAGCGGCAGCGTATAGTGACCGCCCCTGCTACGCCGGCATCGGCTCCTGCTCGGTCTACGTCGAGCGCGGCGCACGCGGCCGCGGCGCCGGCCGCGCCGTCCTGGCCGAGCTGATCCGCGTCTATGAAGCGTTGGGCTTCTGGAAGCTGGTGTCGCGCGTCTTCCCGGAGAATGCCGCGAGCAGGGCGATGTGCAAAGCCGCCGGCTTTCGCGAGGTCGGCGTTTATCACAAACATGGCCGGCTCGACGGGCAGTGGCGCGACTGCGTCATCGTCGAGCGGCTGCTGGGCGTCGCCGCTGCGGACGGCGCCTGAGGTGTCGCGTTGCTCGGCCGCTTGACCTTCCCGTTTGTGGAAGGTCTACGGTGGCATCATGGTGAACACGGCCAATGCGGCGAATACGCTGACGATCGGCGGCGTTGCCCGGCGTCCCCGGCAATTCCGGACGTTTGCCCTACCGTGAGACCTGCCGCAGGTGGAAACGGAGGTGCGTGACCGGCATGGCGAACGTCTGCTCAAGCGTCATATATTCGCTGAAGAGGGCATCCCAGCGGGTTGGATAGTACATACCCCGTTGCCATTCATTGTCTGGAATGGCCTCCAACCTCCGCACAAGCCTGCGGTGAACATCGTCGTATGCCCGCCCGATGCGTTTACGCGTGTAGATTCGCGCGCCAATATGGGCAGCAAACGCATTCAGCGCGTTGAACGGGCCAGTCGTGCCGTTCAAGATGCGGGCGAAGCGCCTGGAGTACCGATCCGGCAGCCTGCCCCAGAACCGAACGATCGGGACAAGAACACGCATGAGCTTGAATGCGAGGAACGTGTGAAAGAGCACCTCGCCGTTCGTCCAGTTCGCGTTGGTACTCCGCTTCCGCCAGCCAGCTTCAGACAGCGATTCGAGAGCGAGATGAAACTCGCGCCGCGCGGCTTCAAGGTCGGAGCAGAGGCTGCGCTGCGTCGCGATCTGGTCCATTGCTGGCGTCCTTGCGCTGGACACTGGCCCTTTCCGTGCGGCTCCATGATACCGCTTCGGCGATGATGCACCGCTTGCTCACGGCGCCGGCGGAGGGCTTGACCTTCCCCTTTGTGGAAGGTCTACGGTGGCTTCATGGCGAACACTCTGACGATTGGCGGCGTTGTGCGGCAGACCGGCGTGCCGGCGAAGACCATTCGCTTCTATGAGGCGCAGGGGGTGCTGCCGCCCTCGCGGCGAACGCTGGCAGGTTACCGCGTGTACAGCCCGGTCGAGGTTCGGCGCCTGCGGCTGGTGCACCGGGCGCGCCTGCTCGGTCTCTCCCTGCGCGAGGCGAAAGCGCTGGCCGATCAGGCTTTTGCCTCCGACTGTGCTGCGTTTGCCGACCAGCTTCTGGCGTTCATTGCCCGCCAGCGCGTGGCGGTTGACGAGCGAATAGCCGAACTGGCGGCGCTGCGGGCGGAGCTGGATGATCTGGAAATCCACGCCCGCCATGCCCAGACGCAGGCCGAGCCGGGGCAGCGGGTGGCGACCTGCTCATTCTGCCCATTAGTTGATGAGAAAGGAGGTGATATGCCATGACCGAGTGCCCGTGCCCATGCGGCACCTGCCCCTGTGAGTGCTGCGGGTAATACTCACGCGTAGCACCCGAACACTGCCCGTCTTGGCGCGGACCGCGAAGACGGGCAGTGTTCACTCCCGCCCGGCTCAGCGGAACATGACGTGCAGCGCCACGTAGAGTGCGTAGGCGGCCAGCAGCACGGCGCCTTCGAACCGGGCCACGCGGCCGCGCCAGAGGAAGAAGAGCGCGAGCCAGGTAGCGGCGACGAGGAAGGGCCAGTCGAGCGTGCGCACGAGAGCGGGAACATGCACGGGCGCGATCAGCGCGATCAAGCCGAGGTTACAGAGCGTGAAATAGAGCAGCGTGCCCAGCAGATTGCCGGCGCTCACCTCCGGATGCCCTTCTCGCGCGGGCACGGCCTGCCGCACGACTTCCTCAAGCTCGATCACCGCCGGCGCCACGACCATGCCCATCACCAGCGCCGGAATCGCCAGATGCGCGACCAGCCGTTTGGCGCCGTCGGTGATCAGCTCGCCGCCGATGCCGACGGCGATCAGGCCACCGATCGTCAGGCCGATCGCGCTCAGCGGACCATGCTTCTCCTTCTGCGCCTCCTCGACTTCCTCGGAGGCCATGAGCGGTTGCCGGCGTGAAGCCACGACGAGGTACGCCATAGCGCCGGCGAAGGCGAGCAGCAGCGCCGCGCCGGCCAATCGAGCCGTCGTCTCGCCGACGAGCGCCAGACCGACGAGCAGCGGCGCGGCCGCGGCCAGCAGCAGGAACGAACGCGGCAGCCGGACGTGGAGCGGCGCGATCATGCCGCCCAGCCCCAGCGCCACGCAGACGAGGAACGTGGCCCCGCCGAAGACCGAGCCGAGCGCCAGCGCCGGCGCGTTGCCGTGGCTCGCGGCGAGCCCGACGGCGATGTTCTCCGCTTCGAGGCCGGAAAGCAGCGCGCCGACGACGAAGGTCGAGAGGCCGAGCAGCAGCGCGACGCCGACCAGCCCTTCGAGCAGCCGCTCGGTGGCGAAAATGGCCAGCGCCGCGCCCAGCACGAACAACCCAATGCCGGCGGCAACATCCATGTCCGCTCCCGATGCCCGTCTGGCACTTGCGTAATCAGGGAACACGCCCGCCGGCGCGGCGCTGGCGGCGCGGCGTCAGCATCGCATAGGCTGCTTCACAGCAGGAGCGCCGCGTTGCGAAATCTGGGAGCTTTACGCGAGCGCGGGTGGAGATCCGATGCCGTCGATCGTGCTCACGACCTGCAACGCCTGGCCGGAGCTGAGCGCGGGCGATGCGCCGCTGGCCCGAGCGCTCAGCGAAGTTCGGGGCGCGAAAGTCGTCTCCGCACGCTGGAACGCGCCGGAGGACCAGCCGGTCTTTGCGGCCGCGGACGCGATCGTGCTGCGCTCCAACTGGGATTATCATCACGCGCCGGCGGCGTTCGCTGGCTGGCTCGGCTGGCTGGAGGCGCAAGGCAAGCCCGTCTTCAATACGCCGGCGCTGGTGCGCTGGAACCTGGAGAAGGCCTATCTGCTGGAGCTGGCCGCACATGGCGTCGCCGTGCCGACCACGTACGTGGTGCAGAACGAGCCGGGCGCGATCGCCGCCGCCGTGCGTGAGTTTGCTGGCGCACCAGTCGTGATCAAGCCGGCCGTGGGCGCCAGCGGTCATGAGGTCTACAAAGCGACGGCAGCCAGCCTCGATGCCGTGATCGCACAGCTCCGCGCGGGCGTGCCGGAGCGGCGCCTGCTGGTGCAGGAGTTCCTGCCCGAGATCGCCGCTGGCGAGCGCGCCTTCGTCTTCATCGAGGGCGCCTTCACGCACGCTTTCCTGCGGCAGCCGGACACGGCGCGGCGGCTGGAGAACGACCCGAGTGAAGCGGAGTTTCGCGCCAACAGCCAGCACGGTGTGCGTGTCTCGCTGCTGGCGGATCTGCCGCCCGCACAGATCGCGCAGGCGCGGGCCGTGCTGAACGTGTTGCCCGAGCTGCCGCTCTACGCCCGCGTTGACGGCGTCTTCCGCGATGACCGGCTGGTCCTGACCGAGTTGGAACTGAACGAGCCGAGCCTGCGCCTCGACCTCTGGCCCGTGGCGGCCGAGCGCTTCGCCGCCGCGATCATGCGCCGGCTCGCCGCCTCACGTGGCTGATTCGCCCGGCAGCGCGGGCAGCGACGCAGCGTCTCCGCTCCTGCGAATACCGCCGGCCGTTCGCACCGTATCAACGGTCGAAGCCGCGCTCCGCGAGCCAGACTTCGAGAGCATCGGCGGGCAGCGGACGGCTGATGTGGTAGCCCTGCGCGAGGTCGCAACCCAGTGCCACCAGTCGCTCCCACGTCTCGCCGTCTTCGATGCCCTCGGCCACGACCTGCAAGCCAAGGTTGCGCGCCAGCTCGACCGTCGAGCGCACGATCGCCAGGTCTTTGCCGCTCAGCGCCATGTCCTGCACGAACGACCTGTCGATCTTGATCTCGTCCACCGGCAGGTGCTTCAGATAGGCCAGCGACGAGTAGCCGGTGCCGAAGTCGTCGATCGAAAGGCGCACGCCCATCTGGTGCAGCTCGCCCAGCACGACCAGGGCGCCGGCCGGGTCCACCATGATCGCACTTTCGGTCAGCTCCAGCTTCAGCCGCCGCGCCGGCACGTCGTGCTCGCGCAGCAGCGACGCCACGGTTTCGGCCAGGTGCGGCTCGTGCAGCATGCGGGCCGAAAGGTTCACGGCCACGCCCAGATAGAGGTCGCGCTGCTGCCAGACGCGCACCTGTGCGAGCGCCTCATGCAGCGTCCAGTGCGTCAGCGGCGCGATCAATCCTGTCTGCTCGGCCAGCGGAATGAACTCATTGGGCGAGACCAGCCCGCGCGCCGGGTGCTGCCAGCGCACCAGCGCCTCGACATGCGCCGGCCAGCCGTCCGTCAGGCGCACGACCGGCTGGTAATGCAGCCGCAGCTCGTGCCGCTCGAACGCCTGGCGCAGCTCGCCGAGCAGCGTCAGCCGCACCGGGTCGTGGCCATCGCGCTCGGCCGCATAGAGGGCGACGCCGCTGCCGAGCTGCTTGGCCTGATACATCGCCACATCGGCGTGGCGCATCAGCTCGTCGTCGTTCTGCCCGTGCTCCGGATAGAGGGCGATACCGATGCTGGCGCCCACGCTGACGCAGTGTTCGCCCAGATCGAACGACTGTTCCAGTGCGGCCACCAGCGCCTGCGCCGCCGCGCGGGCGCCCTCCTCGTCCGTATCGGGCAAGAGCACGGCGAACTCGTCGCCGCCGAGCCGCGCCACCGTATCCGAGGCGCGCAGCGCCGACAGCAAGCGCGGCCCCGCCTGCTGCAAGAGCCGGTCGCCCGACTGGTGGCCGAAGGTATCGTTCACGTCCTTGAAGCGGTCCAGATCCAGAAAGAGCAGGGCGAGGGTCTGCCGGCGCCGCTCGGCCTGGAGGATCGTTTGCTGCAAGCGGTCGCGCAACAGGTTGCGGTTGGGCAGGCCGGTGAGGCCGTCGTGCAACGCCTGGTGCTTCAACGCCGCTTCGGTCTCTTTGCGGGCGGAGATGTCCTCCAGCGTACAGATGGTGAACTGCGGCACGTTCTCCACGTCGCGCACCAGCGAAACGGTGACATGCGCCCAGAAAGAGCGACGATCCTTGCGGACGTAGCGTTTCTCCATCTGGTAGCGGTCCGGCTCTCCGGCCAGCACGCGCCCCAGCACTTCGAGCGGCGTAGAGAGATCGTCGGCAAAGGTGAGATCGCGGAAGCTGCGCTGTGCCAGTTCTTCGGCGTCGTAGCCAAGCATGGTCTGCAAGGCGCCGTTCGACTCGAGGATGCCGCCGCCCAGGTCGCAACGGGCCACGCCCAGGCCGACGCTTTCGAATACGGCGCGAAAGCGGCGTTCGCTGTCGCGCAGGGCCGCATCGTGCTGGTCGCGCACCATCAGCTGCGCGGCAAGTGCGCTCAGCAGTTCGAGCAGTTGTGCATCTTCGTCGGTGAAGGGAATACCCGACTCATAGCGGCGCAGCAGCAGCACGCCGAGCTGCCGGCCGCCCGCCTGCAGCGGTGCGGCCAGCGCGGCCTGCATGCCGCCGGCGAGACCCGGCGCAAACGCGTGTTCCCAGTTCGGGTAGTCGTTGACGATCACCGCCGCGCCGCGCTCCCAGGCCCGGCCAACTGTGCCCTGGCCGGGCCGCACTGCCGTGGCCCTGTCCTCCAGCGGCACGTTGTGGTGCAGCGCGGGGCGCAGCACGCCGGCCGGCGCATCCCAGACGCAGAGTGTGGCGGCCGGCGCGTTGCAGAGCCGCGTGGCTGCGTCGACGATGCGCGCGAGCAAGTCGCCGCTGTCGGCGCCAGCGGCGACCTCGAGCGCCAGCTCATGCAGCGTCAGCAGCCGTTCCGCTTTCTCGCGCAGCGCGGCGTCCTGCCAGTCGCGTACGAGAAGCTGGGCGACAAGCCCGGCGAGCAGGGTGAGCAGCCGAGCATCCTCGTCGGTGAACTCCGGACCGGGCTCGTAGCGGCGTACCAGCAGCACGCCGAGACGCTGGCCGCCCGCCTGCAGCGGCACACCCAGCCCCGCAACCAGTCCGCCGCTGAGTCCCGAGCCCATCGCCTGCTGCCAACGCAGATAATCGTTGACGATTACGGCCGTGCCGCGCTGCCAGATGGCGCCGCCGAGTCCCTGGCCCAGGCGTAACGGCGGCGTGGTATCCCTCTCGGGAACGTTGCGGCTCAACACAGGCTGCAATAGCTCGGCCGCGGCATCCCAGATATAGAGCGTGGCGGCCGGGGCGCCCGTGAGCTGCGTGGCCGCGCCGAGAATGCGCTCCAGCAGGTTGCCCGTGTCGGTGCCGGCGGCCACCTGCAACGTCAGCTCATGCAGCGTCAGCAACCGCTCGGCGCGCTGACGTTGCTCGACCTCGACGCGGCGCCGCTCGGTCACATCGCGGGCGATACCCTGCACACCGATCGGCCGCCCGCCGTCAAAGATCAGATCGGTGCTGATCTCCAGCGGCACGGTGCGGCCGTCGTGCAGACGGACTTCGTGGAGCGAATCGCCCAGCGCCTCTCCGGCCTCGCGGCGCCGCCGGCGGGCCACCGCCGAATCGAGATCCTCGTCGGGCAGAAAGAGCGAGATGTGCTGACCAAGGAGCTGCTCACGCGAAAGGCCGGTGAGCTGTTCGCCCGCGCGGTTCACCGAGGTGAAGTGGAAGTCCATATCCAGCGTGTAGATGACGTCGCGGGCGTTTTCGAACAACGCACGGTAGCGCGCCTCGCTCTCGCGCAGAGCGGCCTCGGCCTGGCGGCGCTCGGTGATGTCGCGCGCCACCAGGGCGACGCCGCTGATGGCGCCGGCCGCATCGCACAGCGCGTTCATGCTGAGCGCGATGGCGACGCGCGTGCCGTCGCGCCGGCTGTAAGACGCTTCGTGATGCCGGATGTGCTCGCCGCCGAATACCCGCTCCGCCAGCACCGGCAGACGCTCTTGCTGATCGGGCAGCAGCAGGTTGATCGATTGCCCCAGCATCTCCGCCGCCGTGCAGCCGAAGAGCCGTTCCGCGGCCGGGTTCCAGACGTCGACGTTCAGATCGCGATCGATGGCCAGGATCGCATCGTCCGCGCTTTCGATGATCGCCGCGAGCCGCAGTAGCCGCGCCTCATCGCGCTTCTGCTCGGTCAGGTCGCGCGCGATGCCGGCAGCGCCCACGATCCGGCCGGTCGCGTTGCGCAGCCGGGCGCTGCTGACGGAGACACGCACCGTCGAGCCGTCCTTGCGCCGGCGCAGGCTCTCGCGGTTCGTCAGGCGCTCGCCCGCGGCGATGCGGCGCAGCCGTTCGCGGAAGCCCGCTGCTTCTTCGGGAATCATCACGCGATCGAGCGGCTGGCCCAGCATCTCCTCGGCACGGTAGCCGTAGAGCCGCTCGGCCGCCGGATTCCACACCTGAACGCGGCCGTCCAGGTCGCAGCCGGTCACGGCGTCGTTCGTGTTCTCGACGATCGAGGCCAGGCGCAGCGTCTGTTCGCGCTCGGCGCGCGCCGCGGTCACGTCGAGAAAGGTAGCGGCGACCTGGCGCGGCCGGCCGGTGCGCTCCGGCAGCGGCACGGCATCGATCTGCAGCCAGCGCTACATGCCGTCCGGCCGGTGAATGCAGGCGACGAGGCCGCGCACGGGCCGGCCCGTGCGCAGCGCCACGCGCGTAGCCCAGGCCTCACGCGGCAGATCGGCGCCGCATTCGTCCGTTACCCGCAGCCGCGCCATGACCGCGTGCAGGTCGTCCGCATCGTCTGGCGCCGCGCCGAGCAGCTCGTGCAGCGCGGCGTTGGCGAGGCGGATGCTGCCGCTTTCGTCAATCAGCGCCGCGCCGCAGGGCAGCGCGGCATAGACAACACGCAAATCGGGATCGGGAGCGTCCGGCAGGCGTGGTGTATGGCGGCCATAGGTCGTACGTCGGCGACTGGAGGGTAAGAGGCGCGGCGCGGTGAACGGCCCGGCTTCGCCGGCCGGCGCGGCCTCGGCGGGAGCGCGGGCGCGCAGACGCTGGCGCGCGGCCGCGGCGCCGGCCGTGCCCGGCAGTTCACCGCCGGCAGCCGGGGCGGCGCGCTCCGTCGCCTCCTCCGCGCGCGCGGGCAGCGGCAGGGCGATCAGGTTTGCGGGTGGCTCGCCCGGTGGGGTGGCGCCCAGCGCCAGATCCCAGCCGGCCGCCTGCTCAGCGGGGAGATCGGCAGCGCGGGCAACAGTGGCCTCGAAGCCGGCGGCGCGCAGGATCGCGGCGAGCCGGGCGGCGTCCACGGGCGCACCGGCAGACAGCGGAACGCCCGCCGGGCCATCGGTCATGCCATCTCGTCCCACCGTGTCCTGTCCGCCGCTTCCCTGCGCGTGGCATGGTCCGTTGCGCAAGCGCCGACGCCGGGCTGCCACGGCCAGATGCTCGTGAAAAGTATCGAAGGCGGGAGAAGGGGACTTTAGCGGGCAGGGTTGGGAGGGCTCCTGGCGGCGCCGGCCCGGGGCACCTAACCCTGACGGCTAACGCCGTCTGTCCCTTCCCGAGGCGGGAAAGGGAC
>CALFMN010000049.1 GCA_937879875.1 uncultured Chloroflexota bacterium | reverse complement strand
CCCGGTGCTGCCCCGTGGAGCGGCTTACCCACCTGCAGGGAAACGCCCCGGCGGCGCCGCGCGCCGCGTGCCGGCGGCGCATGCCCGTGCCCGGCTCGCGCTGGCCGGTACGGACGCGGTCCCGTCCCGCTCCGGGCAGCGCGGCGGGGCGCTGGTGCGGGCGCGTGCTGGCAGCCTGCCGTGCCCGGGCGCCCGCCGTCCTGCTGGCACCGGCGCGCCGGGAGCGCGTGGGCGGCTGGCGCCGCCGCGCCGCGTCGCGGACGCCGGCGCGGACGCTGGTGGCGACGGGCCAGGCCGGGCGCGCCGGCTGCAGGGCACGGGCCGCCTGCGGGGGCGTGCGGGCAGCGCTGTCTCACCCCTCCTGGCACACGACACCCGTTGCTTCGCGGCAGCGGAAGATGCTACGTTCGGCGCGCCGGAAAGAGGATCTGCGCGCCCATGCTGCTCGCCGTTCTGGCGTTGGTCTTGCGCCGCGCGCTCAGCAACTGGCGGCTGCTCGCGGTCGTCACGGCCGGCGTTGTCTTTGCCGCAGCGCTGACCTCCAGCACCGCGATCTACGCCGACGCGATCCGCGACCTCGGCCTCAGCCACGCGCTGCGCGGGCAGCCGCAGCTCAGCCTCGACGCGATCGTCGCCAGCACCAGCGTCCGCATGGCCGCCGCCGAAGACGCGCCGCGCCGGCAGAGCACCCAGAGCATCGCGCACGCTTACGCGGGGAGCTGGCTCGGCGGCCCCATCGAGTACGGCCGCAGCGCCACGTTCTACCTCTCGCCCCCCGGTCAGCCCGCGCCCGCCGCCGACAACCGGCCACGCAGCTTCCTGCAATTTCAGGACGGCTTGCCCGATCACGTGCGCGTCACCGACGGCACACTCACCCTCCACACCGATCCCGCGCCCGATCCGAAGCAGCCGCCGATCGTGCAGGCCGTGATCGGCAAGGCGACCGCCGATCGGCTCAACGTGCACGTCGGCGACCGCTTTGATTTGCACCCTTACTGGCATCTGGAGATGGCGCCGGTCAGTGTCGTCGTTGCCGGCATCATCGAGCCGAAGGACGCCAACGACGAGTACTGGATGGGCAAGAACGATCGCTTCTCGCTCGAAAGCCCGTCATGGGACACCTATCCCTTCTTCGTCGACCGCGAGACTCTGGAAAGCACGGTCGCCGCCTATCTGCCCGACATCGAAGGCGACTTCACCACGCTCTTTCCCGTGAAAGCGACCGCGATCAACGCCGACAACGCTACACGCGCCTTCAACGGCTTCAACGGCATGGAGGCGCAGCTTCGCGCCCAGATCCCGCGCACCACGATCAGCACGGTCGTGCCCGACACGATCTCGACCTATCAGAGCAAGCTCTTCTTCAGCCGCCTGCCGCTGTTCGCGCTGATGCTGCAGGTGGTCGGCATCGTGCTGTACTACATCGTGATGGTCTCCACCATGCTGGTGGACCGGCAGGCGGGCGAAGTCGCGCTGCTGAAGAGCCGGGGCGCCAGCACGCGCCAGATCGTCGGCGTCTACGCGGTCGAAGGCGGCATCATCGCGTTGCTGGGCGGCATCTTCGGTCCGCTGCTGGCCGCGGCGACGATCCGCCTGCTCGGCCCGACGCCGCCCTTCCATGATCTCTCCGGCGACGCACTGCTGCGTACGCACATCTCGACGCAGGCCTGGCTGCTGGCGGCGCTGGGTGCCGGGCTTTCGCTGGCTGCGCTGCTCTGGCCGGCGTATCGAGCCAGCCGCTACAGCATCGTCGGCTTCAAGCAGTCGCTCTCGCGCCCGCCGCGCACGCCGGCGTTCTTCCGCTACTACCTGGATGTCTTTCTCATCGTCGTCGCCGGCGTGCTGTTTTACGAGCTGCGGCAGCGTGGCTCGCTCGTCACGCAGCAGCTCTTCGGGAATCTCAAGACCGACCCGTTGCTGCTGGTGACGCCGACGCTGTTCATGCTGACGATCGCGCTGCTCTTCCTGCGGCTGTTTCCGCTGGCGTTGCGGCTGGTGGCACGCGTCTTTGGCGAAGTCAGCGGCCCCAGCGTGTTGCTCGGCCTCTGGCATATGGTGCGCAGCCCGGTGCACTACAGTCGGCTGATCCTGCTGCTGATCCTCGCCACCAGCCTGGGCATGTTCGCCGCCGGCTTCCGCGCCACGCTGGACCGCAGCTACCGCGACCGTGCCGCCTATCAAGCCGGCGCCGACCTGCGGGCCGAGGGCGTGCGCGAGCCGCTGCCGCTCTCGGGTGGCGATCTGGCAAAGAAGACGCAGCAAGCGCTCGGGGCCGCCGCGGTTTCGTCGTCGGTGCGTGAGAACGCCAGCTACAGCCCGAAGCAGTTCCAACAGATCGATGCGCAGGTGCTCGGCATCGACCCGGCGACGTTCCCGAGCGTCGCGTACTGGCGCGACGACTTCAGCGGCAACTCGCTCAAGGGCATGGCGAAGACGCTGGCGAAGAGCCAGCCGGCGACGCTGCCCGGCCTGCCGCTGCCCGACGGCGCCCGCTCGATCGGCGTCTGGGTGCAGGGCTCGGCGGCGACGCAGCCGTACCAGATCGCCGTACGGCTCGTGGATGGCACGGGGCGCATCCTCGACTATCAGTTGAGCAGCGGGCGTATCACGCAGCCGCCGCCAGGACAGTGGACGTTCCTTGCCGCGCGCCTCGACCAGCCAGGGGCGGGCTTTACTTTCCGGCCCGGCCCGCCGCCCGCGCAACCGCTGCGCTTCATCGCCCTCTACACGCGTTCGCGGCCGATCCAGATGCCGGAAGCGGTGCAGGACTACTTCGACGACCTGCAGGTTTCGACCGACACGTCGCTGCAAACCGGTGCCGGCGGCTTCGCCAACGCCACCGTGGTCACGGACTTCGAAGACACCAGCGCGCTCGAGCTTGTCGGCGGCGAATCGACCAGGCCCACGGGCGACAGCTTCGGCCGCTCGGACAAGGCGGCGCACGGCGGGCAGTTCTCCGGCCTGCTCACCTGGACGCATGAAGCCATTCCGGAGCATGGCGTGCGCATGAAGGATGACGGCCAGCCGGTTGCGGCCTACGCCAGCCAGGAGTTCATGAAGGCGGCCGGGCTGCACAGCGGCCAGACCGTCTCGATGTACATCGATCGCGCCTACGTCGATGTGCGCATCACGGGGGGATTCTCGTTCTTCCCGACCTATACGCCGGGCAGCGGCCAGAACCTGCTGGTGGTCGATATGGCGCGGCTGCAGTACGCGACGATGCGCGTGCCGGACGCCGGCGACGGCTCCTATGCTGACGGCGTCTGGGCCAGCCGTCCGGACCCGAACATCGATCCGCTCACCGCGTTGCACCGCACCGGCCTGAGCGCGGACGACATCACCAGCGTGGCCGAATTGCGCGCCGGCCAGCAGCGCGACCCGCTGGTGGCGGCGAGCTGGGAAGGGATTCTCTTCCTCTCCTTTGCGGCTGTGCTCTTGCTGGCGGCGCTGGGCTTCGTGGTGTACTCGCTGCTCTCGGCGCGGGCACGGGCGCTCGAATTCGCCGTGCTGCGCACAATGGGTCTTTCGCGACGGCAGATCGTCTTCGTGGTCAGCTTCGAGCAGGTGTTTGTCACGCTGGCCGGCGTGCTGGCGGGCACGATTCTCGGCTTCCCGTTGAGCCGGCTGATGATCGGCTACATGGGCATCACGGAGACGGGCGCCAAAGTCGTGCCGCCGTTCGTGAGCAGTGTGAGCTGGCAGGCGGTGGCATCGACGTACATCGGCATGGGCATCGTCTTTGCTGGCGCCACGGCCGCGCTGGCCACGCTCTACGCCCGCCTCGCCGTCTCGCGCGCCCTGCGCCTCGGTGAAGGCTGAGGGCGGCCTCGTATACTTGACGTACAGCCATCGAGCAGCAGCCGGCGCTGAATCCCGGCACGTGGGAAGGCAGACGATGGGAATCACGGCCGAGACGTACGAACGCGTGGCGCTGGAGGATGTACATGGCGGCTGGGAGTTGGTCTGCGGGCAACTTCGACAGAAGCCGCCGATGACGACAGAGCATCAGAGCGCCATCCGCCAGGCGGCCGAGCAGTTCCATGATCAACTCGATCGGAGGGAATACGCCGTCGACACAGCACAGACCCGACTTCGAATATCCGCGGAGAACTATCTCATTCCCGACCTGTGTGTCCTGCCACGCGAGCTCGTCCGACGCCGGCGGATGGAACACCCGCGCGAGCTTGAGATCTTCGACGGCCCCCTGCCCCTCGTCGTCGAGGTTTGGTCCCCATCGACCGGCGATCGAGATCGAAACGAGAAGCTGCAAGCCTACCAGCGGCGGGGCGACGCCGAAATCTGGCTGATCCACCCCTACGAACGCTGGCTGAAGGCGTGGCGTCGGCAAGCCGACGGCAGCTACAGCGAAACGCTGTTCTCCGGCGCCGCCATCGTGGAGCCGCTCGCGCTGCCCGGCGTGCGCATCGCGCTGGCGAAGCTGTTCGACGAGGATTAGGCCATGGCGATCAGCATCGAGACCTATGAACGCGTGGCGCTGGAGGACGGCGATGCGACGTGGGAGTTGGAGTGCGGCCGGCTGCGCGAGAAACCGCCGATGACGACGGCGCATAACCGCACGGCGCGCCTCTTGCGCCGCCAGTTCGAACGCCAGTTGCCGGAAGATCAGTACGATATCGCCGAAACTGCCCGCCTGCGCAGGGGTTCGGGCGCATATTACGTTCCCGACCTGGTGATTATTCCCGCCGACCTGCTTGCCGCGGCGATTGCGCGGCCGCACGAACTCGAGGTCTACGATGCGGCGGTCCCCGTTGTCGTCGAAGTCTGGTCGCCGTCGACCGGCGACTATGATGTCGGCGAAAAGCTGCCGGAGTACCAGCGGCGAGGCGATGCCGAAATCTGGCTGATTCATCCCTATGAGCGCTGGCTGAAAGCGTGGCGCCGGCAAGCGGACGGCATGTATGCCGAGGCGCTGTTCACGAGCGGCACGGTCGAGCCGCTCGCGCTGCCGGGTGTGCGTATTGAACTGATGCGGTTGTTTGCGTAGGCGCGGGCCGGAGCTGGCCGAACAGGGTTCGACGGGTCCGCCGAACCGGGTATAGTAAGCCAGGCGACAAGCGCGGCGGAGGGGCGGATGACGGCGGTTCTGGCGGATGGCGCGACGGCCACGGCGCCGTGGCAGCGCTTCTACATCTTCTGTGAAGATCTGTTCAAGATTTACAAGATCGCCGATCTGGAAGTGGTGGCGCTGCGCGGTCTCGATCTGCGTGTCGAGCCGGGCGAGTTCATGGCGATCGTCGGCGCCTCCGGCTCGGGCAAGAGCACGCTGCTGAACATCCTTGCCGGGCTGGATATTCCCAGTGCCGGCCGTTGCTACATCGGCGGGCGCGACGTGCTGGCGATGTCTGAGGCTGAGCTGATCGCCTACCGTCGCGGCCAGGTCGGCTTCGTCTGGCAACAAACCGGCCGTAATCTCATTCCGTATCTCAGCGCCCGCGAGAATGTGGCCGTGCCGCTGACGTTGTCGGGCGTGGGCAGGGGCAAAGCGCGGGCGCGGGCGGGCGAGTTGCTCGAAGCCGTGGGATTGACGCCGCGCATGGACCATCGCCCCGAACAGCTCTCCGGCGGGGAGCAGCAGCGCGTCGCCATCGCCGTCGCGCTCGCCAACGAGCCGCCGCTGTTGCTCGCCGATGAGCCGACCGGCGAGCTGGACTCGATCGGCGCCGACGATGTCTTCCGCGTGCTGGCCGACCTCAACGACCGCATGAAGGTGACGATCGTGATCGTGACGCACGACGACGCCATCGCCGAGCGCGTGAATCGCGTGGTCACGATTCGTGACGGGCGCACCGCCGTCGAGAGCTTCCGGCGCATCGAACTGCACGCGGGCCGCATCGAGGCGCGCCACGACGACTTCGCCGTGGTCGATAACACTGGTCGGCTGCAGATTCCCCGCGCGATGCTCGAACAGTTGGCGATCCACGACCGCGCCCGACTCGATTTCGCCGGCGATCGGGTGGAGGTGCGCCCGGAGCCGCAGCGCGAGGAGCGCGGCTTCCCGCACAACGTACCCGGCTTCCCGCCCGAGGAGCGTCGCGCATGAGCGGCATGCGCGTGGAGTTGGACAAGGTCAGCCGGCGCTATCAGGCCGGCGGCGGCGACATCTGGGCCGTCCATGACGTTTCCCTCACGATCGAGCCGGGCGAATTCGTTGCCGTCATCGGCCGTTCGGGTTCAGGAAAGACGACGCTGCTCAACATGATCGCCGGTCTGGAGCGGCCCAGCAGCGGCGCGATTCGCCTCGATGGGGATGAGATCGGCGCCCTGCCGGAGAAGCGGCTTACGGACCTGCGCCGCCGGCGCATCGGCTTCGTCTTTCAATCGTTTGGCTTGCTGCCGTTGCTTTCGGCGCTGGAGAACGTTGAGCTGGCGCTGCGCATCGCCGGGGCGGGCCGCCGCGAGCGCGGCCGCCGCGCCCACGAGGTGCTGGAGATGATGGGCCTCGGCCGCCGCCTGCATCATCGCCCCTACGAACTGTCGGGCGGCGAGCAGCAGCGTGTCGCCATCGCCCGCGCCATCGCCAACCGCCCGGCGCTGATCCTGGCCGACGAGCCGACCGGCGAGCTCGACTCCATGACCGGCCTCGCCATTTTCCGGGCGCTGGGCGACATCGCTCGAGGCGAAGGGATCACGATTCTTACCAGCACCCACGATCGCGCGGTGATGGAGCTGGCCGGCCGCATCGAGGAGCTAGCGGATGGCCGCCTGCTGCCGCACGAGCAGCGCTCGCTGCTGCGTTACGCCACCGCGCGCGAAGGCCGCGGACCCGCGCTCGCCGGCCTGCTTGTCAGTTCGACGAATTCGACGGCAGCTCCACAGCGCGCCGCGGCTGCTCCGATTGAAGCAGACGAAGCTGCCGCCTCAGCAGCGGGCAGGCGCCAGCAGGAAGCTGCCGAGCAGGGCGATCCGGCGCCGGCGCCCCTCGACGAAAGCGCGCTGGCGGAGCGCGCCGAGCGTTGGGCTGCGCCGGCGCGCAGCGGCCTTGCCGGGTTGCAGGAGCCGCGGTCGGCAGAAGCACCACGCCCTGAGTCTCCCGCGCCGCATGCCGAGGCGACACCGGCTCGCGACGACGAGATCGAGGCCGACATCAGCCGCTGGGCGCCGCCGGGCCGGCCAGGTGGACCAGCGTAACGCAAGCAGACGCTTCCAGTTCGCACCGCGCAGCGCGGCGCATGGCATGTGGTTATCTGCGACAACGTTGTTGCATCACGAGGCGTCCCGGTGCAACGATTCACTGTAACGAGCCGGCAACTGACGCGTTCATAAGCGGTAGCATGCCGACGGGTGGGGCACGTCGCATCGGGTTGTTCGCGGTCAGGCGCGCGGCCGTACCGCCGGCAGCGAGAATAGAGTGGAGCAATATTCCATGACGCAGATTCGCCGTCTTGTGATTGCCGGAGTGGCCGTTGCGGCCATGCTGGCGCTTCCCGCGGTCACCGCGGCCGCGCCGCCGACGCGGGAATACGGTCCGATCAACACCGTCAACGACCCCGATTCAGGGTCCTGCGGCAACAACTGGGCCACCGACGCGTTCAAGCGGCACTTCACGGCCAATACTACGCCGAACGTTGATGGCACCTACAGTTTCAATGAGGACTTCATCGCCGGCAGCTTCGTGACCGCCGCTGGTCTCAGCCCCGACGCCTGCGACGCGGCGAACCCCGGTAATGCGGGGCACACCGTCGCCGCCGGCATCCACGGTGAGTTTGACGGTTTCTACCGGAACGTGATCGTCACGGGCGGCACCTTCAACCCCAACGCCGTCTGCACGCAGACAAGCTGCGACAACACCACGGACTTTGTTCACACGGTCTACGGCCCCGGCGCGGCCTACGCGGTCAACTCGTTCTTCTTCCATTACAAGACGCCGAAGAACGGCGACTGGACGAACGCCTCACCCGACCTCGGCGGCAACAGCGGCGACATTTTTGGCAACTGACCGCCGCATCGACGACGCACGTGGGAAGCGCCCGGACACAAGGTCCGGGCGCTTTCACCCCTGCATTTGGCGGTGCGGATTCAGCCCACCAGCTTCGCCACCCAGAGACCAGCCGCCACGGCCAGCAACAACACGGCGATCACCTCCGGCGAATACGGCTTGAGACTGGTCCGCCGCGGCGTAACGCGCCGTACAGTTTCTTCGAGCCGGGTGCGAACGTCCTGGCGCCTGGCCTCCAGTTCCTGATTCCGCTCGCGCTCGCGTCGTTGCGCTTGCGACAGTTCGCGGTGTGAATCGCGCAGGGCCAGCCAGGCGCTGCCCCCGGCGATCAACGCGACCAGCACGGCAACGACCAGACCGAGCAGATTCAGAACGGTCACCCGGAACCTCCAGCAGCGTGCGTCATCCGCCCCCTTTCATTCTACGGCGAACGGCCAGCACAGGCGTTTGCCGCGGATACGCTGAGCAAGGCTGCTCCGAAGAGAATCGGCCGGCGCTGTCCGAATCAGCATCAGTAGAGCGTGGTGCGGTAGCCGCTCTCGATGCGCTCATCCAGCTCATCGACCGAGCAGTTGTCGACGCCAAGCTGATCGCGCAGGATGCGGCCGAGCGAGGGCAGTGTCTCACGCGGCACGTGGCGGCTGGCATCCCACAGGCGCGAGCGGCGGAAGGCCTTGGCGCAATGCAGAAACGCCTCGCGCACTTCGACCGCGATCGCCAGCCGCGGCGCTTTGCCGCCCACGGTCATCCGCGCCAGAAGCTCGGCGTCCTCGACGATGCAGGCGTGGCCGTTGACGCGCAGCGTCTCCTCCACGCCGGGCACGAGAAACAGCAGCCCGACCTGCGGGTTTTCGATGATGTTGCCAAGCGAGTCAGTGCGGCGGTTGCCCGGACGCTCGGGCAATGCCAGCGTCTGCTCGTCGAGCACGAGCGCAAAGCCCGGAACATCGCCGCGCGGCGAGACATCGCACAGCCCGGCGGCGCTGGCCGTGCCGAGCAGGGCGAACGGCGAATGGGCGATGAAGGCGCGGCAATGTCCGTCCAGCCGGCCGATGTCTTTGGCCTTCGCCAGATCGGAGACTTCGCCCACGATTGTGCGCAACTGCTCGCGCGTCGTGACGACGTTGTGGAGCCCCGCGAACGCCGCCGTCGCCTCTGCCGTCATCGCTTCACCTCTTGCGGCGCGTCGCACGCCGGCTCGATCCAGTGTAGCGGCTCACACGGCGCCGGGGCGCTTGTCTGGCTGGTGCGGCGCGCGAGGCAGCGCCAACCGACAGGGGCTCCGATCGATCATTGACACAACCACGACTGAGGTGCTGACGGGTACTGTGCATTACAAGGCCCGCCTGGCCGTCAGGCGTCGCGTAGCAAAGGCGGACATGGACACAGACACAGTCATCGGCTGGTTCCGTCCACCGATACGGAGCGTGAATCGCAGACGAGCCGGACAGCCTCGACCAGAAACGTCCACAGCGTGCGTGGTGGTCTTCAGTGCCACGGAGATCGCGCGCTGTTTTGCCGGCGCGCCGTCACCGATAGGGACTGAAGCGAGCTGGTGCGGCGCCTCCTGACGAATGCGAGCGATCTGCGGGGCTTCCTGTTGGTTGGGATGCATGAACGGACGGAGCGTAGGACGGCGTGGACGATCTGCTGACGCAGACGGACCCGCTGAACCACACGGCGACCCACAGCTACAACGCGGCCGAGACGCCGGCCACGGCGCCCGCCGGCTGCCGCGCCTGCACCACGGAGGACGGGGGAATGGCCATGCTGACCAGCCAGAGAGCAACGGCGAGCAGGATGTACGAACAGTCGCGCAGCCAAACCTTCATAAACCGCCTCCGGAGAAGGCAGGACGTAACCAGCCGCCTGGGCCGTTGCAACGTCCTGTCGCAGTAAGATTCGTACCGCGGGCACGCGTATTAGCAACGGTTTGGCCACGCCGTGGAGACGATCGAGTAACAGGCGTTCGTGCGCCGCCTCGCTCAGCCAAAGGCGCTGCGTTCGCGCAGCTCGCCGATCTGCTCCCAGCTCAGGCCGGCCTCCAACAAGACCGCTTCCGTGTGCTGGCCCAGCTCCGGGGCCGGCCCGCGCGGACCAATCTCGGCGCCGGCGATCTGGAAGGGCGAGCGCACCACGGGCAGCCTCCCGGCCGCTGTCTCCACCGTCTGGATGGTGGCCTGCGCGGCCGTCTGTTCGCGCGCTACGGCCTCGCGTACCGTCGAGACCGGCGCGTAGATGATGTTCTCCCGATCGAGCCGCTCAAACCAGTCGTCGCGCGTATGTCCGCTGAACTCCGCGCCGATCGCCGCGGTCAGACGCCGCGAATCCGTGGCGCGGCCGATGGTGCCGGACCACTCCGCGCACTCCAGCCAGTCTTCACGCGCGAGTGCACGGCAAAAGCGCGGCCAGTAGGCGTCCGGCTGAATCATCGTCAGCAGCAGCCAAGCGCCGTCGGCGCAGCGATACGTGTTCCAGAGCGGGTTGAGCGGCTGCTCACGGTCATGCAGCGGCGGTTCGTTGCCCGTGGCGGCAGCCGTGACGAGGTCCGCGCCGTTCACCCAGTGGCTGACGCTGAACAGCGACAGCTCGCAGACCTGGCCCTGTCCGGTCTGGTCGCGCAGACGCAGGGCGGCGAGCGTGGCCGTCAGATTCGTCAGGCCGGTGGTATGGTCGCCCAGGGCGGGGCGCGAAAGCGGCGGGTTCTGCTCCGGCGGCACCAGCCGGCTCATGATGCCGCTGCTCGCCCAGAACGCCGAGTAGTCGAAGCCGGGGCGGTCGGCATCGGGGCCGTCGGGGCCGTAGCCCGTCACGCCGACGTAGATCAGGCGTGGGTTGCGGGCCAGCAGGCCGGCCGGCTCGAAGCCGAGCCGTGTCCGCCGCTTCGGCAGCAGATTGGTGAGAAAAACGTCGGCGCGGTCGATTAGCATGCGGCCGTGTCGGCGCCGGCTTCTGTCGTGATGTCGAGCACGATCGAACGCTTGCCGCGGTTGTCGTGGTTGAACTGCGGCGAGAGCGGCGCACCGGCAACGCTCAGGTCTTCCGGCTTGCCGGCGAAGGCGGGGCGGCCGCGCCAGCCATCGCCGGAGGGCGGCTCGATCTTGATCACGTCGGCGCCCATGTCGGTCATCAGCGCGGAGCCGGCCGGCGCGGCCACGTAGTTCGCCAGCTCGACCACGAGCACGCCGTCCAGCGGCCCGATGCCCATCTCTTGCCCTCGCAGCGCAATCGCACTCGCCGAGCAAATGCTGCGCGCGAAGGCGGGCCGCTGTCAAAGTTCGGCGGCCGGCGCTGTACGGAGAAATGCTGTACAATGCTAGGAAAAGGGAGAGATAGCCATGCCGGCAGTACACTCCGCGTCGCGCTCACAGCAGCGCGCCGGGCGCCAACGGCTCGACATGCGGCTCGACGCCGAGCAAAAGGAGTTGCTCGAACGTGCAGCCGAACTGAGCGGTCAGACGCTGACGGCGTTTGTGCTCGATAGTGCCCGGCGCGCCGCCGAACAGGCCGTGCGCGATCACAGCCTGATCACACTGTCCGTGCGTGACGCCCAAACGTTTGTCGAGGCGCTGCTGAATCCGCCGCCGCTCGCGCCGCGACTGGCCCGTTCGCTACGCCGCCAGCGCGGCCAGACCTTCGCGCGATAGGCCGTCAATCAGGTGTCGCTTGTCATCGAGCCGCTGCACGGGCGCCACGCCCGCTCGCAGTTCGCCAGTGGCGAACCGGAACTGGACCGCTATCTGCGAGAGCAGGCGCTGCAGGACGTGCGCCGCCGCGCCGCGAGCTGTCAGGTGCTGCGAAAGGTCGAGAACCTCGACGTGATCGGCTACTACACGCTGAGCATGAACCGGATCGATCCGAGCGTCTTCCCTGAAGCGTCGCGCCGGCGGTTGCCACGCTATCCGGACCTGCCGGCGGCGTTGCTGGGCCGGCTGGCCGTCGATAGCCGTTTTCGCGGACAAGGATTGGGAGACCTCTTACTGACCGACGCAATTGAGCGCGTGCTGAACAATCCCGTCGCGGCGCTGGCGCTGGTCGTCGACGCACTGCATGCGCGCGCCGCTGCATTCTACGAGCACTTCGGCTTCACGCGCTTCCCGGACGATCCATGCCGCCTGTTTCTGCCGCTCGGGAACATCAAGCTCTGACCACAACGCGCAAACGGAGGGTCTCAACCGGGCGCGGGCCGCGAACTCTCCGCCAGCGTCGCGTCGAGCCCTTCGTGCATGCGGGCGCCGTCCGTCTGTGCCGGCACGGGCTCGGCGTCACCCTCGCCCTGCTGCGCTTCGTCGTCGGCGTCCTGCTGCGCCTGCTGCGCGTCGAGGTGCGTCTTCAGGCCGTAGCCGATGCCCGCGGCCGTACCCAGCGCCACGAGCATGGTCAGCGTCTTCGGCACGCGGATGCCGAGCAGGCTGTCGAGCGAGATCTTGCCGGGGCCGCTGAGCGCCAGCGCCGCGGCGACCGCCATGTTGCTGACCGGCAGCTCGGCGCCGCCCTCCGAGCCCCAGATCGGCTTGCCCCGGTGCACCGTGCCCGTCGCCATCGCCATCGGCGCGAGCATCGTGATCGGGCCGATCGGGCTGAGCAGGCCGAGCGCGGTGAGCACGCCGCCGGCAAACTCGCTGCCGCCGGCCAGCATCGCCCATTGCTGGCCGGGCTTCATGCCCAGCGATTCCATGAAGCCGCCCGTGCCTTCCAGTCCGTGCCCGCCGAACTTGCCGAACAGCTTTTGGGCGCCGTGTCCCGCCAAAAGCCCGCCCGTCGTCACCCGCAGCGCCAGCAGCCCGAGGTCTTTCATCGCTTTGCCCTCCGCATTCAACGCCGACGGTATGGGCGGCCGGCGCGCCTGGCTATTACCGTTTGGAGTGATCTGCGCGATCTGGCGGAATGTGTGCAGCCGGACGGGCAGGAATCGCTTCGGCCCGTTGCGTTCAGCCAACCGCGCCGCACGGCTGCTGGCCGGGCAAACCGCGGCAACGCTACACTGCGTGCAGCACGCAGCCGGCCGCGCGATGCACGACAACCTCGCCGGCACACGGGTGATGCGCGAGAACGCACCGAACGGCCGGCCGGCCGTGCCCTGACCGCCGTTTCTCCGGCACTGCCGCGCGTTGGTGGCGTCGAGCTACATCACGCCGATCTGCTTCAGGAAGCCAACCTGGTCGTAGAAGAGGTTCTCCTCCACGATCTCACCGTCCTTCCAGTGCGCGACGGTGCAGAACTCCAGCTCGAAGCTCTTGTTCGTCGGCGGATGAACCTTGCCGTCGGGGCCGGTCAGCGGACCGATCATGCGGCCCTTCCACTTCGCGATCGTGCACGTCCAGTCCCCCGAGGCGAACATCACCTTGTACGGGTTGTTTTCGAGGCTGTTTTCAATTGACTTGAAGAACGCCTCCGACTCCGCCTGGTGAGCCTCGCGCCCCCTCGTCGGGTCGGGTTGCCCCGGCCAGTACACGGCCGTGTCCGCCGAATGGCGCCGCTTGAACACGGCCCAGTCCTGCGCATTCCACGCGTCATCAAGCGTCTTCATCAGCTGCAGGTTGTCTTCGCCGGCCATCGAAGCCCCTCCTGTGAACTGCTCCACAACGGTTGGTGCGCCGTCGTTCGTGAAGCGGTGGGCGAGCGTTCAGCCACTCCGGCGTGCGGGGAGCAGAGACGACGGCGGCAGGGCGGCGGCATCCATGCCGAAACCATACGGCGTCGCCACCCGCCTTTCAACTGCGCGGCGATCCCGCAACCCAGGGGACCGTCGGGCCGTGACCGTTCAGGCGAAGGGCTGTGCCGAGTCGCCTGCTCCTCGCCGTTGTTCGGCTCCCCGATCCGCGCGAGGCTACGTTTGGACAAGCGCGTGCTGGTCGGCCTTCAGTCGGACGGCATCGACCGGAGTCCGTTCGGCAATCCAGCGCGGCGCCGCGTCGCGTTCGTCGTCGGGGCGATTCATCACGAAGGCGGCGACGAGACGGTTCCCGGCGAGCCACCAGGCGCTGAAGCTGCTGGTGGTGACATCGCCGCGGTAGACAACCTGGTCCGCCTGCGCCGTGTCGCCCCAGAACTCGTAGGAGAGGTCGAAGACATCGGAGAAGAAATAGGGGACGTGCACGAAGGGCACGCGCTCGCCCAGCAGCACGCGCGCAGCGTGCTTGCCCTGCTCGACGGCGTTGTCCCAGTGCTCGACCCGCCGCTGCTTGTCGTAGAGCACGTCACGGTACTGCGCAACGTCGCCGGCGGCGAAAACGCCCGGCACACTCGTTTCCAGGTACTCGTTGACGACGATGCCGTTGTCCATGGCCAGGCCCGTGCGCTCGAAGAGCCCGGTGACGGGGCGAACCCCGACGCCGGCAACCACAAGATCCGCGGGTATGCGCCGGCCGTTGGTGGTAACGGCGGCGGCTTGCTGCTGATCCTGACCGTGTTCGAAGGCTGCGACCCGTTCAGCCGCTGCAAGCGTCACGCCCCTGGACTGATAGTACTGTTGGAAGAAAGCCGACATCTCGGGCGTGAAAAGCCGCGCCCAGACGCGCTGTTCCGGAAAAGCGAGGGTCGTCGGAATACCCTTTTGGGCGATCACCGAGGCGACTTCCATACCGATGAACCCGCCGCCGATCACCAACGCCCGCGTTGCGGCGGGAAGCTGCGCCTTGATCCGCCGCGAATCCTCCAGCGAGCGCAGATAGAGGATGTTCGCCTCGCCGGTGCCCGGCACGTCGAGCGAGCGCACGGCGGCGCCGGTGGCGATGAGCAGCGACTCGAAACCGATCCGCTCGCCGCGGCTGATCGCAAGCTGCTTCGAACCGAGGTCCACGCCTGCCACGGTCGTGTCGAGCTGCACGGCGATGCCGTGGTCGCGGTAGAACGCCGCGTCGTTGATGTAAACGCTCGCCTCGTCATCCGTGCCGGCAAGAAAGCCCTTGGAGAGCGGCGGCCGCTCGTACGGCAGCGCTGTGTCGGCCGAAACGATCGCCAGGGCATCCGCCGGCAGGCCGCGCTCGACCATGGCCTGCGCTGCGTACCCGGCGACCATGCCACCGCCGAGGATCAGGTATCGGTATCTGTGCATGTCCGTCCCCATCCGCCCGATTCGCTCATCATCGGTACGACGATGCATCCGGCTCGGATGCGTCGGGTCGCGCGCGGCTGGGCACGGGGTTGCTTTAGGAAGGGCGACAAGCCGCGGTCTCGGCCGGCTGCGCTGTCTCGCGCGGCGTGTGCGGTTCAGCTACGGCGTACGTCCGTTCGCCTGTTTCGGCGGCCGGCCGCTTCCGGGCGGGCCGGCGAAGGCCTGGGCCACGCGCAGGAACTCGGCGGCGGTTTCGCCTTCGGTGTGCAGGTTCGCGTCGCTCCAGTGCAGCCGCTGGGTGACAACGCGGCAAAAGTCGCCGGCGGGGCCGGAGATGCGGTCGGACGCTCCGGCCGGTCCCCACGTCCAAATCGCGCCGGAGGGCGCGGTCAGCTCGACATGCAGCGGCGTGGCCGACGGCGTAAGGCCGCGCGTGCGGTAGGCGAACTCGCGCGTGACGTAGCCGAGATGGGCGATGTGCTTCAGCCGGTCGGCGTCGATGGGCGACACGCCGGCGGCGTCGTGAATGTCGAGCCCGTGCGACCACGCCTCCATCAGCCGCGCCGTGGCGAAGCTGCGCGCGCTCATCGGCGGGCCGGCCCAGGGCAGCCGCTCTTTTGGGTCGAGCGGCAACAGCGCCGCGACCAGCCGTGCGCGCGCCTCGCGCCAGGAGGCGAGCAGGCGCGCCGTGCTCCAGCCGCGCATCTCCGCCTGGCCGGCGCTGAGCGCATCGTTGCGGCCCGCGCCGCCTCGAACCGCGAACTCGCGCGTCTCGATCACGCGGGCGGCGCTCTCGTCGAACTCGGCCAGGTGCGCCACACAGTCGCGCAGCAGCCAGCCCTCAGCCGGGCTCGGCGTCTGCCAGCGCTCCGCGGAAAGGCCGGAGACGATCGCGTCCAGCACCTGCTGCTCGGCGATGAGGTCGTTCACAAGGTCGCGCATGGCCGTCTCGCTCCGCGGGTCGTTTCCGCTATGATACCGCCGGTGCGCCGCGCCGTTTGACTTCACGCGCGGCGCGGAGGCGCTGCATGGCCGCCATCAGCCCGGACCCGCAGACCGTCGCAGCCTTCGCCGCGCGGGCGGGCGACGGGCCGGTGGTGATGCTCAACTTGCTCAAGTTCCAGCCAGCCGGCGGCGAGGAGTCGTATGCGGCCTACACCGCCGCGGTGACGCCGCTGATCGCACGGCACGGCGGGCGCATCGTCTACGCCGGCCGCTGCGAGCAACTGCTGGCCGGTGAGGAGGAGTGGGACACGGTCGCCCTGGTCGAGTATCCCTCGTTCGGGGCCTGGGTGGAGATGGTGGAGAGCGAGCAATACCAGGCCATGGCGGGTCACCGCGAGGTCGCGCTCGCACGCACGCTGCTCTACGCCACCACGCCCTCGATCATTCCCACAAGCGACCGCTGAGGCACGATCATGCTCAGACCGAAGCCCGACTGGCTTGCGCCGCTGTTTCCCTGGGAACAGAAGGCGCTTGAGGTGAACGGCCGCACGCTGGCCTACATCGACGAGGGCGACGCGGGCGGCCGTCCCGTGCTGCTGCTCTCCGGCAACCCGACCTGGGGCTTTCTCTACCGCGACTTCATCGGCCCGCTCAGCGCGGCGGGCTACCGCGCGATCGCGCCGGACTGGGTGGGCGCCGGCTACTCCGACCACCCGCGCATCGACACGCAGCTCACGCTGGCGCATCATATCGCCGACCTCGTCTCGCTGATCGATCAGCTCAAGCTGCACGGTTTCGTCGTCGTCGGGCAGGACTGGGGCGGGCCGCAGGGCGTGGGCGCGGCGCTGCAGCGCATCGAGCGGCTCGGCGGGCTGGTGCTGATGTCCACCTGGCTCTACAACGGCGGCGTGGGCCGCTTTCATCAGTCGCCGCGGCCGTGGACGACGTGGCAGGCGCCGCTGATCGGCCAGTTCTTCATGAAGCGGGCCAAAGTCCTCTCGCAGCACGGCCCCTCGGCGATCTCGAAGCGCGGCATGAGTGAGCTTGAGGCCCGCGCCTACCATCACGTCTACGACGAGCCGGAATCGGACGCCGTGGTGCTCACCTGGCCGCGCACGATTCCGCTGCGCGAGGGCGACCGCGGCTACGCCGACATGGCAGCGATCGAGCGCGGCCTGCCGGAGCTGCACGACGTGCCGACGCTGCTGCTCTGGGGCCGGCAGGACAGCGTCTTCGGCGAAAGCTATGCGAACCGGCTGAAGGAGCTGCTGCCAAACGCCGCGGGGCCGTACGTCATCGAGAACGCCGACCACTTCATGCAAGACGACGCCGGGCTGGAGATCGCCGGCCGCATCGTCGAGTTCTTGCAGCGCCGCCTGCCGGCGGAGGGGCGGGGATAGATGCAGGCCGCGGTGGCCGAACAAGCTGCGCCCGGTTGGGCGGATGAATCCGTCCCTACGCGGCGGACCAGGTTCCCCAGGATGCAGGGGCGGTGAGCGTGGAGTTCCTACAGCCAACGGCGGAAGAGCTGAGCTACCTGCGCCCCGACCCGCTGCTCTGGGAGCAGGAGCTGGACGTGCAGCCCGACGTGGCCGAGGCGGTCGAACGGGCGACGGGCATCCGCGCCGGCCGCGTCTACTGGCGTTCGCGCCACGACCATCTCTACGCGCTGGAGCTGGCCGACCTGGGCCGCGGCCGTCCCGCGATGGCGATGGTGCTGGGCCACTGGGATCGCTTCGAGCCGCGCCCGCCCGAGCACGAGCTTACGGCCGACCTGCTCGACCTCTCGCTCTGGGTGGCCGAGATCAGCGGCAGCATCAAGCCCGATGACGTGGCGCAGGTGGCGCGGTTCGCCCGCGTGCAGACGGGCTGGCCGGAAGGCTCGGTGCTGCGCACTCCGGAGGACCACTTCGCCGGCCTGCCCGACTTTCCCTACGAGCCGCGCTACGTCGAGGTCGAAGGGCTGCGCCTGGCCTACGTCGAGGCGGGCGCGGGCGACCCGATCCTCTGCCTGCACGGCGAGCCGACCTGGAGTTTTTTGTACAGACGCATGATCCCCACGTTGTCTACGGCCGGCCGCGTAATTGCGCCGGACCTGGTCGGCTTCGGCCGCTCGGACAAGCCCGTGGCCGACAACGCCTACTCGTACCGGGCGCACCTGCGCTGGCTACGGCAGTTCGTGGAGGCGCTGGGCCTGCGCCGCGTCACGCTGGTCTGCCAGGACTGGGGCGGGCTGCTCGGCCTGCGGCTGCTGGCGCAGCTACCCGAACGTTTTGCGCGGCTGGTGGCGATGAACACGGGTATTCCCGACGGCCGCAACCCGGGCGAGGCGTTCCTGCGCTGGCGCCGCTTCGCGCAGCAGCAGCGCGAACTGGACGTGCCGGCGATGCTGCGCCGCGCCGTGCGCGCCCGCCAGCTTTCGGAAGCCGAGGCGATGGCCTACGGCGCGCCCTTCCCGAACGCCGCATTTCAGACCGGCACCCTCGTCTTCCCGCGCCTCGTGCCCACGCGCCCGAACCACCCCGGCGCCTACGACAACCGCGTGGCGATTGCGACACTCAGGACACTCGACCTGCCCGTGCTGCTGCCCTGGGCCGACAGTGACCCGATCACCGGCCCCTGGGAGCCGCACCTGCGCGCGATCTTCAAGAACGTCGCACCGCCGCTCGTCGTGCAGGGCGCCGGCCACTTCCTGCAAGAAGACAGCGGCGAGGAGATCGCGGAGCAGATCGTGCGGTGGCTGGGATAGTCTCGGCGAAGATTAGGAGTTCTAATCAGCCAAGAGTTAACCTTCCGTGCATATGGCAATGGATTCACGATAGCCTGGGTTCGAATTCCAGCTCGTGACCGGATAGGGTGCGTCACCAACAATGCTTCTAACGCGGGAGGGCAGATTCGGCAAGTTAAGGATCTGCGCACCCAAGGACTGCATCCGTTGGTTCAACTTAGTACTACAGCAGCACTTGCTGTAGACGCGGTGATCGGAGGCGTCACTCACGCTCAAGGGCACTGCACGAGGAGCGGAGCTGCCGACGGGCTCAGGCGTGAGCGGGCGGCAGCCGGCGAGAACTGCGGCTGTAGTATTAGGCAGCTTGATCTCGCTCGTGATGATGGGGTCCAAGTCATGACAGCACATCTCCTGTATTGCGTAATATCCAGTCTGCCTCAATCCCGCCACGAGCCGCGAGAATTGCCACTGTTTTTGGTTTGGCTCGATTACGATCACCGAAGCCGGAGGTGCAGTAAGTTCACCAACTGTTCTTGCTAATCGAATCCAGTCGGTGTCAGCGTACGGTAGACAGGCCGACATAACGATCAAATCGAAGCTGGCCAGCGGAATCTCGGGATGCCCGTCATAGAGAGCTTCGAACCCTCCCGAGAGCCACCGTCTCTGGACACGAGGGGTCAATTTGAGGCGCTGACCGAAGCTGCGCATTGAATTGCTTGGCTCAAGGCAGGTCACTGCAATGGGCGAAGTTAGGCCCGGCGACCAAACGTCGAGCGCGAGTGAGGCGGCATCGGAACCCGCCCCGATGTCGAGCACCCTGGCTGGCACGCCACGATCGGAGATCCTGGCTAGCGCTCCAAGTAGGCAGCTCACTCTTCGTGGGAGATATTTGAACGCGTAGGCTATTTCGATGCCCGGTACAGAATAGTCTGGCTCTCGTCCTTCTCGGAGCAGCGCCAATTCAGAGAAGCCGGACGCCAAGTCCGATATCGAGACGGCTCCGCGTTTAATTCGCTCCTCGATCGCGGAGTGAATGGCGCTATCCACGCGCTGTAGAATGCTTCTCCATTCCTGCCTGGTGTAACTGTTCGACAGGTTCATTGTGCTCGGGCACCGGCGCGTAGCCCTCGGCGTCTCGCAGCAAGGGCTTGTCTGGCCCGAGCGCTCGCTGGATGGCGACACGCGCCGCCTCGTAGCGCTGATCGGTCCAACCGTCCTCGCGCATCTTGGCGAGGGCCGCCGCTGTGCTGCCGGCACTGAACCGCGACCTGGTGGGCTTGAAGAACTGGGTCACGTACTCAGCGGCGTTCAGAGCGGCAATTCGCCTACCGAACGTCGCCGGATCCCGCATCGGAAGCATTGGACTGATGGAGATGCCGATTGGCACGCCGGCAGTGACAAGTTCCTGTGCAGCTTCAAGGCGAACCTCGTTGGCGGGGCAGTGTGGCTCGTACCGAAGCCTCATCTCCTCCCAATCAGTCGTTACCGTGAAGTTTACACGAATACGACGAAACTGGCGCAGGAGATCGATGTCACGCGTGACGATCGGGCTGCGGGTCTGGATCGTCAGCCGCGGCTGCACAGGAAGCAGTGCTTCGAGGATCGCCCGTGTGAGGCCGATCTTGCGCTCGACCGGCTGGTACGGGTCCGTCACGCTCGACATATAGATCGCGTCGCCGGACTCCAATCGACGCGCTGCCACGCGCGAGCGCTTGGCGCGCTCGATCAGATCGACGGCGTTCTGCTTGACACGCACCCATTCGCCCCACGCCTCCTGATCCTCCACTGATGGAGCGAAAAAGCGGGCGTAGCAGTATTCGCACGCGAAGCGGCAGCCGCTATATGGGTTCAGCGTGAACTTGAAGCGCTTGGTGAAGCCGGCACCGGGCGTCAGCACCGAAGCGCTGTCAACGTATTCGACCGCGGCCGAGCCACTCCGGTTCGGCCGATCCGCGGTTAGCGTAGGCACCCAGATTCCGTGAGGCATTGCCGGCTTGGTCTGATCGAAGAGCGACCGCTGGATACCTTCGGCTGAGGGTTGTTGCGTCATAGCATCCCCTCCCCGCCCGCAGCTTCATCGCGAAGTGTCCTCTTGATCGTCGGCAACGCCTCCCAAGTTTAGCAGGATCGCGTAGCCGGCTGCGGATCGCTTCCGGTCAAAGCAATCCTAGCATAATGAGCACACTAGTAGAACAGATGTGCTATCAGATAGCTAGCGAAACCGATCTATGCTGATCCACAATGGTGCGAACGCCGTTCGAGTGAAACGCAGCAAGAAGCGAGCAGCCAATGTCCGACCAGGGCGAGATCGCGACGGCTATCTGTACGGCCCCTGGCGCACGCCGCGCAACCAGGGCCGCGCCACAACCGGCAACATCCACAGCGACGATAGCGCCCAGAAGCTGGGCTTCCGCGGCGGGCTCGTGGCCGGCTCGATTCACATGGAGATGTTCGTGCCGCACCTGCTGCGGCTCTTCGGCGAGCGCTGCTATCAGCGTGGCTCGCTCTCGCTTTACTTCTTGTATGCCACGCTCGACGGCGAAGCGGTGCGCGCCGTGCTGCAACTGCCGCCGGAAGGCGCCACCGACGCGCAGATCACAGTCTGGGGCGAGCGGCCGGACGGCACGCGCATCTGCGAAGGCACGGCATCTGTGGGCGACGTGGCCGAGCCCTCGGCGCTGCACGCGCGCGAACTGGTCCGCTACGAGCCGGGCGAGCTGCGTATTCTCGCCGGCGTGAAGGCGGGCGACGAGTTGCCCGCGGTCGATACGCGCGTGGAGCAGGAGGCGCTGGAGCGGCGGCTTGAGGTCATCACCGAGCCGCTGCCGTACTACACCGACCCGTCGCGCTTCGGCGGACTGGTGGCAACGCCGGTGAACGTCGTCAATGCCATGATTCAGCCGGCCTATCGTTATCTGGCGCGCGACCGGCAGAATGCGATCGGCATGTACGGCGCGATCGAGCTGCGCTATATAAACGGTCCGCTGCTGGTGGAGACGAGCTATCAGGCGGGTGGCACGGTGCTGGGCGCGGGCCAGAGCCCGAAGACGGAGTATCTCTGGTTCGACACCTATGCAAACGACGCCCGCGGCGCCCGTGTGGCCGAGATGCGCATGCTGCTGCGCTACGTCAAGACCTCGTCGCCGCTCTACGGCGAGGTGAAGGCGGCGGCTTCGGCAGAGAACTGACGCGCCGTCACGGCACGAAGCGCCGATCGCCGGCCGCGGCGCCCGCCGGCGTGCGCCAGTAGACGCCGCGTTCGCGCTGCATCAGGCCGCAGGCGTCGCTCACCAACTCGCGGCGCAGCGTGGCCGCATCGTCGTGGTGGCGGCGCAGAATCTGGTTGACCTCTTGCTCCGGATAGCGCACGCCCGGCTGGAACCGCGAGGCGAGCCAGTTCAGCACCACGAGCCGTTTCTTGCGGCTCGCCGGAATCTCCTTCAGCCGTTCGCCGTCGAAGAAGTCGCGCAGCACTTTGCGCTCCCAGGCCTCGCCTTCAACGTCGTCCGCCAGCGAGGCGACGCGGCCCGGTTCCAGCGTCTCTTTGCTCAGCGCGCGCAGCGCGTCCGCGTTCAGCGAATACAGATGCGTCGTGCCCTCGCTGCGCATGCGCACCAGGTCCAGCTCCTTGAGCCGCGCCAGGTGATGCGACACGGTCGGCGCCGTGAGGCCAAGCAGCGTCGCCAGCTCCTCCACGCTCGCCTCGCGCCCGGCGAGCAGGCCGAGCAGCCGCAAGCGGCTTTCGTCCGCCAGCGCCTTGAAGAAGCGCACCATCGTTTGCAGTTGTTCCTCGCCCACTGCCGGCTCCGTTGATCGTCGTCTATCGCGAATGATACCCACCGAATGAACGCGGAGCCGGCCGTGCTCGCAGCGACGCGCGCCACGGCCGGACTTCAGGGATCCGCTGAAACTCACGAGGCCATGCGCCAGTCTCGCTAGCGTGATGGCGCGACCGGCTCGCACTCAGTCTCTTGCAGCCGTTGACCCAGCGCCGCCAGCGTAACGCCGCAGGCAACCAGCGCCCCGCCGAGCCGGCGACGTGGACCGCGCGACGGCAGCGCTTTGCTCTCGACGCGGCGCAACTCCTCGATCGTTCGCTGACGCCGCGCGGCTTCCGGATAGAGCACGTGCTCGCGATACCGTTGCTCCATCAACGCTCGAAACTCCAGGTCATTCATCACGAATCTCCCTCTGCTTCGCCTCGCCAGTGACACTCTGATGATGATCATCTAATTCGATGATCGTCTATATAATGCCGCCTGTCAAGCCCCGCTTGCGCGCTTGGGGCGGCACCGCCAGACTGTCGCCAGACACACAGGCGGGAGGCGCGGCATGGCGGACGCAATCGACTGGAGCGAGCTGGAGCGGCTGGCAGTTGCCGCCGAGGCCTCGGGCGGCACGGTCGGCTACGCGGTGCTGGCGCCGGACGGGCAGCGCGTCGCCCGCCACGGCGATCGCAGCTTCCGCGCCGCCAGCACTGTCAAGATCCCGATCATGGTCGAGATCTTCCGCCAGATCGACCGTGGCGAACGGGCGTTGACCGATCTGCATACGCTGCTGCCAGAAGACAAGACCCCCGGCAGCG
Source organism: uncultured Chloroflexota bacterium (assembly GCA_937879875.1). Taxonomy (GTDB): domain Bacteria; phylum Chloroflexota; class Dehalococcoidia; order CAUJGQ01; family CAUJGQ01; genus CALFMN01. The sequence continues at coordinate 22,697 of CALFMN010000049.1, read as the reverse complement.
GCGTGTTGCTGCACCTGCACGACGGTCTACAACTGGCGCTGGCCGACCTGCTCTATCTGATGATCGCCATCAGCGACAACGCCGCGACCAATACCCTGATCGGCATGGCCGGCATGGCGCGGGTCAACGCGACGATGCAGTCGCTCGGCATGGCGCACTCGACGCTCGGCCGCGAGATGAAGGGCCGGCCCGCCCAGGGCGATGAGCAGGAGAACTGGGCGACGCCCAACGACTACGTGCGCGCCGTGCAGGCGATCTTGAACAACGAGGCCGGCTCACCGTCATCATGTGAGCAGATGACCGCGCTGCTGGAAAGACAGCAGAACCGCAACCGCATCGCCCGCTTCCTGCCGCAGTGCGAGGGCCTGCGCTGGGGCTCGAAGACGGGCAGCATCGCCGGCGTGACCAACGACGCCGGCTTCGTCACGACGAACGGCAAAACGCTGATCCTTGCCGTCTACTGCGAGAACCTGACCGACCAGCACGAGGGCGAGCGCGCGATCGGCGAGATCGCCCGCGCCGTGATGACCGCGACCGGCATCGTCGAGCCGCTGCGCACGTCCTGAGCGGCGGCTGCCCCAATATTGGCGTCCGCCGCCCGGCCAAGCTACACGCGATTCGCTATCCTCGGCTGCCTACTGCCCGCCGCGCACGGTCTGCGCAGCCACGCGCTGCAGGAAGCGCTCGACCATGCCCACGGCCTTGCCGTAGTCGTAGCTCTTGAAGCGGCCCTGGCGCAGGCGCACCACGTCGCCGTTGAAGAAGCGCTCGTACAGCGCCTGGCGCGAGCCGAACGACGTGCCGGTCAGGTCCCAGGCGAGGCGGAAGAGGCGCACGCGCTCGTCGGCGTCGATCTCCGCGCCCTGGTAGTACTTCGCGATCGTCTCGCGGATCGGGCCGCGCACGTCGGCCTCGGTCGGCGTCAGCATCAGGCCGGAGGCGCAGAGCTGCTCCACGATCCAGATCACGCGTGCGTAGGCGTCGGGGAACCAGTGGCGCAGCACGATCCAGGGTTGCTCCGCCGGCCAGATGCCGTCGCCGTAGCCAGGGCCGGCGTCGGCCTCGGCAGCGCGCAGCAGGGCGCGCACCATCTCCAGCGTGTCGATGATCTCGCTGACCTTCTCCTGCACGTGCGCGTGCACGCCGATGTTGATCGCGTCCACGATCTTCTTCGTCAGGCCGAGGATGAACTCGAGCTTGGCGATGTCTTTGACGGCCACCTGCTGCATGTAGTGCGGCCACATCGGCGCCTGCGCGATGATGCGGTTGTGCGTCTCCACGTCGCCGTAGGCGAAGACGCGCTGCCACGGAATCAGCACGTCGTCGAAGATCGCCAGCGCGTCCATCTCCTCATACAGGCCGGAGAGCGGCTGGTCGAACAGGCTGCGGCCGGCGTCGAAGCTCTCGCGGCAGATGAACGAGAGGCCGGGCGTGTTCGTCGGAATAGCGAAGCCGAGCGCGTACATCTCCTCTTCGGGCGCGAGCGGGCGATAGGGCGGCACGAACAGCTCGTCCGAGAACGGCGCCAGCGTTGCCAGCAGCTTCGCCCCGCGCACGATTACGCCTTCAGAAGTTGTATCCACCACGCCCACGGGGATGTACGGGTCGGGCTGCTTGCCGACCGTGGCGCCGCGGTTGACCTGCGGGTGGCCGAAGGTGTGGGTGAGGCAGAGATCGTGCTCGCGGATGTAGTCGTGATAGGCGCGCAGGTTGTCGCCGAAGCGTTTGTCGCGGGCGCCGTAAACCGCGTGGCAGGAGGCGGAGCAGGTGACCTGGATATTCACATAGTCGGGCGAACGGCCGAGCATGCCGTTGGCGAACTCGGCGCTGATCTCCAGCGCCCGCCGGCGGCGCAGCAGGTCGTCGATGCTGTGCGGCTCCAGATACGACAGCGCCACCGGCTCACCGCTGCTGGGCGAGCGAAAGGTCATCTGCTCGTGCAGCGCCGGGTCGTGCTGCAGGTCGTAGAGCGCGGCGATCGTGCGGGCGGCGCGGCCGAGGCGTGGATGGTCGGCGACGTTCGTGACGCACTCGCCCTCCAGCCAGACCACGCGTCCAGCGCGCAGCCCGTCCAGATACTGCGCGCCCGTGCGAATGCCCATCGCGGCCCCTCCCTCGCGCCCCGCGGCAGCCGGCGCTCATGCTGTCTGAGCGTATGCTACCGCAGGGGCATATGGAGAGATGGAGGCAGGTAGGAGCCTGCGCCAGGCAGCCTGGTGATGTCCAGAGCCAGCCTTACTGCTGCCTGAACGGCAGATACTCATCGCCGGCGCTGCCTTGCGGCACAATCAGATCCTTCACCTGACTCGCTCGCAGCTCCGGCTTTTCGCCCCAGATGCAGGCGGCGAAACCGGCCACCACCGGTGCGGCGAACGACGTGCCTTCCCATTTCGCAAAGCCGGTGTCGTTGGCCGGAAGCTGCGGAGGCACGGGCGGCGCCACGGGATATTCTTTGGAGGCGAACAGGCCAACGGGCATCCAGTAATGGCTGGTCGTTCCATCCGTCGTTGTGCCGCCTCCGTACGCGCCGATGCCGTCATTTGTCGGGAAGAAGTCGTCGTCGTTCGAAAACCATACCCGCTCCCACCTGGTATTCGCATTCCTGTTGGGCGAAACGAAGTCCGAGACGGCCAGCACCCCGTTCACGGCGGCCGGGATGCGAGGGCCTGCGATGCGCTTCGGCGGCCCAGGACACGAGTCGTTACCGGCAGAGGCCACTGCGAGGACGTTCGGCAACTCGGCAAAGTCGAACAGATACTGCAAGGCGCCGAGTTCGCGCGCGAAGCGGTTGGTTCCTTGCTCAACGAGGCCCACCGCCAGCAACTCCTTTAGCGCGGCCGCGGGATCTGCTGCGGAGGCGCCCAGGTCGGCGCTCCAGTTGGCCGCGTCGGCGGCGTAACGCCCCGGATCAGCCAGCACCTTCCAAAACATCGCCAGCGGCGCGATCATTCCGAGGCTGAAGTTGAGCACGAGCTTGCGGCCGCCGGCGGCGCCGATCGCCTGCTCGACGGCCTGCGCCAGATGCAGCAGATCGCCCGTGCCGTACTCGTCCGCAACGCGATACACGCTCATCGTGGCTCCCGGCGCCATGTCGTTGAGCACGTCCGCCACGAAGAGGCCGTGGTCGGACACGTCCCAGATCTCTTCGGTTCGACCGTCGCAGTCGAGGCTCCTGCACCGCGGCTGGTCGGGGCGCGGCGGTGGTGTCCACTCGAAGATCTGGTTTTCGGGCACGATCTGGCCGCTGGCTGCTTCGTCCAGGCGCCAGTTGCCGGAACGCTTCGCCGCAATGCGGCTGCGTGCCTTGCGGACCTCTGCGAGGCCGTTGGCGACCGGTTGGCCGAGCTGCACCCGGGCCGCGTTGGCGTCCATCGGCCAGGTGTCGAACACCGCGACCTGGATATCATTTCCGTCGCAGCGGCGCCACCAGACCTGGCTGAGCTGCCAGCCGAGCCAGCCGACGGACTGGTTCAGCCAGCCGAGCGCCCCCCAGCTCTTCTGAAGCCGCTGGTACACCGCGCGCGGCACGGGATCGTCGAAGCTCGGGCCGCTGCGGTGCGAGCCACGCCGCGTGCGCGGCGGCCGCGTCTCGCGCTTCGAATTGCGTGTCACCGGAACCGGGCGACCGCCCGGGCAAGGGGCCCCTCAGGTGTTCGCCGCCGTTACCAGCCAGTTGGGCGAAGCGTGGCCGATCGCATCCGTCAGCGCTTGCGGCAGTTGGTCGCGGACATCCGGGTCGTTGAGGGCACGCACCGCCGTGGCGACCTGCTCGATCTCGGTGAGGATCTGGCCACGGTTGGCCAGCGGCGTGGGATCAGCGCCGGTTGTCCGTCCACCGACGTAGGCGACGTGGACCGTCCGCGACTCCTTCCCCCGCCGGATCACGAGCGGCTTTCCGTCGGCCGGCTGAGCGTAGCTGCTGAAGTTCGGGACTACTGGAGTGTTTACGCCCGCGATGCCCGCCACTGCCTCTACGGGGGGCGCGCCCGCCGCCGCGGCACTGGGCGGGCGCGGATAGAACAGGTTGATGGGCAGCTTCTGAAACGCCGTGTCGAGATCGGCGACGAGCTGAGTCGGGTCGACGACTCCGGCGCTGTCGCGCAGGAAGAGCAGTACCTCGCCGGGACGGTAGAACTGCAGTCCGTCGGGGGGTTGGTTCACCACGATTGCACTCCTCTCTCGCGCCTCGCGTGCACGGGCCTCCGGCTGAGCGCCCGATCATCGCCAATGAGCTGGAATCCCGCCCAGAAGAACGGATGCGCATGACCGTTTTGGGGCGTTCCTGCCGAAATCAGCGCAACTTGCGCCGTCCGCAGCGCGCTGGCCTTGCCCGCGCCGGCCGCCAGCTCGCCGTAGAAGCGCGTCATCAGCTCGGCTGTCACGGCGTCGTCCACGCGCCACTGGCTGACCAGCAGCCCCGCCGCGCCCGCGTAGAGAAAGGCCCGCGCCATGCCGGCCAGTTCGTCGCCGCCGCCCAGCACCGAGCGGCCGGTCTCGCAGGCCGAAAGGGTGACGAGCGCCGCGTTCAGGTTCAGGTCGAAGATGTCCGCGGTGGTCAGCGGGCCGTCGGCCAGCTCGATGCGTGAGAACAGCGGCGCGTCCGGCCGGAACTGGCCGTGTGCCGCCACGTGGATCAGCGCTGCCCGCCGCCCGTCTCGCTCGATGCGGCCGCGCGTCGCCTCGGCCTCGGCGTACACGGGCGCCTGCAGCACCGCCCCCACGGCCTCTGCCTCCGCCAGCGTCAGCGGCAGCCGTCCGGCCGCGGAGTGGGCGAGCACTAGGGCGCCGTTGCGCCGCGGCCGCCGGGCGCGGCAGATGCCGTAGAGCACGGCCGAGGGCGCATAGCTGATCGCCAGGCGCTCGATCAGGAAGCGCTCGCCGTCGTGCATGGCGTGGAACGGCACGTAGTGCAGCAGCCCATGCGGCACCACCACGAGCGCATCCAGCCGATCCAGACCGTCCAGCCCCGCGAACAGGAGGCTGTGGAGGCGCCCCAGCACGGCCCGTGCCTGCGCCTCCAGTCCCGGAAGCGCAGGCACGTCGGCGCGCTCACTGGCTTCCAGATTCAGCCGGAACGCGCGCACCAGCCGGTCGACCTGCCGCACCGCACCCGGAAGAATCTCACCACGCACCGCGCCATCCGCGACGAGGAAGCGCAGCAGATCGTCACCGCTGGCCGCGAACTCCAGCAGCGCGGTTCCGGCGGGAGTCGCCGGCGGGGCAGCGTCGATGACCGGGCCGTAGACGTCGGTGATCCCCTCGGCCGCGCCGGCGACCTGCAGCCGGCGAACCAGCTCCGCGATGCGTGCTTCCAGCTCGGCCGCCCGCGCGCCCGCCTCCGCCGCATCCGCCTGCAGGGCACCGTCGCCGAGGGCGGGAGCGTCAAGGCCGATCGCGGCATACTCCTCGCGGGCGCGGGCCAGCTCCCGGGTGATGCGGCGCGCCTCGGCGTTGCCGCGTGGCCGCGGCTCGAAGCCGCCGCGGATCGCGTCGGCCAGGGCGCGGGATTTGCCGCGCTCGACCGTCGTCAGCGCCGCCGCTGCTCTGCCGGCGCGTAGCTGCAGTACGGCGAGCCGTTCGTAGGCCGTGCCGCGGCCGGCGGCGAAGCTATCGCGGAACTCGAAGATCACGCCGCGCTGCTCGCGCTCGAGCTGCCCGATCGCCGCCGCGTAGCGCCGCATCGCTCCCGCCGGAGCGGCTTCCGCCTCGGCGATACGGCCGAGCAGCTCGAATGTGCGATGCAGGAGGGGCGCCGCGCCCACGGCGCGTGCAACGGCGAGAGCGCCTTGTGCCTCGCGCTTCGCTTCGGGGAACCGACCAAGGGCGAGCAGGGCCGATGCCTCGACGATCCGGCAGTCGGCTGCCAATCCGCGGCTGCCGGTGGCTCGTGCCGCGGTCTGGGCGTTGCGCGCCTCGGCGAGGGCGGCCGCGGCCTCTCCCTCGGCCGATAGGAGCAGCGCGCGTTGCAACGCCAGCCAGACGCGATGGTTGATCCCCGTGTCAGCCGGGCCGGCGAGCGCCGCGTCCATCGCTGCCACCGCCTGCGCCTGCTCTCCGAGGCGCAGATGGGCCACGACGCGGCGTGTCGTGATCGCGACCGCGCCATGAACGTCGTCCATCGCGGCAAGCTCGGCGCCGGCCGCGTCGAACAGGCGCAGCACATCGCGCGGCAGGTTCAAGGCGAGATAGCAGTCGGCCAGGTTCTGCAGGATGCGGCCCGACTCGCGGCTGGCGATTCCCAGCTTGCGGCTCATATCCAGTGCCGTTTCGAGCGACCGCAGCGCAGCGGCGTAATGGCCGCGGGCGAGGTGGTCGGCGCCGATGTTGGCGGTCATCCGCGCCAGGCCGCCGGCCTCGTTCATCGCCTCGAACGTCTTCCGCGCGATCTCAAACTCCGCCAGCCCCTCGCGGTGCCTGCCGAGGTTGCCGAGCATGGCACCGCGGTTCTGATGCATGCGGGCGGTCAGCAGGGTGCCGGCGTCACCCGCACGTTCGTACAACGCCAGCGCCCTGGTAAACGCCCGCAGCGCCCCCTGCCAGTTGCCGTGCTCGGCGCGCAGGCCACCAACGCTGGTCTCGAGTGCCCCGGCCCGTAGTGGTTCACCAAGAGTCGCGAGGATGCGCCTTGCGCGCCGTGCCGCGCGCAGCGCCTCCGGCACACGCCCGAGCTTCGCGGCGCACTCAACCCAACCGATGCGCGTACGCGCAGCTTCTACCGGACGGCCGAGGCCGAGAAACGCCGCCTGGGCCTCATCGAAACAAGCGAGCGCCTCGGCGTTGCGGCCTAGGAAGCGCAGCGCGTCGCCGTGGCGCATGCGCGCCATGGCGATGAGGTAGCTGTCCGCAGCGAACTCGGCCAACATCAATGCGTCGAGGCAGATGCGTTCCATGCGCAGCGGATCGGCGCCCATCAGGCCGGCGGCCTCTTCCACCAGCGCCAGTACGGCCTCGCGCAGGCCGGCGGCGTCGAGGCTGTGCTGCTCGATCAGGGCGCGGCGGCGCGCGGCATCTTCGCTGCGCAGCAGGCGGGCGACCAAATCCTGGGCTCGGGTTGCGGTTGCAGGCATGGCGGGTCCATCCGCAGCGTCGGCGGCACGGTTCCGACACAAACCTTGCGGTATGGTAGCGCATCGTCTGGACCCGTGGCGCATCATCCGCGGCAGAAATACCGCAATTGCCAGCCTTTTGCGAGCGATGTTGAACCATCGCGTGGACGGCACAGCAACGGCCGGGCTGAGGGAGAGCAGGTTCGCTCGCGCTCAACCCGGCCGCTGGCCGCTGCGCCGGCGCCGGCTACCCGGACGGCGAAGCCGCACCGCCTGCACTGCCTTGCAGCCGTTGCCCCAGCGTGGCCAGTGCCACACCGCAGGCAACGAGTGCGCCGCCGAGCCGGCGTCGCGGTCCGCGCCCGGCGTGGACGCGGCGATTGGCGCGGCGCAGCTCTTCGATCGCCTGCTGCCGTTGCGCCGCTTGCGGATAGAGCACGTCCTCGCGGTACTTCTGCTCCATCCAGGCCCGAAATTCGAGGTCGAACATGGCGCCCCCCTTTCTGCCCACATGAACGGGCGCGATCGGGGAGTTTTGGGCTTCGCCTGCGAAAGAATCTCCAACAGATCGATCGCGCTGCTCAGGGCACGCGCAGCGGGTCGATTACCACGATCGTGGCCGGCACGTTGATCTCGATCCGGTAGAGACCGGAGGGAACATCGGCGAACGCAAAATTACCGAGGTCGTCCACGGCCTCGGTATACAGCAGATCGTCACCGGAAAACAGCGCCACGGGCACGCCTTCGCAGTCCAATGCTCCCGGCTGCACCAGGCCGCTGATAACGCTGCTGGCCGCCCCCGGCGCCGCGCGCTGCACATTGACCGTGAGCTGCACGATGCCCTGCACGCTGTAGGTCTGGGCATCGCTCTCGCCGCCGCGCAGCCCCAGCGCAAGGCCGGAGGTCCGGGGAAGCAGCGTCGCCGCAAGCCGCCGCACCACGCCGAGCACACCCGGCGCCGCGATTGGTTCATCGTCCTCGCTCAGCGCCGTGGTGAGCGAGCGCAACTCCACCAGGCAGCGCGGGCACTCGACCATGTGCGCCGCCGCCGCCTGACGCTCCGCCGGCGGCAGCAGGTCCAGGGCATACTCGCCCAGCACGAGTGAGTCGGGGCAGGTGGCACGGAACAGCCCGGCACGTAGTACCCGCGACAGCGCGCCGTAGTCGCGCGCTTCATCGCCGCAGACGGGACACCGCCCGACGTGGCCCGCCACGTGCTCGCCCGCCTCACCATGCACAAAGCGATCGATATCGTCCTCACTGAGAGCGGCGGGGTCGATGCAGCGAGCGGTTGCCTCCGTCATAGCGTCCCGGTCCTTTGCTGTGTGGATATGGGGTGTCGAGTGTCGCGATTCCGGCGGTGGCTCGCACGGCCGCACCGTGCTGTTTGATTGCCTATCACTGAAATGAACGGAGCGCCTAACCACTTTCGGGCATCGCACCGCAACTCTTTTTGCCGCCGTTCGCTCAAGCATCGCGCTGCAGCCAGTCGCGCAGGCGCGGGCTGCGCTTCAGCCGGTCGTGGACGTTGCGGCGCGTACTGTAGACCAGCGTGATCGCGGGGAACAGGTCGGACCGCAGCCGCTGGATCTCGGCCGACTTCAACTCGCGCACGTAGAACAGCTCCATGAAGACGCGCTCGCGCTCGTCCTGCAGGTGCGCGTCGATCAAGTGCCAGAACTCCTCGCGGCGCACATGCGCGGCGTGGATCTCGGCGGGCGAGTCGGCGCATTCGCGTTCGCCGATCGCTTCGTCGAACGGCACCGTGGCGCCGCGCCCGCGCTGCAGGTCAATCGCCACGCTGAATGCACAGAGCTTGAGATAGGCCAGCACACCAGCGGCGCCGCTTGCCTGCCGCAGCTTGGCCGGCGTGAAGCTGCGCAGGAACTTCGCCCAGGCCAGGGCAATCAGCTCGTCTGGCTCGGTGTCGAGCCCGCTCGCGGCTTTGCGGCACCAGGCGAGCATCTGCTCGGCGTAGACAGCGTGCAGCGTCTCCCAGCATTGATCGTCACGGTCGACGATCGCCCGCTGCATCACCTCAAAGCAGTAGCGGTCGTCGTGGTCTTCACGTCGCCGGTAGCGCGCGGTCTCCTCGCTGCAGCGCTGGCAGACCGCGGCGGCCGGCATGACCTGCGGATCGTCGGTACAGATCATCGAGAACCTCATCCCACTCGCCGCTCGGCGGCCGCGCCCGTGCGGCCTGCCGTGGTTCCGTGCTGCATCCAGTGGTCCTATCAACATAAACGGCAGCGCACGGGTTTTTGGCCGACACTGAGGCCGGCAGCAGCAATACTACGGTGCCGTATTCGCACCGCGGTGCGTGTGCAGCGCGTTTCGATCGGTCTGTGAGAGTTGCGCAGGTTTGCACAGATGTTGCCGTGCCGATTCGCGGTGAAGCGGGGTGCTCTGCCTATACTCGGGACGAAGGGCGCGGCCCGGCCGCGCCCGCTCCGCCGCCGGGCGTCCTCACCCCGCGACCGACGGCCAAGCACCAATAGAGCAGACTTTGCGAAGAGAGGCAGCGGGTGAGTACGGTCAGCGCCCCCTTTCAACTGCACGATCCGGTCAACAGCGCCATCCTCGCCGTTGCGGAAGACCGGCTCGACGGCTTTCAGCGCGATCCGTTCGGCGAACTTGCGCGGCGCTCGGGTGTGCCGCTGGCGGACGTATTGGCGCGCGTGCGCGCCATGCTTGAGGCCGGTACGATCCGCCGCGTGCGCCAGACGCTGATGTCCACGAACCTGGCGCCGGGGGCGCTTGTGGCCTGGCAGGTGCCGCCGGAGCGGCTGCACGAGGCATTCGACTTCATGTTCCAGCAGGATCCGTTCTCCGGCCACGTCGTGATTCGCACCGCCGACGCGGCCACGCCCGGCGCGAGCTACCGCCTCTGGACAACAGTGAAGGCGCCGCAGGGCTATGCATTGGCGCGGCATGCGGCCTATCTGGCCCGCTGTGTCGGCGCCACGGGCTTCCGGCTGATGCCGGCGAAGCGGTTGTTCGCGCTGGGCGTGGGTCATGTGCGCCGCCGCGGCATCGAACCGGGCAGCCGCGCCGATGTGCCCGCTGAGGTGCGCGATACGCACGTCGAGCCGCTCTCCGCGTTGGAGTGGCGGGTGTTGACGGCGCTCAAGCGCGAGTTTACGCCTGCCGAGATCGACCGCGACCCCTGGGCGGCGCGCGCGGCCGAGGCCGGCGTGCCGCTCGACCAGTTTCTCGAGGTTGCCGAGGGTCTGAACAGACGGCGCGTGATCGGGCGCTTCTCGACGTTCCTGGAGCATGTCAAGCCGCTGGCCGACGGCGCGCGCGTGACGCGCTACAACGCCCTGTTCCACTGGGCAGTGCCGCCGGGCCGCGAGATCGAGGCCGGGCAAGAGGTCGGCCGCCACCACATCATGACGCACGCGTACTGGCGGGAGGGCGGGTCGGAGTTCAACAACGTCAACGTGATGGGCGTTGCACACGGCACGGAGAAGGACGCGCTGCTGGCGCATAAGGCGGCGATCGACGCGCATCTGGCCGAGGCGGGCATGCCGATCGCCTACACGAGCGTCTTCTGGGGCGGACGCAGCGAAATCAAGCCATCGGAGATCTCGCCCATCGCCTACCGCGACTGGTGCCTCACGCAAGGTCTCGATCCGCAGGCGATGCGCGGCTGATCGGGCATGGCGAATCCGGGTGCAGCGTTGCCGCGTATTACTGTCAGGGACGGCGGCCGGCCTCTGAATCGTCGGGGTGCGTGCGCGGTGGGGAGGAGGAGCCGCCGTCCCTTGCTCGCGCCGCATGGCCATGTGACAATCCGACCCATCGAGTAGGAAACGCCGATGGCCATCGCCGACCGCCTGCGCGCGTTGAACATCACGCTGCCGCCCGCGCCCAAACCGCTCGCCTCCTACGTGCCGGCGGTGCAGACGGGCAATCTGCTCGTCATCTCCGGCCAGGTGCCACTGGAGAACGGACGCGTGGTGCAACCCGGCAAGCTCGGCGCCGAGCTGTCGATCAACGAGGGACAGGCGGCGGCGCGGCTCTGTGTGCTGAACGGCCTTGCCGCGGCACAGCAGGCGCTTGGCTCGTTGGAACGCGTGGTGCGCGTCGTGCGCGTGGCGGGCTATGTCGCCAGTGCCGCCGGTTTCACGCAGCAGCCGGCCGTGATCAACGGCGCCAGCGACCTGCTGGCCGAGATCTTCGGCGAAGCCGGCCGCCACGCCCGCGTCGCACTCGGCGTGAACGAACTGCCGCTGGGCTGCGCCGTCGAGATCGAGTTTATGTTCGAGATTTCCGCATAGACTCTCAGGCCGGACCCGGCCCCGGCAGCAGGCGCCGCCAGTCGCGCCGCAGCGGCGTGGCGCTGAACTGTGCGATCGCCAGCCAGAGCACGCTCGCCAGGGCAATTGGTCCGGTCACCAGGTGTGCCCCGGCCAAATCCGCCTGCAGCGCGTTCGCCTGCGCCGAGAGCCCGGCCCGCTCGATCACATCGAGCCGCACCGCGCCCGGCGAGATATGCAGGTGCGGGTATGTCATCCCCTCGACGTGCGGATGCCAGTGGTAGGCGATGATCTCGCGGCCCCTTCCGTCGAACAAGGCGTAGTGGTAAGCAGCAGGGATCGCATTCCACGGCTCACGAGCCGCAGCATCTCGAATTAGGCGGTATTGATAGTCGATCCAGAGATGGAGGTCATCGGAGAGGCGCGCCGGACCGCCGGCGAAACGGATGGTGTGGTTCACGGAACTTGCCCGATATGCGCCAGTGCTGAGCACGAGAATGGCATCGACCACGCAGGCAACGGCGCGCTGAAGCTCCTCCTTCAGCGTGTTTACCGCAGCCGCCGGGGTTCTACCGGGCAAGGATGCAGGCCATCACGGGCAGTCTCGCACGAATGGCAAGGACATGATGATTGGCATCACTTCCGGTGTATCTGGATTCGTGATCTCTCCGGCATCCCAGCGTCGAAGAAACTCTTCACCGCTGATGCCAAGAAAGTACCGTGCCGTCCGATCGAACAGCTCCTTCCCTTCTTCGAGCGAAAGCTCGCGCACCTCTGGCAGCTTGCGTCGGCGCCTGCGCTGAACGCCGTTGGATTCGCCAGCATGAGTGTTCTGGCCGTTCGCCTCAGCAGCGCCCTTGCGAGGCTTGGTTTGAGCCCGATCGCGAGGTGCAGGCTCATCGCGGAAGACAGCGGCAGCCCGCGTTGATGCCGCGATCTCGCCCGCCTGCCAGGCGCGGACAAACGCCTCAGCGCTGATTCCGAGTTGCTGGCGCGCGGTTTCGTCCAGCAGCTTCCAGCCCGCTTCGGGGCTCAGTTCCGGCGTTTCGGCGGGCTGCTTGCGGCGGTGGCGGGGCTTCGCGAGCATGGCGGCACGCTCCTCTTGCCGTCATTATCGCATGGGCGCGGCGCTGCCCGGCGTCAGCTCCTCCGCCACGGCTTCAAGCACGGCCGCGTACCAGCCGGGCTGGCGCAGATAGTGTTCGACCAGCAGGTGCTCGTTCACATCGTGCTGGCGGTTGTTGGACTGGGCGCCCGGCAGCCAGTAGGCGGGCAGGCCGAGCACATCGGTGAAGACGTAGGCCGGCAGCGTGCCGCCCAGCAGCGGCAGGATCACCGGCTCCTGCCCCCAGCAGGCGCGTGTGGCGGAGACCACGGCCGCGAAGCCGCGCTCGCCCGGCGAGGTGTAGGAAGCGGGGCAGCCAGGCGTGCGGCGCATGACGATCGTCACGCCGCGCGAGCGGGCGACCTCGTCCAGGCGGGCGGCGTCGATCGCCTCAAGCACCTCTTCGGGCGGCGTGTCCGGCGTCACGCGCACGTCGAGCGTGGCCTGCGCCCAGCCGGGGATGATCGTGCGCGTCGCGCCCGGCGTCACGCCCTCGCTCAGAATGCCGTTGACGTTCACCGTCGGGTCGAGGAACGGCTCCCAGGCGGCGCGGTTAGGCAGCTCGGCGAAGGCGGTGAGCACCTCCTCGCGGAAGGTCGTGTGTCGCCGGGCGATGGCGCCGACGCGCTCGCCCAGCCCGGCGATCAGACGTGCGAGCGGCGTCACCGGGCTGGCGACAATGTTGCCGTAGTTGCCGGAATGCACGGACTGGCCGCGGCCGTTGTCCGCGCGCAGTTCGACGCCGACGATGCCGCGCACGCCGAGCACGATCGTCGGCGCGTCGTTCGCCTTCGGCCCGTCCGAGCCGACCAGCAGATCGGCGCCAAGCCGCTCGCGGTGGCGGCGCACGATCGCCTCGAGGTGCGGGCTGCCGTGCTCTTCCTCTCCGTCCAGCAGGATCTTCACCGTGCCGCGCAGCGTGCCTGCCTCGCGCGCCTGCAAGACGCCGAGCACGTTGCCCAGGTGCTGCCCCTTGTTGTCGCAGCCGCCGCGGGCCACCAGATACAACCGCCCAAGATCGGCTTCCGAAAGCTCCGCAGGTTCGGCCGGCTCATCGCCGAGAAAGTAGGACGGCGTCCACGGGTCGCAGGCGCGGCCGCCCCAGCGCCAGCCGGCGAGGTCGCCGGGCGGCTGCACGTCGTAGTGGCCGTAGAGCAGCACCGTGGGGCCAGGAGCTGCGCCGCGTAGCTCGGCATAGAGCGCGGGCGCACCGTCGCGCTCGGCGGGCCACAGCTCTGCGAGATCGAGACCAAGCTCTTGCCAGAAGGCGCGGACGGCCGCGACGTGCTCGGCGGCAACGGCGCGGCTCTGCGTCTGGATGCGCACGTAGCGGTCGAGCAGGGCGAGACGTTCGTTGGCCGAGGTTGGTACGGTCATCAGAAGCTCCTTCGCAGCACGGCGTGCAGCGCCGACGTGCCGACTATGCCGGCCCGAGCGGGGCGCTCGCAAGTACTGGCGGGGACAGGGACACGCCTTCGGCGAGCTCCTCGCCAGTCCGCTGAGTTGTGCCCATTCCGCTACTCACTTTCCGGATCAATCGCCGGACAATCGAGCTGAGCCGCGACACGCCGTGCATCCGGATCTCAGGCGACAGAGGTGACCTGTGAGGCGAAGCGCGTTGGCGCTGACCGGGGCGATCGGCCTGGCGCTGCTGGCCGCCGGCGCCGCGCCGCGCACGGCGACCCGCGCCGCGCAACCGCCGAGCCTGGGCGGCTGCCAGATGTTTCCCGCGGACAACATCTGGAACACGCCGATCGACACGCTGCCGCTGGATGCCAACTCGGCGGCCTACGTGAACGCCATCGGCTCGCAGTCACACGTTCACGCCGACTTCGGCTCCGGCATCTGGCCGACCACGACCGGCTTCCCGATCGGCATCCCCTATACGACCGTGCCTGGCAACCAGGCCGCTGTGCCGGTATCGTTCCAGTACGCGAGCGAGAGCGATCCAGGGCCGTACCCGATTCCAGCCAACGCCCCGATCGAGGGAGACCCGAACAGCGGCGACCGCCACGTGCTGGTCGTCGACACGGGTCACTGCAAGCTGTACGAGATGTTCGACTCGGTTGCGGTCAACGGCGGCACAAGCTGGACCGCGGGCTCCGGTGCGGTGTTCGACCTCGGCTCGAACGCGCTGCGGCCTTCGACCTGGACCTCGGCCGATGCGGCCGGCCTGCCGATCCTGCCGGGGCTGGTGCGCCGTGACGAAGTCGTCGCCGGCGCGATCAACCACGCGATCCGCTTCACCGCGCCGCAGACGGCCAATCGCTTCGTCTGGCCAGCGCGGCACCAGGCCGGCTCAAGCGGCAGCGGCCTGCCACCGATGGGCGAGCGCTTCCGCCTGAAGGCGAGCTTCGACATCTCCACCTACCCGGCGGACGACAGGGTGATCCTCACGGCCTTGCAGAAGTACGGCATGATCCTGGCCGACAACGGCTCGTCCTGGTATCTCTCCGGCGCGCCCGATCCTGCCTGGGACAACAACGTCCTGCACCTGCTGGGCAATATCCAGGGATCGAGTTTCGAGGCGGTCGATGAATCGTCGCTGATGGTCGATCCCAACTCGGCGCAGGTGAAGGCGGCGGCGCTGGGCACGCCGGTGCTCGTGGCGCCGGTCGAAGGCGCGACCAACGTCCCGCTGACGCCGACCGTCTCCTGGAACGCGGCGCCCGGCAGCAGCAGCGGCACGACGCAGTACACGGCCTACATCTGGGACCCGACGGTCAGCGCGATGGTCTTCCAGCAGACGACGACCGGCCTCTCGGCAACCGTTCCGGCCGGCTCGGCCCTGCAGCTGGGGCGCTTCTACTACTACACAGTGCAGGCCTGCAACGGGACGAGTTGCGCAGCGCTCGCGCGCTGGGAAGGCTTTACCACCGTGGCCGGCATCGGCACGCCGGCGCTCACCGCGCCCGCCGAGGGCGCGATCGGCGTCAGCCTCACGCCGGCGCTGCAATGGAGCCAGCCGCCGGGCGCCGTCAGCGGCGTGACGCAGTACACCGCGTACGTCTGGGATCCGGCGGCCAATGCGATGAGGTTCCAGCAGACCACGGCCGGGCTATCCGCGAACGTGCCGGCGAGCGCCGGACTCGCGGCCGGGCACTTCTACTACTGGTCCGTGATCGTCTGCAACGGCGCTTCCTGTGGCCCGCTCGCCCGCTGGATCGGCTTCACCACGGCCGGCACTCCCGGCGCTCCCGGCCTGCTCGCGCCCGCGGAAGGCGCGACACACGTGGGCACAACGCCGACCTTGCGCTGGAGCGCTCCCGCGGGCGCCGTCACGGGCACGACACAGTACACGGCGATGGTCTGGGATCCGGCAGCGAACACGATGAAGTTCCAGCAAACGACGGCGGCGCTGACCACGGCTGTGCCCGCGAGTGCCGGCCTGGTGGCGGGCCATTTCTACTACTGGACCGTACAGGCCTGCAACGGCGCGAGCTGCGGCCCGCTCGCCCGCTGGATCGGCGTCACGCCGTAGCAGTGCATGGTCGCCGTCAGTCCAGCGGAATGCGCTGTCCGAGCGCGGCCACCGAGACAGGCCAGCCCAGTTCCTGCGCGATGCGGCCCTGCAACGCGGCGGCCGCGGCCGGTTCGCCGTGCACGAGCAAGAGCCGGCGCGGCGGGCGCGGCGCCAGCTTCAGCCAGCGCAGCACCTCGCCGCGGTCGGCGTGCGCCGAAAGCCCCTGCACGTCCATGATCTGCGCCCGCACCGGCACCGCGTGGCCGTACATATGCACTTCCTGAGCGCCGTCCAACAACTGCCGGCCGAGCGTGCCCTCGCCCTGGTAGCCGGCGAAGAGCACGGTGGTGCGCGGGTCGGGCAGGTGGTGTTCGAGGTGGTGCAGGATGCGCCCGCCCGTGGCCATGCCGCTGCCGGCGATGATGATCGCCGGCCCCGTCACGGCGTTCAGCTTCTTCGACGCTTCGCTGCTGCGTACGATCGTGAGGCCGTGCGGCTCCAGCGGCTGCGAGCCGTTGCGGATGCGTTTGGCCATCTCTGCATCGAACTCTTCGGGGTGGCCGGCGAGCACGCCGGTGGCGCCGGTGGCCAGCGGCGAATCGACGTAGACTGGCAGCCGCGGCAGCTCGCCCGCATCCTGCAAGCCGCGCAGCACGTAGAGCAGCTCCTGCGTGCGGCCCACGGCGAAGGCGGGAATCAGGATCGGCCTGCCGTGCTTGAGCTCCTGCTGCAGCGCCGCGCCCAGCAGGTGCTCGGCGCTCTGCGCGGGGTGGTCGCGGTCGCCGTAGGTCGATTCCACGACCAGGTAATCGGCGGCGGGCGGCGGGTCGGGATCGGGCAGGATCGGCGCGCCGTAGCGGCCGAGGTCGCCGCTGAAGGCGATGCGCCGTGTGCCGCCACCGACCGCCGGCAGCTCCGCCAGCGCGATCGCCGAGCCGGGGATGTGACCGGCACGGAAGAAGGTCGCCACGACGCCCGGCAGCGGCGCAAAGGGCGCGGCATAGAGCCGCGGCTTGAGGTAGCGGGCCGTGTTGACCGCGTCGTCCTCGGTGTAGAGCGGCGGCTCGGCCTGGCGGCCGTGACGGGCGTCGCGCGCGGCGTCTTCCTCCTGGATGCGGCCGGAGTCGGGCAGCATGATCGCGCAGAGCGCGGCGCTGGCCGGCGTGGCGAATATTTGCCCGCGCCAGCCGGCCTTGCCCAGCACGGGCAGCGCCCCGGAGTGGTCGAGGTGCGCGTGCGTGAGCAGCAAGGCGCCGGTGCGCAGCGTTTCGGCATCCGGCGGCTGCTGGTTGCGCTCGCGCAACTCCTTGCCGCCCTGAAAGAGGCCGTAATCGATCAGCAGCCCGCGGCCGTTGGGCAATGCGAGCAGAAAGCGCGAGCCCGTGACCGTGCCCGCCGCGCCGTTGATCACGAGCTCAAGCCTGCCGCCGACCTCCGTCATACTGCCTCCCGCAGCGCGTTACACGCACCATCGGGCGATGCTACCGCGAGGCGGGCGTCGCGTACAGCGGTGAAACGGCACGCCGGCGGGATGAGCGGGGCGTCGAGCCATGCGCGAAGGGGCGAAGCTGCCGCCAACGCCGGATCAGGCGCCCCGACCGGCCGCGGCTCCCGCCGGCTGCAGGACGCGGCTCAAGAAGTCGGAGACGACGGCGTTGTACTCGGCGGCGGTTTCATAGTAAACGTTGTGCGGCGCGCCGGCGATCACGCGGTACTCCGCGTGCGGCAGGGCCGCGTGCAGGCGCTCGCAGGCAGGACGCAGCCGGTCCAGTTCGCCGACCACGATCAGCATCGGGCTGGTGACACCGCCGATCCGCTGGCCCAGCGTCGCGCGCTCGGCCAGCGTGCGGCCGCGCGAACGCGGGTGGCGCAGCGCCTCAAGCCGCGTGGCCGTGGAGCGGATGCGCAGGTAGCGTTCGAACATGCGCGGCTGGCGCTGCTTGAATCCTTCCGTGAGTGAATCGCCCACGGGCAGGAACAGCGTCTCCAGATCCAGCGGCTCCTGCGAAAGTCCCGGCGTGCTCGCGTCCATCAGCCCCATGCCCGACGGGATCAGCGCCGCGGCGCGGCTCGGATGGCGCGCGGCCCAGCGCAGGATCGTGTCACCGCCCATCGAGTTGCCGGCCAACACCGGCCGCTCGATGCCTATCGCCTGGAGGAATGCCTGCAGCTCATCGGCGCGGTCCGGCTCCTCCTCGTCGCGCGGCGAGTTCGAGGAGTGGCCGTGATTGACGCTGTCATATGCAATGCAACGGAAGCGGTTGCGGAAGGCGGCGAACTGCTGGAACCAGGCCTCGCCGCAGGAACTGTTCCCGTGCAGGAACACGAGCGGCTGCCCGCTGCCTTCCGCCTGGTAGTAGATGTCCGTTCCGTTGATCTCGACCCACGGCATCGTCTCGCCTGCCTTCCGCTTGCGCACTGCCCGATCGCGGCGCCGGCATGATCGCAAGCGCAGCGGGGTGCCGTCAACTGCCGCGGAGCGGGCCGGGAGAAAGACACAGATTGTCGTGCGCAGCGCTACAGCGCGAGGCGCGGGCCGCGCGGCACCCACATGACGCCGTCATCGGCCGGCGCCGGAACTTCGTCGATGGTGCGCAGGCTTTCGCGCGAGACATCCGGGCTGCGCGTGGCGCCCTCGAAGCGCGGCTCGTGCAGGGTACGCAGCCAGGTGGCGAGGTCGTCGGCGCCGGCCTCGGTCAGGTTGGCGGCCAGCACGTCCACACCATCGGCGAAGGCGCGGGCTTCGATGCGCCAGTCGGCCACGCTCAGATCGCGGGTAAGCTTCTGCCAGGCGCGTTGCAGATCAACCGGCGCCAGCGCCTCGGCTGCGCCGGGCTCGGGGCTGGTGAAGAGATCGATCAGCACACTCAACAGCGACTCGGCGGGCCAGGCATCCTCCGCCCGTTCATAGGCCCGCGCCCGCGCGACGATCTCCCTGACTCGCACGCCGCCCCTCCCCGCTGTAATGCCATGACTTCGGTCCTGTTATTCTATTGCATTTCACACGGCGAAGATAGGGGCTTACGGCAACCTGCACGCCTGCGACCATGTGCTACCATTGCCCGGGCAGCGGCAGGCTCAGCTCCAATATCGCCCTCGTACCATAACGGGTGCCGTTCGAGCCACGCGGCGCGCAGCACGACGCGCGCGACCTCCCCCTCCCCGGCCCTCCCCCAACGCGTTGGGGGAGGGAGGGATCTGTACCGAACTCCGTACGAGATCTCCCTCTCCCATCGCCATGGGGGAGGGCCGGGGAGGGGGCCGCAGCAGCCGGAAGCGAGGCTCGCCGTGGCGATCGCGCCACCACGCCAGGCAGACGCCGCACGCCCTGGCGATGGCAACGGCGGCCCGCCGCGGCGCCGCACTGTCGTCCTCGACGAGGCGCGGCTCGATCGTTCTGTGCTGGCGCTGGCCTGGCCGGTGCTCGTGCAGCAGTTGGCGCTCTCGCTGGTGCAGCTCGTCGATACGTTTCTCGTGGGCCACATCGACAGCACCGGCAATGCCCTGGCCGGCGTGGGGCTGGCCACGTTCATTCAGTGGACACCGCAGGCCGGCGTCTTTGCCATCGCGGCGGGCACCACGGCGGTGCTGGCGCGCGACATCGGCAGCGGCCAGCCGGAGCGCGCCTCGGCGACGCTGCGGAATGGCCTACTGCTGTCGTTGCTCTGGGGCATCCTCGGCACGGTCTTCGTCTTCTTCGCCGCCGACTGGTCGATGAATGCGATGGGGGCAACGGGCGATGTGCTCACGCTCGGCGCCTCGTGGCTGCGCTGGGCTGCGCCGGGGATCCTCTTCGGCTCGCTGCTGTTCGTCGCCAACAGCGGCCAGCAAGGCGCGGGCGATACGCGTACGCCGATGGTGGTCATGCTCTGCGTGAACATCGTCAACGCGATCGTGGCCTACGGGCTGATTTACGGCTCGTTCTTCCTGCCGCGGCTGGGCGTGCGCGGATCCGGCATCGGTTTCTCCGTGTCACAGCTCATTGGCATGGCATTGACGCTGGCGATCCTGGCGAAGGGCCGCGCCGGGCTGAAGCTGGACTGGCCGGAGCTGCGCCGCTGGGATGGAGAGATCATGCGGCGCATCCTCAATGTCGGCGTGCCGTCCGGTCTCGAGCAGTTGCAGTTTCAGTTCGCGATGCTGGTCTACACGCGCATCATCAGCAGCCTGGGCGACGCGGCGCTGGCGGCGCACAGTGTGGCGATCCGCATTCAGGGGCTGGCGTTCATGCCCGGCATGGCCTTTCAGCAGGCGGCCACGGCGTTCACCGGCCAGGCGCTGGGCGCGGGCAAACCGGAACTGGCCGAGCGCGCGACGTTTGCGGCGATGCGCTTTGCGCTCTGCATGCTCGGCGCCGTGGCGTTGCTGCTGGCGTTGTTCGGCGGACCGATCACGGGCGCATTCGTGAGCGATCCCGCGGTAACCAGCGCCGGCCGACGACTGCTGCTGATCTTCGCGGTGGCGCAGCCGGCGATCGCGATCGCCTTCACCTTCGCCGGCAGCCTGCGCGGCGCCGGCGACACAAGCGCGGTCATGGTGATCTTCGCGATCTCGCCCTGGGTGATGCGCGTGACGCTGGCCTATCTGTTCGCAATCGTCCTGGGCTGGGGCGTGGGCGGCGCCTGGATCGGCGCCGTCGCCGACCTCTGGGTGCGTGCCGGCCTCACGTACCTGCGCTTCCGCCGCGGCCGCTGGAAGACGATCCGCGTGTAGCCCCGGGCGGCCCTCATTTGAAGTCTCCGACGGTTGCGCTGCGCTCTGGCCCCTTACCCCTCTCGCCCATCTCAAGTCATCTGAAAGAATTGTGGAAATGGGCGAGAGGGGCGATCCTGGGTAGGAGGATTCGGGGCGGTGTGGGACGACCGGCACGGCCACGCGTACGACGCGCCCAACGGGGTCACGCTAACCCGATCCACACGGTCTTTCCACCGCACGATCGCCCCCTTCTCTCCCATATGCTCGTCGCAGGCGACGGATCTCCCACCGTCTGTGTATGGGAGAGCAGGAGGATGGGGGTTATGAGGGGCCGTCCGCCCAGCTTTACGCCGGGACTTTCTGGTGCGCGCGGACGAAGGCGAGCACGCGCTTCCAGGCGTCGGCCGAGGCTGCGGCGTGCTCGTCGTACGAGCGGTCGAAGAAACTGTGCGGCGCGCCGGGATAGACGACGATCTCGTGCTCCACGCCGGCGTTTTGCAACGCCGTGCGCAGCTCCTCCACCTGCTCCTGCGGGATGCCCTGGTCGGCGCCGCCCATCAGCGCCAGAATCGGCGCCTTCAGCTCGCTCGCGCGCGCCGCCGGGCCGGGCGTCTGATCGACGAAGCTGGGACCGGGACGGCCGTAGAAGCCGACCGCACCAGCCAGGCGGTGGCTAGCTGCGGCCTGCAGCCATGACTGTGCACCGCCGAAGCAGAAGCCGACCGTGTTTCAATCCTCACCCGGCGCTAAGACCGGGTGCAACGTTGTGACCGGCTCTGATTGTAGGCATGGGGCCGCTATGGCCACAAGCACCTTGGCGCGATGAAAGCACACTGCAAGAACAGGCAAAGCTTGCGATCGGGCGTGCTAGCATGGAGCCATGAATGGTTGCGAAGGCAACGGCATGGCGCCCGCAAGCCCGCGGCGCGGAGAGGACGCGGCGGAAGACGAGCGGCTGGAGGCGTGGCGCGAGTTCCTGACGGCGCACGCGGTGCTTACCGATGTGCTCGCTGCAGAGTTGCAGGCCGAGCGCGGGCTGCCGCTGACCTGGTACGACGTGTTGTTCCAGCTCTCGCTGGCGCCGGGCGGCGAACGGCGCATGCAGGAGCTGGCCGGCGCCGTGCTGCTGAGCAAAAGCGGCCTCACGCGCCTGGTCAGCCGCATGGAGCAGGCGGGGCTGGTCGAGCGCCGCCCATGCCCAACCGATCTGCGCGGCACGATCGCCGCGCTCACCCCCACCGGCACCGCCGCGCTGCGCCGTGCCCGACCCGTGCATCTGCGCGGCATCCGCGAGCACTTCGCCAGCCAGCTCAGCGACGACGAGACGCGGGCGCTGCGCTCGGCCTTCGGCAAGGTTCTGGAGGCTGCCAGGCTCGCCGCCGGAAAGATGATCGAAGCTGTCATGGATAGCCGGGCAGTATAGGAATCAACACCTCGCCGTGGTCAGGGGATCTCGTGCGCTACTGTCTCAACCTGCCCAATGCCGGCGCCTGCGGCGACGCTCGCACGCTTGGCGAGTTCGCCGCCATCGCCGAGGACGCCGGCTGGGACGGCGTCTTTCTCGAAGACTACATCGTCTATCAGAGCCGGCAGGAGATCGCGACGACACCTCGTCAGATGATGCTTGACACTGGTGGGTCGTTCGCCTGACCGATGCCCGCCTGTGCTGAGCGCGGGATGAGCAAGCTATTTACCTGTTGGGCAGATGCGAGCAGAAGGGGTGCTGGGCGTGATCCTCCCGAAAGACCGCGACCCTCGTTTCGTGACGATCCGCCGCGGTGGGACCCTCACCGATTCGGATCACCAGCTCCTCGCCCTGTGGGCGGCAGCGTGCGCGGAGCACGTCCTTGACCTCTTCGAGTCGGCGAAGCCTTCGGACCCGCGACCGCGTCAGGCGATCGAGCAGGTCCGCGCCTGGGTGCGTGGCGAGATCACGATGTCCCAGGCTCGCACGGCGGCCGGCCATGCAAACGCCGCGGCCAGAGACCTGAGTGGGGCAGCACGGCATGCCGCGTATGCTGCCGGTCAGGCGGCGGCGGTCGCGCACGTCGCCGCGCACGAGCTCGGTGCAGCCGCCTATGCGATCAAGGCCGCACGTGCTGCCGCGCCGGAAGGAGAGGGCGAGA
>CALFMN010000048.1 GCA_937879875.1 uncultured Chloroflexota bacterium | reverse complement strand
GAGATTTCTGCCTGTCTCGTGGGCTCGGAGATGTGTATAAGAGACAGGAGGAATTCGGCTGAAGGCGCGGATCGGTCGGCCACTTGTCGTACGCGCCCAACGGCGCCGCGCTAACCCGGCGCCCTCCGGATCGCCCGGCGCCGGATCGCCCCTCTCCCAGGATTGGGAGAGGGGAAGGGGGTGAGGGCCGCGCCCCCGAGTAACAACCCGCCGCCCCGCCGCCCGCGGACGCCGAGAATAGGGGATTTCCGGAATGGCTGGCGAACCCCGTGTGGCTGAGAGTGAAGACCAGCAGGAGCCGGTACGCGGCGTCCTCTTCCGCCTGAGCCTTCGCATCGGCGCCGTCGTCTTCTTCGCGGTGCTCGCGGTGGCCATCAACAGCGGAGTGGAGCCTGGTAACGCGCTCATCCGTGCCTCGGTCGCACTGCTCGTGATCGCCGCCTGCGGCTGGCTCGCTGAGAAAGCCGCGGCGCTGAGCCCGAAGCAACAACCCGAGGAGACGGAGCCGCAGGTCGAGGCGCTGCCCGCGCCGGAGCCTGCCGCGAACGAACCTTAGGCGGGACCAATGCTGGACCGCGGCACGGACGCCGCACCGCCGAGATGACTGATGCCAGGGAAGCGCATTCTGAACGGCGAGGACAGCAATGGTCGCGATGATGGCCCCAGCCAGGACACCGAGTAAAACGCCGGCCACAGTAGAGGAAGCGTGGGAGCGGTTTCTCGCTGACAACGACCCCGAGAGCCGCGAGCAACTGATCATTCAGCACACGCCGCTGGTCAAGTATGTCATCGGCCGGCTCGCCATCCACCTGCCGCAGGTGATCGACTACGAAGACGTGCTCGCCTACGGCACGCTGGGCCTGATTCAGGCGCTCGATCGCTTCGACCCCACGCGGGGCGTTAAGTTCCAGTCCTATGCCGTGATGCGCATCCGCGGCGCCATCCTCGACGCGCTGCGCGCCCTGCGCGGCCTGCCGCAGTCGGTGACGGACAAGGCGAAGCGGCTGCAGCGCACCTCGATCGAGCTGGAACAGACCCTCGGCCGCCCGCCGACGGACGACGAGCTGGCCAGGGCGCTGGAGATCACGCCCACCGAGCTGAATCAGCAGATGGTCGACGCGTCATGGGTGACGGTCTCGCTGGACTCGATCCTCGAAGCGCAGAGCGACGGCCACCTCGGCGCCCTCACCTCGCGCAACCGCGACGACGATGTCGCCGGCACGGTCGAGCGCGCGGAGATGATCGACGAGCTGAGCGAGGCGCTGAAGGCGCTGGACGAGCGCGAGCGGCTGATCCTCAGCCTCTACTACCACGAAGAGCTGACGATGCGGGAGATCGGGCAGGTGCTCGAAATCTCCGAGGGCCGCGTCTGCCAGTTGCACGCCCGCGCCCTGCACAAGTTGCGCGTGGTGCTGGGCCAGAAGACGCCCGCCTTCTTCATGGGCAAGTAACCGGGAAGTAACTCGAAGCGGCCGCCCGGTCGCCGCGGCGGGCGCCGCGGAACGCGCACGGAGGCGCGACGCCGGAGCGGTTCAAGAGGCCAAAGGAAGGCCCGCCGATGCTGATCGCGTTGATCCTCGCCGCCCTGCTGGCCACCGATGTCGCCGTCGCCGTGTTGTACTTCAGCACGCGCCCCGGCCGCAGCGCCCGCGCCGTCGCACCCCACGGCGCCGCCGCGCGCGAGATCGAAGAACTGGTCGTCACGCTGCGTCGTCAGGCTGAGCAAGCCTCGGCCGAGATCGGACGCCAGAAAGCGCAGCTTCGCCGCCTGCTCGCTGGCATGGACGGCGGCGATCCGGCCGGGGCTTTGATCGCCGAGGCGCCGGATCGCCTCGGCCTGGCCGCGGACGAAGCGGCGGTCGGTACGCCGGCCGGCCGGCCGGCCGTCACGCGGCCCGCCGCGCTCGCGCCCACAAGCGCCACGCCGGAACAGATCCGCCGTCTGGCGAGTGAAGGGCTGCCGCCCCGCGCCATCGCCGGCCGCACGCGCCTCAGCGTCGAAGAGGTGCGCTTGATGCTGGCGCTGAGCGAGGAACGCAAGAGCGCCTGAGCCGCCGTCCGCGCGAAACAGCATGCCGAACCGGCCATGTCATGACTGGAGACAGAGACGAGGCGATGCCCATCGATGCTGCTGTTCGCACTCTGGTACGCCGCACCGGCCTCGCTGTGCTGGCGCTTGCGCTGGCGGCGCTGCTCTTCGGCACCGGCGCCGCCTCGCCTGCGCGCGCAAATGGTGTGCCGCTGCGCATTCCGCTGAGCTATCTCGCCGGCCTCTCCAACTGGGGGCCGACGGACGCCAGCGGCAGCGTCGAGATGAGCTTCGCCGAAGGCATCGTCAAGCTCGACGCGCACGGCCTGCCGCAGCTCAACGGCCAGCAGTACCAGCTCTGGCTGGTGAAGTCGGCGACGAACAAAGCCTTCTCGCTCGGCACGTTCAACGCCGACGCCAGCGGGGCCGTGAGCTACGCCGGCAAGATCAGCGGTATCGACGGCTACGACTACGATTTGGTGCAGATCACGGTCGAGCCCGTGCCCGATCCCGACCCCGCGCCCGCCGCTCAGCGCTCGATCGGCGGCTTCTTCACGCCGATCAAGCAGGTTGACAACGGCACGGGCGGCATTACCAGCGACGTCATGCCCGCCACGCTGCCGAACACGGGCGATGCGCCCGCCGCTGTCTCGACCCCAACGGCACACCGCCTCAGCCGCCACGCACTCGGCGTTGTGCTGATCGGCGTGGGCGCGGTTGTGCTGATCACCACGCTGCGCCGCAGGAGGCCCGCCGCATGATTAAAGGACTGTACACCTCTGTCGCCGGCTTGCAGGCGGCCGAGAATCGCCAGCAGGCGCTCGCCGCCAGCCTCGCCAATGCCAACACGCCCGGCTATAAGTCGGACGACGTCACCACCGAGAGCTTCGAGAAGATCTTCAACGCGCTGTTCACCACGCCCGGCATGCCTGGCACCGGCGCCCTCACCAGCGGCGACAAGCTGGACATGACGCAGGGCGCCTTGCAGCAGACCGGTGCGCCGCTCGACCTGGCGCTCGACGGCGACGGCTTCTTCGTGCTCGACGGCCCCAACGGC
This sequence comes from uncultured Chloroflexota bacterium, assembly GCA_937879875.1. GTDB lineage: Bacteria > Chloroflexota > Dehalococcoidia > CAUJGQ01 > CAUJGQ01 > CALFMN01. Next base: position 6,797 of record CALFMN010000048.1, on the reverse strand, counting down.
CAGCTCTACACGCGCTCCGGCCGCTTCATGCGCGACGCCGGCGGCACGCTGCGCTCGCCCGACGGCAACGCTGTCGAAGGCGTGGATGGCCAGCCGATCACGGCAACGGGTGTGAACGTGCAGGTAGGGCCGGACGGCACCGTGCTTTCGGACAACGTGCCGGTGGGCCGCATCAAGCTGGTGACGCTCGACCCGACGACGCTGACCCGCGCCGGCACCGCGACCTTCACGACCAGCGGCCAGCCCGGCGCCGCGAACGCGAAGGTGATCAGCGGCGCGCTGGAGTCGTCGAACGTCGACGTCTCGTCGGTGATGACGGCGATGACGCTGCTGCTGCGCGCCTTCGAGGCCGGCAACAGCGCCATCCAGCTCCAAAACCAGACGCTGAACGCCACGGTGAACCAGGTCGGCGCCACGCCGGGGGCATAGGCGACGCGGCCCTCACTCCCCCGTCCCCTCTCTCCCATACACAGGGATGCAGGAGATCTGCCCCGTATCACGAGCGGTATGGGAGAGAGGGGCGATCCCGCGCGGAGCGATCCGAACGGAATTGAGTCAGTCGGCGCGCTGCTGCTCGCGGCTGCGCATCATGTGTCATGAGGGGCGGTCGCAGCTATAGTCTCCGACGGTTGCGCTGCGGTCATCTGCAGTCTCCGACGGTTGCGCTGCGCTCAGGCCGCCCCTATCGGAGTTTGGGTAACCCGACGCCCTCTGTACCAGCAGCTCAGGATCGCCCCTTCTCTCCCATACTGCTCTTTTCAGGCGGCAGATCTCCCAAACCCATGTGTATGGGAGAGAAGGGGCAGGGGGTTATGAGGGCCGCCCACCCACCCGTGGTTAGGGATCTCCCCCGATATGCGCCTCTGCGTCACGCCCTTGTAATAAGGGGGCGGGCGACGCTCTACACGCCGCGCGAGGACGCACCGATGCTCTACGCGATCGACCTGAGCCGTGCCGCGATGCTGCGCCAGCAGCAGTATCTCGACGTCTCGGGCCAGAACATCGCCAATGTGAACACCAACGGCTTCCGCCTGGACATGGCGAATCTGACCACCGGCGAGAACTCGGCAGCTGGCAGCGATCCGAGCCTGGCCACCACGTCCGGCACGCCGCCGCTGACCTCGGCCATGTACGTCTCGAAGCTGTTCGTGCAGGGGCCGATCGCCGGCACCGGCAATCCGCTGGACCTGGCAATCAACGGCGAGGGCTTCTTCGCTGTGCAACTGCCGGACGGCTCGCAGGGCTACACGCGCAACGGCGCCTTCCAGATCGACACCCAAGGCCGCATCGAGGACGGCGCCGGCAACCTGCTGCAGCCACCGATCACGGTGCCGCAGGGCGCGACGAACCTGCACGTCGGCAGCGACGGCAGCGTCAGCGCGGACGTGAACGGCGCGCCGCAGCCGCTCGGCCAGATCCAACTCGCCTCCTTCGTCAATCCGAACGGTTTGCAGGACGGGGCGAACGGCGTCTTCACGGCCACGGCCGCCGCCGGCCAGCCGCAGTTCGCCGTGCCGGGCCAGAACGGCTTCGGCAGTCTGCGCCAGGGCGCGCTGGAAGGCGCGAACGGCGACCTGCCCGGCCAGTTCGCCAACCTGATGGCCGCGCAACGCGCTTATCAGATGAACACGTCGGCCTTCAGCATCGCCGACCAGATGCTGCACATCGCCAGCACGATCGGCGGCTAAGCCGAAGGCCGAACGCTTCGATACCTGAGTGAGCGCCCCGGATCGGCGCTCGGAGAGCACCAGGAGCGAACCATGCAGGTTGGGAATCTGAACGCCGCCAACGTCGCCCGCACCTACACCACGCAGGTGGGCAGCGGCGGTGCGGGAACAGGACGCTCGGCAGCCGCCGCCTACGGCGCCCAGGCCAAACCGCGCACCGACAGCGTCGCCGTCTCCTCCACGCGCATGGAGGTGATGCGGGCGCGACGTGGCGGCGGCGCAGCCGGATGTGCGTGCGGACAAAGTGGCCGCGCTGAAGCAGCAAATCTCAAGCGGCACGTATCAGGTCGATACGCGAGCGCTGGCGGCGAAGATGCTCAGCCACTAGCGCTCGCGCACGAGGCGCGGTGAGGAAACGGCTCAGACTGATGATTCATCCGGCAGGGACGCAACGATGACCGACCGCGATTCCGGTGTCGCCGTGCTCAGCATCCTCGAAGAGGAGGGCCGCCTGAGCCGCCGCATGCTGCGCGTGGCGCGGGCCAAGCGCGAGGCGCTGCTGGCGACCGACACCGAGACGCTGGCGCCGCTGGTGCGCGAGCTTGAGGGCATCAGCGAGCGGCTCGGCCAGCTCGAGCACGACCGCGAGGTCCACGCGGCCGTGGCCGCCGGCGCACAGCCGGGCGCGAAGGTCAGCTGGGCAGACGTGGCCGGTCGCATGAGCGCCCCCGCGGCCGAACGCTTGCAGGCGCTGCGGGCCGAGCTGCTGGAGTCGTTGCAGGAGCTGCGGGCCGTGAACGACGGCAATGCGCGGCTTGTGCAGCAGGCGATCGACTTTAATGAGCGCTACGCGCGCACGCTGCGCCGCGCCGCCGCGCCGACCCCGACCTATGAAGCGCGCGGCAAGCTCAGCGCGGCGGCGCCGCGGCAACGCGCCTGGAGCGCGTAGGCGGGCGCGGTGTTGCGACAGAGGACCGGGACCGCCTCGGAGCGTGTGTAGGGCAGGACAGCTCGGCAGTGAAATCAACGCGACAGCTACACATTCGGGGGTGAAAGGGGGCTTGCCCCCTATGACCAACGGAGTTCTCAAATGGCCCTCTCGGTCAGCCTCGACACCGGCGTCACCGGGCTGCGCGCCGCGCAGTACGAGATGGATACGGCCGCGCACAACATCGCCAACGCGAACACCGACGGCTATTCGCGGCAGGATGTGCAGCTCGCCGCCGTGCCGCCGCCGTTCACGCAGTTCAACGGTCCCGGCAACCCGATCAGCCAGATCGGCCTCGGCGTGCAGTTGCAGCAGGTGCGCCGCGACCGCGACCAGTTGCTCGACACGCAGTACCGCGACATCCGCGGTCTCAACGACCAGTACCAGGCGCAGGCGAACGCGCTGCAAGAGGCCGAGAACACGCTGAATGAGCCGGGCGATCAGGGCATCGGCGCCCAGATCACCAACTTCTTCAACGCCTTCCGCGACCTGACCTCGCAGCCCGAATCGCTGGTCGCGCGCAGCGCCGCCGTACAGAGCGGCGCCACGCTGGCCGCTGCCTTCAACCGCGAGTCCACGCTGCTCGGCCAGCAGCAGTCGGCGCTCGACCAGTCGCTGAACGTGGACGTCTCCAACGTCAACAGCATGGCGCAGCAGGTCGCCGCGCTGAACGTGCAGATCCAGCAGGCCGTCGTGGCCGGCGGCACGGCCAACGACCTGATGGACCAGCGCGACCTGCTGCTGGACAACCTCTCCGGCATGGTCGGCGCCAGCTCGCAGGCGGGGGCGAACGGCTCGGTGGATGTGATCGTCGGCGGGCACAAGCTCGTCGATTCGACGAAGCCGCTGGCGAGCGCCGTGGATCCGCTGCAGCGCACGAACACGCCGCCGCTGACCAACGGCTTCGACACCATTACCTGGACCAGCGACGGCACCGCGGCCAACATTACGACCGGCACGGTGAAGGGCACGATCGACGCCCGCGACATCAACGTCACGGGCCTGATCAACAACTTGAACACGCTGGCCGGCGGCTTTATCAGTGCGATCAACACCGCGCACTCGGCCGGCTACGGCCTCGACAACGCCACCGGGCTCAACTTCTTCACCGGCACCGACGCCGCCACGATCGGCGTGAACCAGACGCTGGTTTCCAATCCGGAGAAGCTGGCGACCTCCGACCAGCCGAACGCGCCGGGCAACCCGAACGCGGCGAACACCATCATCGGCGTGCAGGGCGCGCTGCTGTTCAACGGCGGCACGGCGAACGTCAACGACTCGTACAGCTCGATCGTCTCCAGCCTCGGGGTCAACGCCGCGCAGGCGCAGAACCTGGCGACGAATCAGCAGACGCTGCTGCAACACATCGATACCTCGCGCCAGTCGGTGATGGGCGTCTCCATCGACGAAGAGATGGCGAACATGATGAAGGCGCAGCACTCGTACGAGGCCGCCGCACGCGTGATCACCGCGTCCGACAGCATGCTCGATACGCTGATCAACAAGATGCTGGTGTAATCGCCATGTTGCGCTTTCCCGACCGCGTGCTTTCTGACACCGTGCGCTTCGATCTGAATACGAACCTGGGCAACCTGACCAGCGTCGAGCAGGAGCTGGCCACCGGCAAGCGCATCAACTCGCCCTCGGACGATCCGGTCGCAACCGCCTCAGTGATGCGCTACAACAACGACATCGCCCTGGACAACCAGTTCACCCGCACCGCGGGCGACGCGAAATCGCGGCTCGACGCGGCGGACACGGCGCTGAGCAGCCTGACGGACGTGATGCAGCGCGTGCGCGAGCTGACAGTGCAGGCCGGCTCCGGCACACTGAACGCCACGGACCTCACCGCGATCGGCAACGAGCTCAACCAGCTCGTCGGCCAGGCGGTGCAGATCGGCAATACCAAGGTCGGCAACCAGTACATCTTCGCCGGCACGAAGACGACCACCGTGCCGTTCGCCCCGGTCGGCGGCGCCGTGCCCGCGTCCGTCGCCTTCAACGGCGACAGCAACCCGATCAACGTGCCCACCGGCCAGGGCACGCAGACGCGCGTCAACGTGGACGGCAACGCCACGTTCGCCCCGGTGCTGAGCGCGATCATCCAGATCCGCGACGCGGTAAACACGAACAACACGGCCGGTATTCAGGGCGCGCTGACGACGATCGACAACGCGATGGACGGCGTTTCACAACAGCGCGGCACGATCGGCGCGACAAGTAACGGCCTGGACGCGCTCACCAACCGCATCAGCGCCGAGCTGACGACCTTCCAGAGCCAGCGCTCGCAGCTCCAGGACACGGACATGGCCGACGCGGCCGTGCGGCTCAACCAGGCGCAGAACGTCTATCAGGCGGCGCTGGGCGCGGCTGCCAAAGCGGTGCAGCAATCCCTCGCCGACTTCCTGCATTAGCCGCAGGACCGTCGTTCGCAGAAACAGCAGCAGGAGAGGACCACCATGACCACGACGCTTGCCCCCACCCCGGCCGCCGAAGCCGATCAGCTGCAGGCAGCTGCCGTGCGCTTTGTGAGCGGCATGCCCGGCCTGGAGGAGCACACCGCGTACCGCCTGATCGGCATGGAGGGTCTGCCCGTCTTCTGGCTGGAGTGCGAGGCCGCGCCGGAGATCGCGCTGCCCGTGGTCGTGGCCGCGCAGATCGAGCCCGACTACACCTTCGAGCTGACCGATGCCGATGCGCACGCGCTCGGCCTGACCCGAGCCGAGGACGCGCTGGTGCTCGCCACGCTGACGATCTCGCAGCAGCTCGGCACGGCCACGGCCAACCTGTTCGCGCCGATCATCGTCAACCGCAACACCTTCGCGGCAAAGCAGGTCATATTGGAAGGCTCGAAGCACAGCCTGCGCCACCCGGTGGGCTCGCTGTAACAGCGCCCGTCGCCTATCCCTGATTTCGCTGAAGCGAAATCTGTCCCTTCCCCACAGGGGAAGGGTTGGTCCGAGAGCTACCGAATTGCCTCAGACAACCCCTCCACCGTGGGCCAGAGCGCAGCGCAACCGTCGGAGACGTTCAAAGCACAGCCGAGCCTTCAGGCGAGGCAGAGTTAGGCACCGCGCCCCGCCGCCGTCGCACGGTGTTGGGAACGCTCCAGAAGTCCCTTCCAGCTTCGGGAAGGGACAGCTTTGGCTACAGCCAAAGCAGGGTTAGGTGCCCCGGGCGGGCGCAATCAGTCGTGCCACTCAAAAAGGGAGGCATACACCACCATCCATAAATAGCGTGTACCGGAACGGATTCCGGGCACGAAAAAGCAGGCTTGGAGGCCACAAACATGGGCTTGCAGATCAATACGAACATCATGGCGATCAACGCGCAGCACATGCTCGCCATGAACAGCGCGAAGTACGCCAGGGCGCTGGAGCGGCTCTCCAGCGGTCTGCGCATCAACCGCGCCGCCGACGACGCCGCCGGCCTCGCCGTTTCGGAGAAGCTGAAAGCACAGGTGCGCGGCACCGAGCAGGCCTCGCGCAACGCGCAAGACGGCATCTCGATGATTCAGACCGGCGAAGGCGCGCTGGTTGAAGTCGACGACATGATGCAGCGCATGCGCGAGCTGGCCGTCGAAGCGGCGAACGGCACGCTTGGCGCAAGCGATTTGGGCCAGATCAACCAGGAGTTGCAGCAGCTCCAGGCGGAAGTCACCGCCGTGGCGCAGCGCACGCAGTTCAACGGCCAGAACCTGCTCTCCGGCTCGCTCGTCACCACGCAGGGCGCCGCCAGCACGGTCAAGGTCGGCGCCCAGTACAATACGACCGGCGGCAACTCTTCGATCGTCGCCGTCGATGTCTCGAAGGCGGCGCCAAACACCACCTTCAACCTGACCTCTCCCGCCGCCGGCCAGTTGACGCTGACCAACGCCACAACCAACGTCGCCCAGACGCTCACGCTCAGCAACCTGGCCGCCAACTCGACCGGCACGCTGAACTTTGCCCAGATCGGCGTCAGCCTGCAGGTGAGCACGGACGCGGGCGGCAAGACCGCAAACGGCCTGGCCACGGACCTGACCGGCGGCACGGTGATCACGGCCGCGGGCACTGGCTCCGCCCAGTTCCAGGTCGGCGCCAACGCCGGCAACACGCTGAGCGTGGCCTTCAAAGAGATCGACCTGACGGGCGCGACCGGCG
>CALFMN010000047.1 GCA_937879875.1 uncultured Chloroflexota bacterium | reverse complement strand
CAACAGATCGAAAAGCCCCGCCTTCAGCCTTATTGCCTCGTACCAGGCTCTCCCCTTCCCCTAGTAGTGGGGGAAGGGGAGATCCTGGTACGAGGCAATAAGGCTGAAGGCGGGGCTTTTCGATCTGTTGTAGGGGCGCATGGCGTGCGCCCTTCGCGCCGGTGGGCGCGACCAGCGGCGCGCCGCCAGCCGCGAACGCACGTCTCAGGATCGCCCCTCTCCATGAAATGGAGAGGGGAAGGGGGTGAGGAGACGCCCCGCTGCAAACGTACCTCCGCCCGATGTGGGCGAGAGGGAGGGACAGCCGCCTGAGCGTGGCGCCCGAAGGAGTTTTGAGCCATGCCGAAACACGGCAAGCAGTACACCGCGGTCGCGAAGCTCGTCGATAAGAGCAAGCTCTACAGCCCGGAAGAGGGCATCAAGCTTGCCAAAGAGGCGCACTTCGCCAAATTCGACGAGACGGTTGAGGTCCATCTCCGCACCGGGCTGGACCCGCGCCACGCCGACCAGCAGGTGCGCGGCACGGCGCTCCTGCCGCACGGCCTGGGCAAGACCGTACGCGTGCTCGTTTTCGCCGAGGGCGAGGCGGCGCGCACGGCTCAGGAGGCCGGCGCCGATTTCGTCGGCAGCGACGATCTGATCAATCAGATCCAGGGCGGCTGGACGGACTTCGATGTGGCGCTGGCCGTGCGCGACCTGATGGGCAAGGTCGGCCGGCTCGGCCGCGTGCTCGGTCCGCGCGGCCTGATGCCGAACCCGCGCTCCGGCACCGTGGTCGAGCCGCAGGACATCGCCCGCGCCGTGAACGACGCCCGCCAGGGCCGTGTCGAGTTCCGCCTCGACCGCACCGCGCTGATGCACGTGCCGATCGGCAAGGTCAGCTTTGACGAAGCGGCGCTGCTCGGCAACATGGCCACGCTGATGCAGGCGATCGTGCAGGCCAAACCCAGCGGCGCCAAGGGCCAGTACATCCGCAGCGTCACCGTGACGACGACGATGGGACCGGGCATCCATCTGGACCTGACGCCGACGTTGACGCTGCAGGCGCAGTAAGCGCGCGATCGGCTATACTGGCCCGGACAACTGCATAGTCGCCGATCCACGCCAGAGACAGCAGGCGGCCACGCGGCCTTAATTCCCCAACCTGCCGAGGCGAGCGATCCGGTGCCGGCTTCCGGCGCAGCGCGCCGGGAAACTGCCGGCCGCGGACCCTCGTGCCTCTCTGGTGCGAGGGTCTTTTGTCTGTCCGTCGCCGGCGAACGATCGGGCAGGCAGCGCCGCGGCTGGTCGAACAGGTGCGGCAGACGCACGAGATGGTCGCGCCGCGCGAGCAAGCCGCTCGCCGGCCGCGGCGAAGGGAGGGCACGAACCGTGCCAACGGCACGCAAAGAGCAGCAGGTCGATGAACTGCAGGACCTGGTTTCGCGCGCGACGATCGCGATCAGCACCGCCTATCGCGGCCTGAGCGTGGCCGAAATGATGGTCTTGCGCCGGCGGATGCGCGACGCCGGCGTCGAAGTGCGCGTGGTCAAGAACACCCTGCTGAAGATCGCCGCCGAGCGCGCGGGCCAGCCGCGCGTGGCCGAGCTGGGCATCGGCCCGGCGGCGATTCTGTTCGGCTACGGCGACGTGGCCACGCCGGCGAAGGCGGTGCAGGAGTACATGCGCACGGCGCGCAATGCGCTCACCGTCAATTCGGCGTTCGTGGACGGGCTGGTGCTCAGCGCCAACGAGCTGGGCGACATCGCCAGTCTGCCTTCCAAAGAGCAACTGCTGGCCAACCTCATTGGCGGTCTGCGCTCGCCGGTGGCGACGTTCGCGAGCCTGCTGCAGGGCACAATTCAGCAGTTCGCCGGTCTGGTTGACGCGCGGGCCAATCAGCTCGAAAACAGCGCCGCGTAGCGAACGGCATCCAGTCAGGGACGATCCCCCGGCGAGCGCCGGGGCGCAGGAGGAACAACAGCGATGGCAAGCGAGCGTGTGGAGCAGGTGCTGGACATCATCAAAGAGATGACGATCCTTGAGCTGCGCGACCTGAACAAGCAGATCGAAGAGGTCTTCGGGGTCACGGCGGCGGCGCCGATGATGATGGCCGCGGGCGCGATGCCCGGGGCGGGCGCGGCCGCGGCGCCCGAGGCGCCGGCCGAGGAGCAGACCGAGTTCACGGTCATGCTCACCAACTTCGGCGACAACAAGATCGGCGTGATCAAGGCCGTGCGCGAGGTCACGTCGCTTGGCCTGAAAGAGGCCAAGGATCTGGTCGAGAGCGCCCCGGTAGCCGTCAAAGAAGGCATCACCAAAGACGAGGCCGAGTCGATCAAGTCGAAACTGGCCGACGCCGGCGCCGGCGTCGAGGTCAAGTAAGCGCGTCGGTCTTCAGCCATTGCCCCCTCTCCCAGATTCGGGAGAGGGGGCTTGCTCTGCACACTGTGCCCGGTCCCCGGGCTGCGACGGCCGCGCGGGGCGCCTAACCCTGTTTTGCCTGAAGGCAAATCTGTCCCTTCCCGAAACGGGCAAGGGACTTCTGGAGCGCTCCATACACCATGCGACGGCGGCGGGGTGGCCTCCAACCATCGGGTCGCTCTCGAACCCCACCCTTCCTGTGTCGGGAAGGGACATGTCGGGAAGGGACAGCCTTCGCCTGCGAAGGCAGGGTTAGGCCACAGTTTGCCGCGTGGCGGCTTCGCTCGCTAAGATCCAGACGCAATGAGCGATCTGCCAGCCCCGCTGCGCGAACAGGCCCTCGACGTTTTGCGTTCCACCTTCGGCTACGGCTCCTTTCGGCCGTTGCAGGAGGAGATCGTCGGCGCGGTGCTCGCCGGCCGCGACGCTTTCGTGCTGATGCCGACCGGCGGCGGCAAGTCGCTCTGTTATCAGTTGCCGGCCCTCATCCTCGATGGCATCACCGTCGTCGTCTCGCCGCTGATCGCGCTGATGCAGGACCAGGTCGATCAGCTCAACGCGCTCGGCGTCGCGGCCACGTTCATCAATAGCTCGCTCGACCTCGGCGAAATGGAGCGCCGCCGCCAGGCCGTGGCGCGCGGCGACGTCAAGCTGCTGTACGTGGCGCCGGAGCGCTTCGCCAGCCCCGGCTTTCTGAACCTGCTCGGCGATACGGGCGTCGCGCGCTTCGCCATCGACGAGGCGCACTGCATCTCCGAGTGGGGCCACGACTTCCGGCCCGACTACCGCGAACTGAAGCGGCTGCGCCAGCTTTTCCCGCAGACGCCGTTCGCCGCCTTCACCGCTACGGCCACGCCCCGCGTGCAGCAGGACATCATCCAACAACTCGGCCTGAAGAACGTCGCCCGGTTCCGTGCCAGCTTCAACCGCGGCAACCTGTTTTATGAGGTGCGTCCGAAGAAGAGCGCCTACGAACAGCTCCGCCGCTATCTGCGCGGGCGGCGGCGCGATTCAGGCATCATCTACTGCCAGTCGCGCGACGGCACGGAGAAGCTGGCCGCCAGGCTGCGCGCCGACGGCTTCAGCGCTACCGCCTATCATGCCGGGCTGGAGCCAGACGAGCGCCGCGAGCGGCAGGACGCCTTCATCCGCGACGACGTGCGCATCATGGTCGCCACGATCGCCTTCGGCATGGGCATCGACAAGCCAGACGTGCGCTTCGTCGTGCACCACGACCTGCCGCGCAACCTCGAAGGATATTATCAGGAGAGCGGCCGCGCCGGGCGCGACGGCGACCCCGCGGACTGCATCCTCTTCTACAGCTACGGCGACGTAACGAAGATCATGCGCTTCATCGAGGAGAAGCCGCCGGCCGAGCGCCGCGTCGCCGTGCAGCAGGTGCGGCAGATGGCAGGCTGGGCCTCGGACCCGGTCTGCCGCCGCCGCGCCCTGCTCGCCTACTTCGACGAGCAGTTCCCCGGCTCCGACCAAAACGCGCCCTGCTGCGATGTCTGCCGCGACGGCCTCGCCGACGCCGAGCCGGTGGACTGCACGCTCGCAGCGCGGATGCTGTTCGCCGCCGCGCGCCAGACGGGTGAGCGCTTCGGCGCCACGCACCTGATCAAGATCCTGCGCGGCGCCACCGACGAGCGTATCGAGCGGCTGGGCCACGACCGGCTGAAGACCTGGGGCGTGGGCGCAGAGCGTTCGCAGGAGGAGTGGCAGCATATCGTGCGCGAGCTGGTGCGCGAAGGCTACCTGCGCATCGACAGCGAGGCCTACAGCGCCATCCGCGTGACCGAGCAGGGCGATGCGGTGCGCGGGAACAAGCAGGCGGTGCTGTTGCGGCCGGCGCCCGAACGCGCCATTGCCGCGCCTGGCCAGCGCGACCGCGAGGAACGCCGGGAGCCGGCCGGCCCGGCGGACGAGGCGCTGTTCGAGGCGCTGCGGGCTGTGCGTCGCCGGCTGGCGACGGAGCAGGCGGTGCCGCCGTACGTGATCTTCTCCGACCGCACGCTGCGCGAGCTGGCGGCGCGCCGGCCCGCAAGCCGCGATGCGCTGCTGCGCGTGACCGGCGTTGGCGAGCACAAGGCTGAGGAGTACGGCGACCTCTTCTTGCGCGCGATCGCGGAGTATCTGGCGGGCGGCGAGGCCGCGGATTCTGGCGCCGTGCCGGCAGCGCCGGGGCGACGGGGAGCTGCGGAGCCCGCAGGACTCTCCGGGACGGTGGCGCGTACACTGGAGCTGTTTCATTCCGGCAAGGGACCGGAGCAGATCGCGGAAATGCGCGGGCTCTCCGCGGTGACGGTGTACGGCCACCTGGCCGACGCACTGCTGCTCGGCGCGGAGATCGACCTCGACCGGATCATCGTGCCGGAGCGGCGGGTAACAATTCTGACGGCGATGGCCGAGGAAGGCGCTGGTCCGCTGCGGCCGGTGTTGGACCGGCTCGGCGACGGCTACAGCTACGGCGAATTGCGGCTTGTGCAGGCCGCGCTGAACGGCGGACACTTGCAGCCGGACGGCGATGCCGGCGTGGGGTTGGATGCGGGGCGCGGCAACTGAGCCGCGGCGGGTGGCGAGGCGTAGCGAGATGAAGCTGGTGGCTGCCCTGGCCGCCTCGCTGGCGTTGCTCGTCGCGGCGTTCGTCTTGCTGCCGAAGCTGCTGCTGAACGTCTCCAGCAACGGCGCGAACAACCAGAACGTGCCGGTGGGCGAGACGCGCACGGGCGGCGCGGCGCCGGCAGCGGGCACGGCCGCGCCCGGTTCGGCGGCCCGCCGTTTCGTGGATTTCGCGCACCTGCAATCGAGCGCGGGCTTTACGCCGCTTACGCCCGCATCGCTGCCCGCGGATTATCAACCGTGGGAACAGTACGTCAAAGGCGGCGGCAGCCCAAACATCGTGGTGCTCAGCTACCTCAAGCCGGATGGCCTTTTCGTGCAGATCTATGAACGGCCGCAGAGCGCCAACGATGCCGGCGGCCGCGCCTTCTTCCGCGGCGGCTTTCAGCCGGGCGAGGGGACTGGCCGGGGCGGCGGCCAGGGCGGCCGTCCTGCCAGCTCCCCGTTCATCGACGTGGGCGGCGCACAGGGGCTGTATGTCCAGGGCACGTTCGGACCGGGCAATCGCCAGATGGCCGATGCGCTCGCGCCCTCCCAGCGCAATACGCAGCCGCACCGCGTCCTCGTGATCAAGAACAATATCGAGATCATCGTCGAGGCCGACCTCACCGACGTGCCGCGCGACGAGTTGATTCAGATCGCTGCCGGGCTGCACTGAATGCCGGGTGCCGTGGACCGCAGCGCATGAACCTGTTCGAGGCGTTCCGGCTCGGGCCGCGCGAACGGGTCGCGATCGTCGGCGGCGGCGGCAAGACGACGATCCTCTTCCGCCTCGCCGCCGAGGCAGTTGTTGCCGGCCACACGGCCGTGGTTGGCGGTACGACTCGCTTCACGCCGCCCCGCAGCGGCATAGCTCCGCCCCTGCTCGTCGTCGCTGAGGGCGCCGATCCCAGCGCAGCCGTGGTCGTGGCGCTGCGCGACTCGCCGTCGCTCACGATCGCGACCGGCCGGGGCGACAAGGGCCGCTGGCTGCCGCTCAGCGTTGCGCAGGCGGACGCGCTGGCGGACCTGCCCGAACTGGCATTGCTCGCGCTGGAGGCCGACGGCAGCCGCAACCGGCCCTTCAAAGCGCCGGGCGTTGGCGAGCCGGTGATCCCGCTTTCGACGACGCTGGTGCTGGCCGTCGTCGGCCTCGATGTCATCGGCCGTCCGCTGACGGACGAATGGGTCCACCGGCCGCAGCGGGTGGCGGCGCTGAGTGAACTGCGGCCGGGAGAGCCGATCACTCCCGATGCCGTGGCTCGCGTGTTGCTGCACGCGGATGGCGGCCGCAAAGCTGTGCCGGCCGGGGCGCGCTGGCTGCCGGTGCTGAACAAGGCCGAGCCCGAGCGCCGCGCCGCGGCGGAGACGATCGCTCGGGCGCTGCTCCGCGGCGGCGCCGAAACCGTCGTGCTGGCCACCGCTGCGGCGCGCGAACCGGTCGTCGCGGTGCTGCGGTAGCAAAGATTGTCTCGGACCGCAGCCGCTCCTGCCCGCGCGAGGGCCTAACCCCGCCGCGGCTGAAGCCGCGTCTCCCTTCCCGACACGGGAAGGGTTGGGGTCGAGGACGAACGGACGGATGGCAGACCATCCGCCTGTCCCGCAAGGACACCCCGGCCCCACCGCCGTCGCATGGTGATTGGAACGCTCCAGAAGTCCCTTTCCCGCCTCGGGAAGGGACAGCTTCGGCTGAAGCCGAAGCAGGGTTAGGTGCCCCGCGCGGGCGTCGCGCGCCGGACGTAAACAGACCACGTGCCGACGCTTGCGGCTGGCGTCGCGCCGGTGCGAGGGGTACGCTGGGATTATGAGCACGGAGCACGCCACGCTTGCCGCCACTGTTGCGGCCACGGCGCCGCCCGCCGCGCGTCCCGACGGCGAGGTCGAGGCGCTGCTGCGGCTGGCTGCACTGCATCGTCGCTTCGCACACCCGGTGAAGCCGGACGACGCGCTGCAGGCGATCTGCGATCTGGCGCACGAACTGACGCACGGCCGCTACGCCGCGCTGGCGATTACCGACGTGCACGACCGCACGGAGGGCTTCTACACGAGCGGTCTGACGCGCGCGGAGATGAAAGGTCTCAAAGTGCCGCCCACCGGCCACGGGCCGCTCGGCAGCCTGCGCAGCGACGGCAAGCCGGTGCGGATCAACGACCTCGAGCATCACCCGTACGCCTTCGGCTTCCCGCCGAAGCACCCGGTGATGCAGCGCATGCTCGGCGTGCCGATCTGGGCGCACGGCGAGGTACGCGGCAGCATGTACGTCACCGACCGTGCCGACGGCGATCCGTTCGACGACGAGGACGAACGGGCGATGGTCGCCCTGGCCCGCCACGCGAGTTACATCGTCGAGAATTTCTGGTTCTGAGCGAGGATCCGTTTCCCATGCAGCAGTTTCCCGCCAGGCCCGGCGCCACGTCCGGTTTGCCGCAAATCGACGACGCCACGCTGGATACCTTTCTGGCCGAGATCGACCGGCACATCGACGCGCGGTTAGCACAGGCGCCGGCCATGCAGCCGCCCGCGCCGCGCAAGCTCGATGCGGGCAACGTGACGGCGATCGTCGGCGTGGGTATTCCCTTCGTCGTGCTGGCCGGCATCTTCGGTCACCAGGCGGGCGCAATTCTGGCCGTGATCGTGATCGGCGTGCTGGGCGTGGCGCAGATGATCCGCGAGCAACTGGCATAGGGCACGCGATGGCGTAGGAAGCTGCTGGTCAGTTTGGGCGGAGTCTTTTGATTAGAGGGAGCGAAACCACTTCGGGTCGATGGTCACCTCATCCACTTGACGGGTGCTCACGCCCAATGCATACGTCTTCAAAAGATCGCAGAGACGGTCACCGTCGATCAGGTCAAGGGCGGGCGCACCATCGCGGGTTGCCTCTCGTTTGGCATCCTCTGTGAAATAGCCTGTCGTAATGAGGATTCCCTTGTCAGTGCGGCCGACCATCGCACCACGAAAGTCACGCACCGCTGCGGCACCAACACTGCCGCGGTATCGCTTGCACTGAAAGAAGACCTGAAAACTAAGCAGTTGCATCTGCAAGACCCCAATGCCGTCGATGCCCCCATCGCCGCTGCGACCCGTGACCTCAACGCGTACGAATCCAGCCTCGCGCAGGAGTCGCTGCGCCAATCGTTCAAACGCGGGAGGGGGCATGTCGCGTAGAGCCTCAAGAAGCCAGTCTCGCCACTCTCCGAACTCCGTGCTGCTGAGCGATGCGATAATGGAGTCTGGCGCCGGGACGGCTTCTGGCTCGGGTGGAACGACGTCAGTTCGTTTGCGGCGGGCGGGTCGCCCTGCGTACTGAGCACGAACCTGTTGGGGAATCGCCAGCACATCGGATTCCGTTAAGGAGCGGCCGACCTCGGTAAGCGCCCAGACGCCTCGGCTGCTGTTCTGAAGCGCCCCGGCGCTTTTCAAGTACGTGCGTGACCACATCAGACGATACGAAACTTCGGTGAGTCGACCATCGCCATGGGGCACGAGCTGTTGGTCCTCCGATAGACCCTCAATAGCGATGACTCGTTGATCGATTTCGCGGTTAGTTCCCGACCCACCCAGGTCACGAAGGGCAGCGATGGTGGGCCAGAGGAGCTTGTCATAGGTGGGCACACTGATGCTGCGAACCGCGTTCAGCGCCATACTCGCATCCTCAGAACCGCATCTCGCACAGATCCGGCGCGATCAGCAGGCGTGGCTCGGAGCGGGCCTGCACCTCTGCCGCGCTCACGCCGGGCGCCAGTTCTTTGAGCAGCATTCCCTCCGGCACGATCTCCAGCACCGCGAGGTCGGTCACGATCGTGTGGACGCAGGCCCGCGCGGTCAGGGGATAGCTGCACGCACGTACGAGCTTGGCGTGGCCGTCCTTCGTCTCGTGCTCCATCACGGCGATCACCCGCTTCGCGCCCGCCGCGAGGTCCATCGCGCCGCCGATGCCGCCCACGCCGCGCGCCGGCACCATCCAGTTCGCCAGGTCGCCGCGTTCCGACATCTGCATCGCGCCCAGCACGGCGATGTCCACGTGCCCGCCGCGCACCAGCGCGAACGACTCGGCGCTGTCGAAAAAGCTGGCCCCCGGCCGCAGGGTGACGCGCGCGCCGCCGGGATTGATCGTGTCGGCGTCCTCCTCTTCAGGCTTCGCATAGGGGCCGTAGCCCAGCACGCCGTTCTCCCCGTGCAACAGCACATCGATATCGTTGGGAATCACGTCGGCCAAAAGCGTGGGGATGCCGAGGCCGAGGTTCACGACCATGCCGTCGCGCAGCTCGCGGCAGACGCGCAGCACCATCAACTCGCGCGGAATGGCATGCGGGTGCGCTGCGCTCATCGGGGAACCCCGTTGCGGCCGGAACCCGTGCTCAGAACGACGCGCTGCACGTAGGCCGCGGGAGTGTGGACGTGGTCCGGGTCGATCTGGCCCGGCTCGACGATCTCGGCGACTTCCGCGATCGTCACGCGCGCCGCGGCGGCCATCGCGTGGTTGAAGTTGCGGCCGCTGCGGCGGTAGACCAGGTTGCCGAAGCGATCCGCTCGCAGGGCGCCGATCAGCGCGAAGTCAGCCGGCAGCCAGCGTTCCAGCAAGTACTCGCGCCCGTCGAACCAGGCCGTCGGCTTGCCTGCCGCGACGACGGTGCCCACGCCGGTAGCCGTGTAGAAGGCGGGGATGCCGGCGCCGGCGGCGCGCATGCGCTCGGCCAGCGTGCCCTGCGGCACCAGCTCCAGCGCGATCTGGCCACGTTTGTACTGCTCTTCGAACGGCGAGATCTGCCCGGCCGAGGCGTAGGCCGGGAACTAGGTGATCATCCTGCCGACCAGCCCCGCTTCGATCAGCGGTCCCATCTCGATGCGCGTGGCCGTCTGGATGCAGGTCAGGTTGCGGGCGCCGTGCCGCGCCAGCGCGTGAATCAGATCCCAGGCCGCGCCCACGCCGACGAAGCCGCCGACCATGATCGTGGCGCCGTCGGGAATGTCCGCCACGGCCGCGTCGGCGCTGGCGACCAGCTTGTTCATCGCAGCGCCCGCCAGTAGTGCGTCCTGTCGGTTCTAGATATGAACGTGCACCTCGCCGGCTTCGGTGACGGCGGTGGGATAGGTCGCGATCGGGTCGGTCGTGTGCTTCGGATCGAAGGCGCCCATCATGCTGCCCATCAGCGTGTTCTCTTTGTTGAAGGCCGGGTCGTAGGGTTCGCGCACGACTTTGCCGGAGCAGACCTCGAACCGCGCACCATGCAGGCTGCAGGTGATCACGCCGCTTTCGACCGTGCCGCGCGTCAGATCCCAGCCGCGGTGCGGACAGGTGCGGGCCGCGGCGCAGACCACGCCCTCCGCATTCACGAGCATCAGCTCGGCGCCGCCGACGTTGACCTTGCGCGGCTTGTTCGGCGCGAGTGCATCCGCGTTCACGCCGGTTGCGACGTCGACGCCCCAGCCATAGGGGTCGGGATAGGTTGCGCGGCTGACCACGGAGAGCGCCGCACCCGTGCCGCGCATGACGGCGGCGGCGCTGCCGCTGGGGCGCGGCCACGTCGGCTCGGCGTCCTCATCGTCATGCGCGTTCTCGGCGGCATGGTCGCCGGCGTGTGCGGCCCCGTTGGGCGCGGGCAGCGCCGGCAACGCGGCGGGCGCGCCCCCGCCGATGGGCAGCACCGTGCCGCGTTTCAGCGCGTTTGTCTCGCGGCGATCGCGGGCGGTGTTGGCGATGGTCGTGCGTTCTTTGTTGTAGAGGCCGCGCGCCTGCGGCGCCTCCGCGTCGAGCAGCCGGTCGAAACTGAAGCCGAGGCTGACGAAGGCGCCCTCGACCTGGCGGAAGCTCCAGCTCTGCGGGTTCTGTTCGGCTTGCGGCAGGTAGCGGCGGATCGCCAGCTCCACGTTGGGGTCGATCGGCTCTGCAGCGGCCATGCCGCGTGACTCGGCCAACCGATCCCGCCAGAACTCCTCGACATCCACGCTGTAGCCGAAGATGCGCACGCCGAGATGATAGATGTCCTCGACAAACAGTTCGATCTCGCCGGCACCGGGCGGCGCGTCGTCCAGGGCGCGAGAGATGTACACCAGCCGCTCGGCGACCTCTTGCTGCTCTTTGGTGCCCTTGGCGAAGAGGGGGATGCTGCGCGCCGCGATGAAGGCGAAGACCGGCCGCTCCTCCGGCGTAATGGCGAGCACCGCTGGCATGCGCGAAACCTCCCTGCGCCGGCTGGACCGGCTCAACGCCGGAACGGACTCACAGCGCCGATTCTCACCGTACGACGCGCCCTGCGTTGGATCCAGATCCCTGCAAGAGCCGCGGCGTGCTCACGGCCCCGGCAGCAAGGTGTCCGAGGCGCTGCCGAAGTCCATCACCCACACCCAGCTATACTGGCCGCCCGTGGCCGCCGCCGGTGCACGCTTGATGCCGACCGCCACGAAATCCTGACCCAGCAGGTTGCGCAGGTGACTGGGATCGCCCTGCCAGTCGGTGAAGACCGCGTCGGCTCCCGGCTTACCGCCGTTCAGGTTCTCTCCGATATTTGCCTGGTCGGCGGGATAGCCGCAGGCGTCGAAGCGGGCCGGCAACGAGCCGAAGCCGTCCTCGTGCCCGTACGACTGCTGCGTGACCATGGCGTGCGCCTTCCAGGCGGCGGTGCGTTGCAGGCCGGCCGAAAGCTGCAGCGGCGCCAGCCCGCTCGCCTTGCGCAGATCGTTGGTGAGGGTGAACATGCGCTGCTCTTCAGCATCGAGCGTGAGCGCCGCCGGCGCCACCGCGCAGGCCGAGTTGCTGGTAAGGGTGCTCACGAGCGTCCAGACCGCGTCGCTCGGCGGTGTGCCCAGCCCCGTCAGCAGGAAGCTGGCTCGCAGGAGGGCGCCCGCCGCGGCGAGGCCCGTTGCCGGCGCGGTCTGGGCAGCCGCGGCCCAGCTCAGCGCTGCCGGCCCGCTGTCGGCGCCGCGCGCCACGGCGATGGCCGCATCGGTTGCGGCCTGCGCCGCCTGCCGCGCCTGCTCGATCGCGGCGTCCGCTTGCGCCGGCGAGCCGGCGTCGATCGCCGCCTGCGCGGCCGCCAGCCCCTCGCGCACCGCAACCACCGATCGCTGCTCGGTGCTCGAAAGCGCCGGCAGCGGCCCGCTGCCGGCACGTCGCAGCCCATCCTCCTGCGCCCCGCGCAGGTCGTCCAGCAGCGCCTGCACACGGTCGAACTGGCGCCCGCGTACCAGTTCGTCCGCAACGCGCGCCACGGCCTCGACGGTGGCCCGGTCGGTGGGCGCCGTGTCGAGCGTCGCCTGGAGCTGGCGCAGCGTGGCGTCGAGGTCGTCGCCGGCCGCTTTGCCGAGCGTGACGCTGCCCGCGGCCCCCACCTGGACCAGAGCACCCTGGCCGGGCGCCAGCGACGTGACCGTCGTGTAGCCGTGCAGCGGGTCGTAGCTGTAGGCGGCGTCGGCGCCGCCGATGCCGAGCGTGGCCTGGCTGCTGGGGTTGCCGACGAGCACGGTCTGGCCGGCCGGGGCAAGCGTGCGGCTCGTCTCGGCGGCGCTGGGCCCGAGCGTCAGCGTCGTGTCCTGGGGGAAGTAGATCAACAACGCCCGTCCGCCGATCGCGCCGCCGGCGGCAACCTGCTCGTAGGCCGAGCCATCCTGGGAGAGCGTGTAGGCAGGGCCGATTCCCGCGGGCAGCAGCGTGCCGGAGGGCAGCGCTACCAGGTTCCAGCCGGCGGCATACATGACCGGCGTTCCCTGCGCGGCTCGCGTCTTGCCGGCGAACACGACGGGCGTGAGCGCGACGCAGAGCGCGAGCACCAGCGCGGGCAGCAGACGGCCGCCGAGCCGGCAACGGATTTTCGCTCGCGGAGGAAACGGCTGGGCCACTGCGGATCGCCTCCCATGTATGCAAACGACCGCCAACAGGGCATTCGCGGATCATCGCCCGCCGGGGAGCCGGTGTATCAGACAGTTCGTTGCGTGCACACACGGTGCGCGTCCGCGTTGATCAAGACGCCGCCGCTGGGATGCCGGTCGCAGGCGAGGGCGGCGTGGCTGGCCAGGCGTCAGTTCAGGCCCGCGGTCTGCTGCACCCGAACGAGACCGCCGGCCGCGCGGATTTCCAGCATCCAGGTGGAGCGGCCGCGGAGGCCACGGCGGCCTGGGCCTGGCGCAGAATCTGCTCCACCCGGTCATTTCCCGCCGCGGAGAAGGCCATCACGCTGCTCTTCGGGAGTTCGCTCAGCTCGCGGCCGGGACGCAGATATCGGCGTCAGCGACGGCAGGCAGCAGATTCGCCAGGTCCGGCGACACGCCGCTCGCGGTCAGCAAGGCGTGCAGCGCGTCCGGCGCCAGCACGACCGTCCAGTTCGCACCGGGATGCGCCAGACTGGCCGCGGCGTTGGCATCATCAGCAGTGGCAAAGCGGGTGCAATCGACGCTGGCCGAGCCGTCGCCGACCTGAACGTGGCTGCCGCTGCCGTCGTTTATCTGGATGATCTGCACATTGCTGCTGTTGCCCGTGTCCGCTGGCAGCACGACGACATAGTACGCCGCCGTGCCCGGGTCCGGCTCGGCCTGAGCCGGACGGCAGGCGAGCGCGCCCAGCCCAAGCAGCAGCGTGGCGAGGCCCGCCGCGAGGGTGCGTTTTCGACGCATGATCTGCCTCCCTGCGCGCCTTGTCCGCCGCTCCCGGCAGGCGGGCGCGACGGACAGCGACGCTGATCGGTGCCGGCTTAGACGTGGATGCCGGCGACCACCGCGTTGGCGTAGTTCACCTGCGGCGCGGCCGAGAGTACGGCGATGTTGAGCTGCGTGATCGGCACCACGGCCACGCCGATCACCGGGCTGCCCACGTTGTTGAGAACGACGACTGGCATGTGAAGCCTCCTTCAGGGGTATGCGCCTGCATCCCCGCGACGACACGGTTAGACGGCGTCCAGCTCCGCCAGAGCGGCGATTAGCTGACGCCGCAACGGCTTGGGCATCCGCTTTTCCGTTCCCGTCTCGCGCAGGAAGCAGCTCAGGCAGATGCAGGCGCGGTCGCCACGCATGACGACGACATCGTCGAGCGGGCAGTCGAAGTGGCAGAGCGTACAGCGCAGCATGAGCGTACCTCCTTGAGCGATGGGAACGGGCGCGGCGGGCCGGCAGGCGATGCTGCCGGTCCGCCGGTTGACACCGGACGGGCTTAGTGGCCCTGGCTGATCACAGCCACGTTGGTCTGGGGGCCGGAGCCGAAGCCGATGTTGGCCTGCTGCACATTGGCGGCGTTCAGGTAGCCGTAGCCCTGCGCGATCACGGCGGCGTTGGTCTGCGGGCCGGTCAGGAAGCCGTAGTTGAGCTGGCCGAGGTTCACGAAGTTCATGGTGGTGTCCTCCCCTTGTTGTCTGTACTGGCGGTGGCTCCGCTGCCCCGCCTCACACCAGAAGTATGCCCGCCACACCCATGCGCTGGCTGTGAACGCCCGAACCGCCGGAACATCGGCCTCACTACAATGCTGGCGTGGCCCAGGCATGCCACAGCGGTGTGCCCAATCACGGTGTCGGTGTGAGGCCGGCCACACAGCGCGGTCTCACACGCCCGCGGCACGCGAGGAGGCCGCTGCTGGCCCTGCCGGAACGGGCAACGCTCAGTCGCCTGCGGCTACTGGCGTCAGCTCACCTTCGGGCGCCGCTGCCGCCGAGGGAATCCGCCGGCGCATGGTTGGCGCGGCGTCTTCGTCGTGAATCAGGAAGGCGAAGCCCGCGCCGATCACGGCCAGCACAACCGCGATCACAAACGCATCATGGAACGCCAGCAGCGTGCCGGGCGCCGCCGCGGCCTGCGCTGCGCGGTCGCCGTGCTGCGCTGCCGCCAGCACTGCGGCCGGGACGTGCGCGTTTGTGCGTTCTGTGAGGATCGTGGCGAGCACGGCCACGCCGACCGAGCCGCCGACCTGGCGGTTGGCGTTCATCAGCGCCGAGGCCCGGCCCGTGTCCTTCGGCTTGATCGTGGCGAACATCGCCGTGCCCATCGGGATCATGCAGAAGCCGAGCGTCAGCCCGCGGGCGAACATGATCAGGCGAATCCACCAGATGTCGGTTTGCAGATCGATGCGCAGGAACAGGGCAGTCGTGACAGCCAGACCGAGCATGCCCGCGAGCATCATGCGTTTCGGCCCCACCACCATATACATGCGCGTGGAGACCTGAATCATCAGTATCATGCCGATCGCCTGCGGGAAGGTCGCCAGTCCGGACTGCAGCGCCGAGAGGCCGCGCAGCTCCTGCAGGAACAGCGGCAGCAGGAAGAGTACGCCGATCAGCCCGCCCGACGCGGCGAACATGAAGAGGTTGGTGTTGCGGAACATACGGTCGACGAACAGGCGCAGATCCAGCATCGGCGCCGTGTCGCGCAGTTCGAAGATCACGAGCGCCGCGAACAGCGCCACGCCCGCGGCGAGCGAAAGCATAACGGATGGGTTGGTCCAGCCCTGCTCCGGCCCGCGCGAAAGGCCGAGCAGGATCAGCGCCAGTCCGACGCCGGAGCAGACAAAGCCCCGGATATCCAGCCGCCCCGCCGTCGGCTCGGTGTGCTCGCGCAGGCAGACGAACGCCAGCACGAGGCCCAGCAAACCGACGGGCAGGTTGATGTAGAAGATCCAGCGCCAGGAGACATCGGTGACGAGCCAGCCGCCGACGATCGGCCCAAAGGCGGGCGCAATCATCGTGGGGACCATGATGAAGGCGGAGGCTTTGGCGCGTTCCCGCGGCGGGAAGACGCGGTAGAGCATCGCCGAGCCGACGGGGCTCATCATGCCGCCGCCGACCCCTTGCAGCAGGCGGAAGGCGATCAGGCTGCCGGCGTTCCATGAGACGCCGCAGAGCGCGGAGCCGAGGGTGAACATCGTAATGGCGAAGATGAAGGTCTTCTTGGTGCCGAAACGGTCGCCCACCCAGCCCGATGCCGGCACCCAGATCGCCAGCGAGAGCAGATAGCCGATCACCACCCACTCAATCGTGTTGTTCGTGGTATGGAAGACTTTTACCAGCGTCGGCAGGGCGACGTTGACGATCGTCGAGTCCATGATGTCCATGAACAGACCGCAGACGTAGATCGCCGCCACCAAATACTTGTACTCGATCGATCGCAGCCGCATGAGACGCTCCAGGGAAAAGTCGGGGGATATCGGCGAAGAGCCCCGCGCCGCGTCGCCTGCGACGGCCCGGATGCGGCCCGTGAGGAGGGCGTGGGGTCTGGGAAACCTGCTCTGCTCAAGATAGAAGATGAATTCCGGTTCGTCAAGAACATGAATTCCGTTTATCGTTTGTGCTATGATCGCGGCGAGCAGCCCAGGAGCACCGCGTATGATCCTTCGCAGCGATGCGCAGGCCAACCACGGACGTATCGTCGCCGCAGCGACCGACGCCTTCGGCGAAAAGGGCCTCGCCGCCGACATGAAGGAGATCGCCGATCGCGCCGGTGTAGCCGTCGGCACGCTCTACCGACACTTCCCCGGCAAAGAAGAGATGCTGACCGCCATTCTGCGTGAAGCGATCGCGGGCAAGCTCGCCGGTATCGACGCGGCCGAAGCCATTGCCGACCCGCTGGCGGCGCTGCGCTTCTTGCTCACTCACGAGTACGCGCGCGTCGAACGGTATGGTTGGTTGACGGAAGCGACGGTCAGCGGCCAGCTTCCCCCCGCCTGCACCGCGAGCCTGCACGCCGATGTGCAGCGCCTTGACTACGCGGGGCGCTTCGAGCGGCTGATCGAGCGCGGTGTGCGCGCGGGCCAGCTACGCGCCGATCTGGACGTCAGGGCGGCGGCGGCGATGCTTGGAGGCACCGCGATGCCCTGGAACTACCGTCGCTTCGCGCAGCACAGCACCCCCGCCCAGGTTGCGGAGGCGGTGCTCGCCACGTTCCTGCGCGGCGGCGGCGCGGACTGAAGCCGGCTGCCCGCGCGGGCGATGCTATACTGAAGCCCATGGACCGCCGGGCGCGCTGTTCGCCGGCCACGTCTCAGGGCGGCGCGGGGTAGGCGATGCGCAGTACCTTCACCGGCGGTCGGCTGTTCGGCATTCCCATCCGGATCAACGTCTCCTGGTTCCTCTCGCTG
This sequence comes from uncultured Chloroflexota bacterium, assembly GCA_937879875.1. Lineage (GTDB taxonomy): Bacteria > Chloroflexota > Dehalococcoidia > CAUJGQ01 > CAUJGQ01 > CALFMN01. The sequence continues at coordinate 14,593 of CALFMN010000047.1, read as the reverse complement.
GCCGTCCTGACTGGTCTGCTGGGCGGACGCGTGTTTCCGAACGTGCTGCCCGATCTGCCGCCGGCCGCGCAGTGGGCGCTCGGTTTGGCCACGGCATTGACCTTCTTTCTCTCAATCATCCTGCACGAGCTGGGCCATGCGCTGGTGGCGCGGACCTTCGGCATCCCCGTGCGCAGCATTACCCTCTTCCTGCTGGGCGGCGTGGCGCAGATCGGGCAGGAGGCGAAGCGGCCGTTGACGGAGTTCCTGATCGCGGTGGTCGGCCCGGCGGTCAGCCTGGCGCTCGCGGCGCTCTGCCTGGGGCTGATGCTGCTGATCGGCGGTCCGCATTCGCCGGCCGGGGTGATGTTTATCACGCTCTTCGGGCTCAATCTCTCGGTCGGCCTGTTCAACCTGGCGCCCGGTTTCCCGATGGACGGCGGCCGCGTCTTCCGCGCACTGATCTGGGGCATCAGCGGCAGTCACAGCTGGGCCACGCGCATCGCCGCCTGGACCGGCCGCGGCTTCGCCGCCGTACTGATCGTGCTGGGTCTGTTTGCCGTCGTGGGTGTGCGAGGGCTGCCCCTGCAGGCGGATGGTTTTACCGCGATCTCGATGATCTTGATCGGGCTGTACCTCGACGGTGCCGCCCGCGCCTCGCTGGAAACGATGCGGCTGCTCGAGTACTTGAGCGCCTACCGCGCCGGCGACCTGATGTTGCGCGACGTGCCGATCATCAGCGCCGGCGCCCGCCTGCAAGAGTTCCTTCCCGAGATGCTGGCCGCGCGCGACTGTGACGCCGCCTTCGTGGCCGAATACGCGGGCGAAAGCGAAGCCGATGCCGGTCGCATGATCGGCCTGTTGCCCCGCGGCCTCGCCATCACCGTGCCGGAGCGCGATCGCTCGCGCCTCACTGCCCTCGATCTGATGCTGCCGGCCCATACGCTGCATCCTGCCGCGCCGGAAGATGACGCCGCCGGCCTGCTGCAACGTCTCGAAGGTGAGGGGCTTGTGGCCGTGCCCGTCGTCGCCGGCGGCGAAGTGCTCGGCCTCATCGGCCGCAGTACGCTCGCGCATCTGCTCGCGCGCCGTGGCCGCGGCTAAGCCGGGGCGCCCGCCGCTGCGGGCGATCGCCGCCGTTGCCGTCGGCAAGGCGTTCGGCATGGCAAGCCGGCGGCTGGGGCGCGGCGGCGGAACGGCGCTGCCGGGCGTCGTGGCGCAGCGCCTCGATCCACGCCTGGCGAGCCGGCTGGCGCGGCAGCTCGGCCGCGGGCGAGCGATCGTCACCGGCACCAACGGCAAGACCACGACGGCGCGCATGCTCGCCGGGATCGCCGCTGCCGCCGGCGCCGCACCCGTGCATAACCGCAGCGGCTCCAACCTGATGCGCGGTATCGGCACAGCCTTGCTGGAGGCCGCGGCGTTCGACGGCCGCATTCGCCACGCCGGCAGGCGCTGCGGCATTTTCGAGGTCGATGAAGCGACGATGCCGGCGGCGATTCGCGCCCTGCGGCCTGGCGTCGTGCTCTATGCCAACCTGTTCCGCGACCAGCTCGACCGCTACGGTGAAGTCGACAGCATCCTCAGCCTCTGGCGGCGCAGCCTGGGGCAGTTGCCGGCAGGCACAACGCTCGTGCTGAATGCCGACGATCCCTCCGTCGCCGGACTGGCGGACGGCTACGGCGGGCCAGTGCTCTGGTTCGGCGTCGATGTTATTGCTGGCGATGAGGCGCACCAGCGCGCCTCGGCCGGCGCCGAGCACGCGGCCGACGCACGCTGGTGCCACGCCTGCGGCGCCGAGTATCTCTACGAGCCGATCTATTTCGGCCACATCGGTCACTGGCGCTGCCCTGGCTGCGGCCGCAAGCGCCCCGAACCGCAGATCCGCATCACCGACATCCGCGCGGACGTCGCCGCCGGCGGCCAGAGGCTCGAAGTCGATGCCTGCGGACAGCGGCTGGCGTTCAGGCTGCCGCTCGACGGGCTGTACAACGCCTACAATGCCGTTGCCGCGCTCGCAGGCGCGCGCGCCCTCGGCTTCGACAGCGCCCTCGCGGCGCGTACGCTGGCAGGGTTTTCGGCGGCGTTCGGGCGGCAAGAGCGCGTGACGCTGGCCGGTCGCGAGCTGCGGCTGCTGCTCTGCAAGAACCCGGCGGGCATGAACCAGGCGCTGGCCGCCGTACTGGCCGACGACCGGCCCTTGCACCTGCTGATCGCGCTCAACGACGGCGTGCAGGACGGCCGCGACATCTCCTGGATCTGGGACGTGGATTTCGAGCGGCTCGCCGGCCGCGCCGCGTCCGTCGTGGTCTGCGGCAGCCGCGCCGCCGACCTGGCACTGCGCCTCAAATATGCCGGTCTGCAGGGCGGGATCGCCGTCGAGCGGCAGGCGGCCGCCGCGCTCGATCGGGCGCTCGCACAAACGCCCGCCGCGGCGCGCCTCTACGTGCTGCCGACGTACACGGCCATGCTGGCGCTGCGCGGGCTGATCGCACGACAGGGCGGAGGCCCGGCTTTTTGGCGGCAGTGAGCGAGCGCCGTCCCGCGGACAGACCGGTGTGTTATCGCAAAGCTCTCGCAATTTGGGACAAATTCATCACCGGAGAGGCTATACGCATAGACCGGCCGGTGGTAGGGTACGGACGGATCGGCCCAGCCCTTGCGTCGGGGAGACGCCCCGGCAGCGCACTGTGGAGCTAGATTCCAGGTATGCAATTCCGCCTACGGCTCGCACACCTGTACCCGACCCTGATGAACCTCTACGGTGATCGCGGCAACATCCTCTGCCTGCGGCACCGCTGTGAAGCGCGTCAGATCGCCCTCATCGTGGACGACATCACCATCGACGAACGCTTCGACCCAAAGGCCTACGACCTCGTCTTTATCGGCGGCGGTCAGGACCGCGAGCAGCGGCGCATCGCGCCCGATCTGCTGGAGAAGGGCGAGGCGATTCGCGAAGCGGTCGAAGCCGATGTGTCCGCGCTGGCGGTGTGCGGCGGCTATCAGTCCTTCGGAGAGTATTATCAGCCGGGCCAGGGCGAACGGCTGCCGGGCATCGGCGTGTTCGCCATGTATACCGTGCATCCCGGCGAGAGCGCCGAGCGCTGCATCGGCAACGTGGTGGCGGAATGGGAAGGGCAGCGGCTGGTCGGCTTCGAGAACCACGGCGGCCGCACCTACCTGCATGGCAGCACCGAACCGCTGGCGCGCGTCGTCGCCGGTTTCGGCAACAACGGCGAGGATGGCGGAGAAGGCGCGCGCTACCGCAACGCCTTCGGCACCTACCTGCATGGCTCGCTGCTGCCGAAGAATCCCGCGTTCGCCGACCGGCTGATCGCTCTGGCGCTGGCACGCAAGTATGGCGAGCACATCGCACTGGCGCCACTCGACGATACGCTCGAAGCCTTGGCGCGCGAGGATGCAACCGCGATCGCCCTGCGAGACCAGGCGTCAGCGCAGCGAGAGCGGCTGCCGCTCGGCATCGGCCGCCTGGCGGCGCGCTCCGCCGGCCGCAAAGCTGGCGCCGATCGCACGCTGCGTCCGGCCCACCTGCCGGTTCGCCCCGGTCAGCGCTAGCGGCGCCTCGCGTACGCAGACCGGCCGGACGGTATACCGTCCGGCCGGTTGCTGATCGGCGTAGCCGGGCTCGTTAGGCCGTGGCGGGCGCCGGCGCTCCCTCTTCCTCTTCGAGTTCATCGACGGCGTCTTCGTAGGCGGTCTCGCCGCGGAACCAGCGGAAGGCGAAGAACGCCCCGGCCAGACCCCCCGCGATCAGGGTGAGGAGCAGCAGCTTCTTCATCGGAGATTCCTCCTCTTGCGGCATCGCACTGAACGACGGCCCGATCGTGGGCTGCCTGGCACGATACGCTCGACGTTCGCCCGTCCGCGGGTGCGCTGACCGGCGCCGGGCGCTGAATACCATAACACTCTACCACGCCGCGCCGGGATTTGGCGCTGCGGGTTCGGTGTCTTTTTGGCGCTCATTTCCAGAGCGGCTGAGGAGGCGCAGCGAGAGCAGCGGTCGGCAGCGGCGGCTACGGTTCCGGCGGCGCCGACTGCTCAAGCCTCGCCTCTTGCCGGTCCGCCAGCAGCAGCGCGTCCGGCAGCGACTCCGATCCGGCGGACGCCACCAGCGCGACGATGCCATCGACGGCGCCGCGCCGGAACTCAACCAGATAGACGCCCACCTGCACTCCGAAGGATTCGCCCGTGAGATGCACGATGCGCGTCTCATCGCCGATCACCCGGGCAATCGTCACGGGATCGGCGCTCAAGTCCGGCAGCCCGGCGAGCGTACCGAGGCCGCTGAGATCCTCATCCTCAAGCTGCGCCGCGGCGGCGGGCACGTCGCGATACACGCCGGCGATCGAAATCACGGAGATCGCGCCGCCAAGTTCAGCGCTGTTCGCACTGTCGAGGTTGCGCTGAAACAGGATGTGGTACGAACCGAGCAGGCCATCGGCCGCGGCGCCGTCGACGGCGCCCTGGTCCGTTCTGTGGAAGTCGATCGGTACGTCATAGGGCTGCAGCACCAGCCGCGAGAGGACATCGTGCAGCGTGCTTCCCGAAGGCAACGGCGGTCCGGCGATCAGCGGCGGCAGCGGGAGGACCGGCGGATAGATATTGTACAGATCGTTGGAGAGACCGCTGCCGTAGGTATCGGGCGGCGCGGGCGGGAGATCGACGTGCGTACCGACGCCGCCGAAGCCGACCACCGCGAGCACTGATGCGGTGAGCAGCGCCAATGCCCCGGCAGAGAGCGTGCCCAGCCGCAGCGCCCGCGGCGTGTGCGACCAGGCCCGAGCCGCCGCGAACCGCCGGCGGATGCGATCCGGAACCAGCCGCCGCAGCAAGCCGCGGCCCAGCCCAGGCGTCTGGATTGGAGACTCGATCGGTGCTGATGAACCCTCGGCCGGCGCCTCGTTGCTTGCCACGCTCGCCGTCAAGGAGACGCCGTTCGCCGCTGCACCGTGATCGGCGCCCGCCTGTTCCGGGCCGCCGTGTGCCGGATCACGCCCGTTGCCCCGATCGGCAAGGGCGACGCCATCGTTTTGCGCCGATTCCGCCACACCACCAACCCACGCCCCAACCGGGCGGCGCGGCGGCACACCGCGTGTGCAGGGCGCCGCCAGTCGCTATTGTAGCGAACAATTTCCGTAGACGCTGCCCGCGCGGGGATTACGGCGCGGCAGATTTCAGGCGATCGTCCTGCTTTTGCGCCAGCTTCGTGGTGGCGTCGATGCTGCTCGCCGCCGTGCCGAGCAGCAAGACGCCCGCCGTGTAGCGGCCGCGGCGCCAGAGAATGGCGTAGCCCGTGAGATCGACGCCTTCGCTCTGGCCGGTGACTTTGTAGCTGCTGGTTTCGTCACCGAGTTTTGGCCCGTCCGCCGTCGGCTGAAACCGCACATCGGCGCCCGTATCGGCAAACGCCGAGCCGCTGTCGGCTTTCAGCCCGGCCGAAGCCGACTTTGCATCGGCGTAGGCGTCGAGCGTCACGGCGGCGATCTGGACACCGGCGCCGCTGAGGTCGAGGTTGAGGAATGCCTCGTCGTACGTCGCGGTGATGCCTGCCTGCTTTGTCAGGTCCGTGCTTTCGTCGAGCTTGACGTAGCCGGCGCCGAGATCCGCCTCGGTCAGCGCCGCCGCGGCGAGTTGCTTCTGCGCGTTCGGATCGGCGGCCGTTGCCGGCGCAGCAGATGCGACGGACGGTTGCGTGCTCGCCGAGGACGCGGACGCCGCGGCTGGTGTCGGGCGAGACCCGATCGGCGTGTTCGTCGCGGCGGCGCTGGCGGTCGAGGTCGCGAGGGCCGCGACGGCGGACAGCGCCGTCGCGCTTGCGCTCGCCCGGGCGCCTGGTGCGCCGGCCGCCGGCGCATTCGCCGTGTTGCCGGCGGTCTGCTTTCCGCCGCGGCTCGCCACGATCACGGCAAAGACTGCTGCCCCGGCCAGCATGACGATCAGCGCCGCGGCCGCGGCGAGCCAGCGCCCGCGCGAGCGCGCCGGCGACGCGCTCCCAGCGGCGACGACGGGAGCAGTCGTCGGGATCGGCTGCGTGGGCGGCGCGGACGAAGCGGAGTCGGGCGGTGCGTCCGCTGGCGCCGTCGGTCGCGTGTTTTCCTGGCCGGGCATGCCCGCAGCGGCGCCGAAGCGCTGCGGCCGAGGAATACTCACCATGCCCGCCTCATCGCCGGCCGGCTCCGCGGCCGCGATCGAGGGCGTTGCCGGTGGCACGGCGGCGAGCGCCGCCGCAAACTCGGCGGCTGTGACCGGGCGCCTGGCTGGATCCTTTTCCAGCGCGGCCTGCACCGCGGCGTACGTCGCTTCCGATAGGTCGGGACGTTTCTCACGCAGCGGCGGCGGCGTCTCGTAGACGTGGGCAAAGAGCAGATAGGCCGTGTCGCCGGTAAACGGAGGATTGCCCGCGAGCAGGTGGTAGGTCAGCACGCCCAGCGCGTAGATGTCGCTGGCGGGGCCGACGTGCTCGCCACGCACCTGTTCCGGCGACATATACTCCGGCGTGCCCAGCGAGGTGCCGGTGCGCGTATGCGTGGTTTGGTCGATGGCGCGGGCGATGCCGAAGTCCATCAGTACGATGCGCTCGCGGTCTTCGAGCATGATGTTGGCGGGCTTGATGTCGCGATGCACCAGCCCGGCGCCGTGCAGGTAGTCGATCGCCGAAGCGAGGCTGCGCAGCAGCACGCTCACCCGATCGGGCGGCAGCGGCCCGTCCACGAGCAGCCGCGCCAGCGTCGGTCCCTCGATCAGCTCCATCGTGAAGAAGGGCCGGCCATCGCTTTCGCCCACGTCGTAGATCGTGGCGATGTTGGGATGACGCAGCCGGGCGATGCCGCGCGCCTCAGCCACGAAGCGCTGGCGCACCTCCGCATCTTCGGCGAGGTGCGGCAGCAGCAGCTTGATTGCGACTTCGCGATCGAGCGCCTGGTCCCTGGCGCGGTAGACGGTGGCGAAACCGCCCTTGCCGAGCGTGCCGAGGATCGCATAGCGACCGAAGGCTGTGCCGGAGTCCAGCATTGTCGTCCTTCGGTCCCGCCCGTCTTCGCCGCGTCAGGCTCGTACGGACTATGCGCAGCGCGCCGGCGTCGCGTCAACGTGCACGGGTTCAGCATCAGTATCGGCGCGCCGCGACCGCTGCGAGCGTTCGACGTCTGCCCCGGCAATGAGTTCCCGAACTCCGCTCCGTCTGCGCGTCCGACGGCTTATACTGGACGTTGAAACGCGGAAACGCGCGGCATGGCACCGCCGGATGGGTTGGAGGAAGTAATGGGCATCCTGAGCCGCATGTCGACGATCTTCAAGTCGAAGGTCAACCGTGCTCTCGACAAGGCCGAGAATCCCGGCGAGACCCTGGATTACTCGTATGAGCGGCAGCTCGAACAGGTGCAGAACTTCAAGCGTGGCATCGTCGAGGTGACGACTGCCAAGAAGCGGCTGGAGCTGCAGTCGGCCGGATTGCGCGCCGATGTGCAGCGCATGGACAATCAGGCCCGCCAGGCGCTGGCCGCCGACCGCGAAGACCTGGCCCGCACCGTGCTGGTGCGCAAGCAGGCGGCGCAACAGCAGCTCGACGGGCTGGACCAGCAGATCTCTGCGCTGAACGACCAGCAGCAGAAGCTGAGCGACGCCGAGGCGCGGCTCTCCGCCAAGGTCGAATCCTTCCGCACGCAGAAGGAAGTGATCAAGGCGCAGTACTCCGCGGCCAAAGCGCAGGTCAAGATCGGCGAGGCCGTCACCGGCATCTCCGAAGAGATGACCGACATCGGCTCGGCGATCGACCGGGCGCAGAACAAGACTTCGCAGATGCAGGCGCGGGCCGGCGCGATCGACGAGTTGGTGAACACAGGCGTGCTGGCAGACGTGACCGCCATCGGCCCCGGCGGAGGCAACGACGTCGATCGCCAGCTCGCGCAGATCACGGCCCAGTCCGGCGTTGACGACGAACTGGCGAAGATGAAGGCAGAGCTGGGCGCGCCGGGCCAGCGGCCGCAGATCGGGCCACCGGGCAGCCACTGATTCGCGCGGCGCGGAGGGCGGTTGTTGCAGCGCGCGCCCCGCGCCGCGTCATCGTGTCTCAAACCTGCAGATGGCGCGCCGGCCGGCGCGCGGAGGTAGCGCGATGATCGTCCGTATTCAGGGCGAGGGTCAGTGGGAGCTTTCCGGCGCACAGCTCGACGAGCTCGATAAGATCGATACCCAGATGCTGGATGAGATCGATCACCACGACGAGACGCGCTTCACACAACTCCTCGGCCAGATGCTGGACTACGTGCGCAGCAAGGGCCGCCGCCTTCCGCCCGAGGAGATCGTCGAATCCAACCTGATCCTGCCACCCTCCGACGCGACGGTAGACGAGGTCAAAGCGCTGTTCAGCGATGAAGGGTTGATCTCGTCGGTCTGACCGGCCGCACGATCTGCTCGCGTGCGCTCGCGGTTCGGAGAGTTCCGCGCGTTCGAAGCGGAGGCTGATGCGACACCGCGGCGCTCCCCGTTCGCACCGCCGGCTTGCATGCGAGTCCGCGACAACGCAGGAGGCCGGTGCGCATCGTTCGCGCATCGGCCTCCTGTCTGATCTCCAATGTCGGTTGCCAGCCCGTGTCAGTAGGGCCTCGGCATCGGTCGCGGCATGGGCATGGGCATCGGCATCGGCATCGGCGTCATTGGCCCGACGTTTGCCGGACCGTAGTACGGGTTTGGCGGGATATATGGCGTCGGCGCCGGTTGCACGGGCTGCGCTGGTTGCACGGTCCGCACCGGCTGGATCTGCGGTTGCGGCGTGGGGCTTGGCGTCGGCGTCGCCGTCTGGCCGCCGGGTGTAATCGTGATCCTGCCGCCGGCCTGCGACAGCGCCCATGCGCCCTGGCCCGGTTGCAGCATCGTCGCCTTCTGGTACTGTCCACCGGCCGCATCGTATGTCCACAAGGCATCGGCGCCGGTCACGAGGGCGGCCTGCGTTCCGCTGGGATTGCCGATGATCTGCCACGCTCCGGCCGCGGCCATAAAAGTGGCGGGCGTGTTGCTGCCGGCGGCCAGCGGCATGCTGCCGCCGTTGTCGCTCAGCAGCCAGTAGCCCTGGCCGGCCTGTGTCTGTTCGCCGGCATCGAGCTGATGGTACATATTCGCCTGCGGGTCGAAGGCGAAGGCGGTGCTGTCGCCGAAGGTCGTGCCGTCGGGCGGGCCGACGAGGTTGTAGCCAGCGCTCAGGCTAAGCGTACGTCCTCCGGTCGGCGCGGTGGTGGCGGAGCTGCCCGCACCCGAGCTGCCCGTGTTCCCGCTGCCGGTCGGCGCGGCGGCGGCCATCACGACGATCATGCCGTGCATGAACGGATGGATATTGCAGTGGTAGGCGATCGTGCCGGCCGCGCTGAAGGTCATCGAAAACATCTGGCCGGGGGACAGGCGGCCGGCATCGAAGCTGCCGTCGTCGGCGGTGACGGTGTGCGTAACGCTCTGGTTGTTTGTCCAGGTGACGGTGCTGCCGGCCGTCACCGTGACCGAAGCTGGCATGAAGGCGAAGTTGTTGATGCTGACCGCTGCAGTGTCGGCCGCAGCCGGATGGCCGCCGCCGGCCAGTCCGGCCCCGGCAAGCAGCGCCACCGCCGCCGCGCCGGCAGCCAGCCGGCGGTTGAATTGTGCAAACACGGTTCCTCCTTTACGGCGCTCTGGGGTGCGTGTTGCGGTGGGGCGGCCGGGCTCACCGGCTCATGCTGGAAATACGCACCTGCATACAAGGCAGATGCATGGCGGCCGTGGCAAATCCGCGCCATTCTGCGCGAAGCCGCTCGGGGAACTGCGTTGCCGGCGCGCATCTCGGCGCGTCGGACACCGCTCAGCGCGGTGCAGTATCATCGTGCGTACGGCCCAGGAGGGCATCCATGATCGCTGCCGCCGTTGGAGAAACGACCGAACTGCTGGTCACCGAAACCTTCGCCAGCGTGCAGGGCGAAGGGCTGCGCGCCGGCACGCCAACCGCCTTCCTGCGCCTGTCGCGCTGCCCATTGCGCTGCGTCTGGTGCGATTCTGCCTACACCTTTCAGGGCGGTGAGCGCCTTGAGCTGGCGGATGCGATCGCTCGCCTCACCGCGTTTGGCGCACTGCCCAACGTCTGCATCACCGGCGGCGAGCCGCTGGTGCAGCGCCGCGCGGTGCAGACGCTCATTCCCCGCCTGTTCGCTGAACTGCTAGCGCTGCGCTCGGTCGAGATCGAGACCTCCGGCTTCCTGCCGCTCTGGCCGGCCGAACCGCGGCTGCACTGGAACCTCGATGTGAAGTGTCCCCTGTCCGGCATGGAGCGGCACAACCGCTGGGAGAACCTCACGCTGCTGCGCGAAGGCGACGAAGTGAAGTTTGTGATCGCCGGCCGTGAGGACTTCGACTATGCCGTGCGCGTGGTGCGCGAGCGGCTGGCGGCTCTGCCCGTGATCAGCTTCTTCAACCCGGCCTGGGGCCTTGTCGAGCCGCAAGAGCTGGTCGCCTGGCTGCTTGCGGCGAGCCCGCCGAACACGCGCCTCGGCTTGCAGCAGCACAAGTATATCTGGGGTCCGGATGTGATCGGCGTGTAGGTGGACAGGGGATAGGGTTTAGGGATCAGGGATTAGGGAAGGCGTTCCCCTCCCCCAACGCATTGGGGGAGGGGCAGGGGAGGGGGAGACCATGACGACCACTCAGCTTGATGCCTTTGCCCCGGCGGTGGAGATGCTGCGCTGGCTGCGCGAGCGGCGCGTTTCGGCCGAAGAGCTGCTCGACCTGCATTTGGAGCGCATCGGGCGCTTCAACCCGACGCTCAACGCGATCGTTACGCCGGATTACGACAACGCCCGCCACGCCGCGCGTGCCGCCGATGCGGCGCGGGCGCGCGGTGAGGACGGCGCCCTGCTCGGCCTGCCGCTGACGATCAAGGACTGCATCGATGTGGCGGGCCTGCCCAGCACCGCGGGCATGCCCGACCGCGCCGTCCACCGCGCCGAGTCCGACAGTGTGTTGACCGGGCGCGTGCGCGCGGCAGGCGCCGCGATCATGGGAAAGACCAATATTCCGCCGATGGCCGGCGACTGGCAGGCGAACAATCCGGTCTTCGGCCGGACGAACAACCCCTGGGATCTTGCGCGCACGCCCGGCGGCAGCACGGGGGGCGGCGGCGCGGCGCTGGCGGCGGGGCTCACACCGCTGGAGTTCGGCAGTGACATCGGCGGCTCGATCCGCGTGCCGGCGGCGTTCTGCGGCGTCTACGGCCACCGCCCCAGCGAGACCGCGCTGGCGCGCAGCGGCCACTATCCCGGCAGCCCGCTGCCCAACTGGGCGACGGTGATGGGCGTGCAGGGGCCGCTCGCGCGCAGCGCCGAGGATCTGGAGCTAGGGTTCGACGTCGTGAGCGGGCCGGAGATCGGCGAGGACGTGGCCTGGCGGCTGGAGCTTCCCGCGGCGCGGCGGGAGCGGCTGGCGGAGTTCCGCGTGGCCGTGCTGCCGCGCATTCCGTGGGCACCGCTCGACGACGAGATCGCCGCCGCGCAGCAACGGCTGGCCGATCAACTGGCCGGCGCCGGCGCCACGGTGAAGCAGGCGCTGCCGCCAGAGTTCGGCGACCTGCGCGAGCACCACAAGACCTATCTTTCGCTGCTGGCGGTGATGATCGCCGGCGAGATGCCCGACGACGTGCGCGCCGGCGCCGCGGCGGCGTTGCAGGTGCACGGCGATGAGTTCGACGCAGCGCAGGCGCAGGGATACATCGCCTCGGCGCGGCAGTATATCGCCTGGCACGGGCAGCGCGAGCAGTTCCGGGCCGCGTTTCGCGCCTTCTTCCGCGATTGGGACATACTGCTGGCGCCGGTCACGATGACACCACCGTTCCCGCACGTCGATCCGAGTGTCCCGTTCGGCCAGCGAACGGTATTGGTGAACGGCAAGCCGGAGCACTATGGACTCAACGTCGTCTACCCGTCGGTCACGATTCTTTGCGGCCAGCCAGCGACGGCGTTTCCGGTCGGGCTGACGCAGCGCGGGTTGCCCATCGGCCTGCAGGCGATCGGGCCGTACCTGGAAGACCGCACGCCGCTGCGTTTCGCCGGGCTCGTCGCGCGGGAGTTCGGCGGCTTCCAGCGCCCGCCGGGGTACGAATGAGGCAGTGGCGGATCGGTGTTGGTTCCGGTAGGGGCCGTTCGTGAACGGCCGCGAACCGCCGCTACGCCACAAGCCGAATTGCGCGGCGGTCCGCCGGCCCGGTACGATACTAATGTCAAGTAAGTGCGAATTCGATCCGTTGCCGGCAGTCGGCGCGGGGGTGAACTCGCAGTGAAATCAACGTGGCCGCAGGCCGCAACAGATTCGGGGGTGAGAGGGGGCTTGCCCCCTACGACCATCGGAGATCTGAGATGAGTAACGAAGTGTACGCCGAGATCGAGGCCGCGATCGGGCGGGGCGAGCCGATCGCACTGGCGACCGTGGCGCAGACGCGCGGTTCGACGCCGCGCAAGGCCGGCGCCAAGATGGTGGTGCGGCCGGACGGCTCCTTCTTCGGCACGATCGGCGGCGGTTGCGGCGAGGCTGAGGTCTGGCAGCGGGCGATGGACGTGCTCGATGGCGGCCAGCCCGGCATCGTCAGCGTTGACCTGACCGAGCCGGTGGACGGCGAGGACAAGATCTGCGGTGGCGTGATGGACGTCTTCGTCGAGCGCATCGACCCCGACTAACGATGCCGGGCGCGCCGCGTATGCCGCTCTCGTCGCGCCAAGGCCTCAACGCCGCGTTACGCACGAAACAAACCCACCCAGAGGCAGACAACAGCGTGTTCGAATCGATCGAGGCGGTCCAGACCGCGCTGGCCCGCGAACAGTACTTCGCGGACCGCGCCATGGCGACGACGGTCTTTCTCGCCGACCGGCTGCGCAAGCCGCTCTTTCTTGAGGGCGAGGCGGGCGTCGGCAAGACCGAGATCGCCAAAGTGCTGGCCCGCGTCTTCGGCGCACGGCTGATCCGCCTGCAGTGCTACGAGGGGCTTGACGCCAACCACGCGCTGTATGAATGGAACTATCCGAAGCAGCTATTGCGCATCAAGCTGGGTGAGGCCGACGGCCAGCACGGCGACGACCTGGGCCGCGCGATCTTCTCCGAAGAGTATCTGATTCGCCGGCCGCTGCTGGACGCGATTGCTGACAACGGCGCCGTGCCGCCGGTGCTGCTGATCGACGAAGTGGACCGCGCCGACGAGGAGTTCGAGGCGTTCCTGCTGGAAGTGCTCTCCGACTTCCAGATCAGCATCCCCGAATTGGGCACGATCCGCGCCGAGCGGCCGCCGTTCGTGGTGCTCACCTCGAACCGCACCCGCGAGATCCACGACGCGCTCAAACGGCGTTGCCTCTACATGTGGATCTCCTACCCCTCCTTCGAGCGCGAGCTGGAGATCGTGCAGGCGAAGTGCCCCGGCATTCAGACGGCGCTCGCCGGGCAGATCTGCGGCTTCATGCAGCAACTGCGCCAGCGCGACTTTTACAAGCGCCCCGGCGTGGCCGAGACGATCGACTGGGCCTCGGCGCTGATGCTGTTGCACCGCGACCATCTCGACGCCGACACGGTGGACGAGACGCTCTCCTGCATCTTCAAGTACAACGACGATATCGAGGCCTTCCGCCAGGGCAATATCGCGGCGATGCTTGAGGCCGCGGGCGCGGCGGCGGCGCTCTGAGCGCGCCGGGCATGCTTCTATGACCAGCGTTCCCAATCCGCTGCACGCGCTCTCCCTGGAAAACGAGCTGGGCGAGGCGCTGGGCGAGCGCGGCGGCTCGCTGGCGGAGAACCTGATCCGCTTCGGCCGCCTGCTCAAGCAGTCCGAGATCGACGTCACCAGCGGGCGGCTGATCGACGCGGCGCGCGGCCTGGCGCTGCTCGATCTCGCGCGGCGCGACGATTTCCGCATCGCCCTGCGCGCCAACCTCGTCTCGCGCATCGAAGACTATCCGCTGTTCGACATGCTCTTCGACCTCTACTGGCGCTCCGATCGCGCTGCCGGCCACGAGGCGCTGCCGCGCACGCGCTACAGCGACGCGCCGCCCTCGCGTCCGCGCCGCGCCGGGCGTGACGGCTCGAAGCTGGCGCCGGTGCAGACGCGCATCGCCTACGAGCCGGAGGGCGACAACCCCTCCGGCACCTACAGCAACGCCGACCTGCTGACGGCGAAGGACTTTTCGCAGTACAGCGGCGACGAGGTGAAGCGGGCGCGGCGGGTGATTCGCCAGCTTGCGCCGAAGCTTGCCTCGCAGCTCAGCCGGCGCACGCGCACGGCGCGCAGCGGCGGGCCGGTGGACCTGCGCCAGAGCCTGCGCCGCTCCGTGAAGCACGGCGGCGAGGTGCTGGACCTCTACCATCAGCGCCGGCGCGTGAGTGCACTGCGGCTGGTTGTGCTCTGCGACGTCAGCGGCTCGATGGACCTGTACTCGCGCTTTCTCGTGCAGTTCTTGTATGCGATGCAGGCCGAGGTGCGGCACGTCTCGACCTTCGTCTTCAGCACGTGGCTGAACGAAGTCACGCACCTGCTGAAGACGAAGACGTTCAGCGAGGCGCTGGCGCGGCTTCGCGAGGAGGTCGATGCCTGGTCGGGCGGCACCAG
>CALFMN010000046.1 GCA_937879875.1 uncultured Chloroflexota bacterium | reverse complement strand
CGCGTCGGTCAGGCGAACGACCCACCGGTGTCAAGCATCATCTGACGAGGTGTGGCCCGCCGCACCCGCCGGCTGGCCATCGCCGCAGCGATCATCGCCGTTCAAAAAAACGTTGCCGGGCTGTTGGGGCTGACCCGGGAGACCCCGCCACCACCCTGGCGGCCGTGTCCGCGCTGGCAGCGACGGCGGGGGCGAGCGCGGCGGGTGCGGCGTTGGGCGTCAGTCGGGCGCGCTACGCTCGCCAGCTGCAGGCGGTGAGCCCGTCCCGTCCGCGGGGCGGCGGCCAGCAGCCCCGCGCCCTCAGCCAACCCGAACGCCAGGCGGTGCTCGACGGGCTGCACAGCGAGCGCTTCCGCGACGCCGCGCCGGCCGCAGTCTACGCCGCCTTGTTGGATGAAGGGAGCTATCTGTGTTCCGAACGCACGATGTACCGCCTGCTCGCCGCCGCCAGCGCCGTGCGCGAGCGCCGCGACCAGGCCCGGCATCCCACGTATAGCCGCCCGGAGTTGCTTGGCGACGCGGCCCAACGCGGTCTGGAGTTGGGACATCACGAAGCTGCTGGGTCCGGCGAAATGGACCTCCTTCCACCGGTACGTCATCCTCGATGTCTTCAGCCGCTACGTCGTCGGCTGGCTGGTCGGCCTGCGCGAGACGGCCGAACTGGCCCAGGACTTCATCGCCGAGACCGCGGCCAAGCAGGGTATCGACCCGGGCACACTGACGTTGCACGCCGACCGGGGCTCTTCCATGACCGCCAAGCCCGTTGCCTTCCTGCGGGCGGACCCGGGCATCACGCAGAGCCATGCGCGGCCGCAGGTGTCCAACGACAATCCCTACTCCGAGAGCCAGTGCAAGATGCTGAAGTATCGGCCGCGCTTTCCCAACCGGTTCCTCAGCATCGAGGGGCGCGGGCCTTCTGTGGGCCGTTCTTCCGCTGGGACAACGCGGAGCATCATCACAGCGGCCTCGGCCTGCACACGCCGGAGGCCATGCACTATGGGCTGGCGACGGCGCGGCAGCGCGTCCGCAGCGAAACCCTCGACGCCGCCGACGCGGCGCATCCCGCGCGGTTCGTCTCCAAGCCGCCGACCCCGCCAGTCATCCCCACCGCGGCCTGGATCAACAAGCCAGCGACGCCGACCAGAGAGGAGGGTGCTGCCATGAACCCGCCAACCCTTCCCTGATTTCCCCGACGAGCTGTCTCAGCAAGGTTGACAGGTTCCGCCCGCTGATTGGCTTGTCGTTGCTTCCCAGTCAGGCATATTTGCGACACTCTGGTCAAAACCGATGCCGACAACGCAGGGGTTCCAAAGGATAGAAACACCGTTATTGGAGGTGCCATCGCCGCTGAATGGACCACACGGATTAAAGAGATGGTCGTATTTCCACTCTTCACCTTCAATGGTGAATGCGACAGCTTGACGGGGAACAATACGGTCAACAGTACCTCCACCGTTGATAACAGAAAAGCGATGCCCGCGACATATTATAGACGCTGCATTGTGTTCCCACGCCGGTTCAGGCTTCTACATGTCCAGGAGATAAGCATAGCCTGATAGCAGTGTAACGCTATACCGCAGCCGGAGCAGCCTGAACGCACTTTGTGGTACCGGGTGCGCAAGTTTTCTGCATGGGAGGAGGACGTTTGGCCGACGCGGCGCACCGATTGACCAGAGGGGCCACTGAAGTTATCCGGGATGAGCCGCAAGGAGGGCACTTCACGTCAGCTTGATACCCACTGCCATGCGCTATCTCCAGCCTCGCTCCAAGGAAATGCACAACGAAAGAAGCCGTACCCTCATAAACGATCGTTTGCGACGCGTTCGCCGGCGAGGCAGGTCGGCCGTAACGCCGCGCTCCCGGGTCTGTTACGCAATCCGTTTCACAATCAATATCTCGTAACTTGCCGCCGTCCGTGAGTTGTGACGTAGCCGGGTGATGTGCCGGTTCGGACACGGATTCCTCGATGGCTGCTGCCCTGGCTCGCGCCTGTCTCAAACCGGCATGGCAGCCGTCCGCGCGGCGATCTGCTGAGTATGCGGACGGACTGCGCGGTGCAGGGCGCACCACCGCCGGGCCGAGAATCGTGCTGAGCTTGCCCGCAGCGTCAGCCTGCCCTGCCGCAGAAACCGCGGAGCCACGGATTGAGTCTCCGTGCCCGCGCGGACGCCGCACCGCTGGCAACCGCTCAGCTATCGCCTCGCCACAGGGAAGGGTCGATCTGAGGAATCCCGGCTGTCCTCAAACAAGCGCTCCCCTGTGGCGAGGGGAGACACGGCTCTGGGGAGATCGCCGCTCCACGGCGATGCGGACGCGGCGGGGTTAGGCGAGCGGCCTACAGCGCGTCCGCGGTCTTCGTGCCTTCGGCCTGCTTCGCTTCGTAGGCCTGGATCGCGGCCTGGCGCTCGCGCTCTTCGGCGGCTTTGTGCTCGGCCTGCAAGCGCATCGCCTCTCTTGCCTCGGCGATGTCGCCCTTCAGCGGCTTCGGCGGAGGAATTGGCTTGTTGATCTCCGGGTGCTCGTTGGGTCGCACCGGGCCGGTGACGAGGTTCTTGACCTCTTTGCCCAGGTGCCAGTAGGTGCCCTTGTCGGGTATGCGCCGCGGATAGCCGTCACGGAAGGTGAAGGCGGCGAATGACGTGGGCATCACCCGGCGGGCGTCGTGGCTGCAGACCGGGCATGGCGCCGGTTCAGACGATTCGCGGATCGAGCGCAGCAGCTCGAACACGCCATCGCATGGTTCGCAGAAGAACTCGTAAAGCGGCATGCGCCTCCCCTCATCTTCCCGATTAGCAACAGTTGCCACGGCCCAGCGCCGAACGTGGGCCGTGCGGCAGATCGTATCACGCCCCGCTGTGAGCGGCCAACGGCGCCGGTCCCTCTTCGGCAAGGTCGCCTGGCGAGCGCGGCGCAGCGCGCGTGTCACGGCGCAGCGCGTCCACGAAAACCGCGGAGCGCGGCGTGGCCTCCAGCACATAGCGGATGTAGCCGCGCAATACCTGCTCGATCTCCGACTGCAGCTCGACTGAGAGCCGCAGCCCCGCGGCGGTGGCCCAGTCACCGCGTTGCAACAGGCGCAGGACTTTGAGCGCGTTCACGCTCAGCGGCCAGAGACCCGGCTGGCCGGCGCGGCAGGTGGGACAGACCACTCCGCCGAGCGCGGGGCCGAACGCGTTGGTCACGGGCGTGAGCGGCCCGGAGCACACCACACAGCGATCGAGCTGCGGGCGATAGCCGACGAAGGCCAGTAGCTGCAGCTCGAACAGCCGCACGGCCGGATCTGCCGGATCCGCGGGCGTGGCGAGCCGCCGCAGCGTTTCGGCCAGCAGACGGAAGACCGGGTAGTTCTCGGAGCGCGCTTCGCTGAAGCGATCGACCAGTTCGGCGGCGTAGATGCCGCGCGCCAGCCGCTGCAGATCCTCGCGCAGCGGCATGAAACTCTCGACGGTTTCGCTCTGGGTGACGATATCGAGGTTCTGGCCGTGCGCCAGCAGCAGCGTACTCCAGGTCAGCGGCTCCAAATGGCCGGCCTTGCGGCTGGTTTGGCGGCGTACGCCCTTGGCGATGGCCTCCAGCTTGCCGAGCTGCGGCGAATAGAGCGTGAGGATACGGTCTGCCTCGCCCAGCTTGCGCTGGCGCAGGACGATCGCTTCGGTGCGGTAGACGCGCGGAATGCGTGCTGGCACGTCGTTCGTTCTGCCTGATCAAACCTGCTGCCGGCCTTCGAGGGCGCGGGTCAGCGTTACTTCGTCTGCATATTCGAGGTCGGCGCCCATCGCCAGGCCGCGCGCCAGCCGCGTGACGCGCACGCCGCTGGGTGCGATCAGGCGATCGAGATACATCGCCGTGGCGTCGCCCTCGACGTTTGGATTGGTCGCCATGATCACTTCGCGCACGGCGCCGCCCTGGAGACGGCCGATCAGCTCGCGCACCTTCAGGTCATCCGGCCCGATGCCGTCGATCGGCGAGATCACGCCATGCAGGACGTGGTACAGACCCTTGTAGCTGCGCGTGCGCTCGATCGCGAGGATATCGAGCGGCTCTTCGACCACGCAGATCAGCGTCGTATCGCGCCTGTCGGAGCGGCAGATGCGACATGGGTCGATGTCGGTCAGGTTCTGGCAGGAGCTGCAGAAGGTGATCTGCTCTTTGACGTCCACGATCGCCTGCGCCAGGGCGTGGGCTTCGTCGGCGCTGGTGCGCAGAATGTGATAGGCCAGGCGCTGCGCGGACTTCGGACCGACGCCGGGCAGCTTGTGAAACTCGTCGATCAGCCGCGCCACCGGCGCTGCCGCCGCAGAAACAACGTCGTTCAACCCGCTCACCTCGTTGCTGCTACGTACAAGTATAGCAAATCTGCTAACACTCAGTCTCAGTTTTGCCTGGCGGACAGGGTGGGAAGCAGATGCGGCGAAAGGCCCGCTGTTTCAGCCTCTGGGAGCGTTCAGGCGGGCGGGGCCGAGGCAACGCGCCAGCGTATTCGCGGCGGACGCACAGCCGCACAGAGCGGCCCGCCGCGGTCGCCAGTCAAACTGAGGGCTCCGGCGAGCGTGTCTCCCGTGGCGAGAGCGCGATCGATGTCGGGCGCAGCGATATCGGAGAAGCGGAGCTTTGCGCGGCGGAACATGGCGAAGCGCCCGTCCGGACCGAGCACGCCCCAGCTCAGGTACAGGAATCGGTCGCCGCGTTTGCCATGCACGAACGGCCCCCGAAAGTCGAGGTCGCCATCATCGCGCCGCACAGCCTCGACGGTCATCTCGAAGACCGCTTCGCCCGCGTCGCCGGGAGTGAGATAGACCACATCTGAGCCGCGCTGCACGCCGAGATACACCGGCTCGCATTCGTGGAAACGCAGTCCGGGCAGCGTATGCCCGACGATGCGCAGATTCAGCGCGGTCATCGCCGTCTCCGGGGGACATCTTTGCCGACCGCTCACGCTTGCGGGCTAACCGAGGCCCGGCAGATTCAGGCCGGCGCCGCCGAGCGCGCCGCCGAGGCCGCCGGTGAGCGAGTTCATGGTCTCGGCCTGCTTCGCCTCGGCCTTCTCCTGCGCGTCCTTGATCGCGGCCAGCACGAGATCCTGCAGCATCTCGACGTCTTCTGGGTCGACCACGTCCTTTTCGATCGTGATCGAGACGATCTTCATGTCGCCGCGCACCTCGGCCTTGACCACCCCGCCGCCGGCCGATCCTTCCGTCACGGCGGTCTGCGCTTCTTGCTGCGCCTGCATCAGCTTGTTTTGCAGCTCCTGCGCCTGTTTGAGCAGATCGGGGCTGATGCCGCCGAAGCCGCCACTGCCCCCACCGCCGCCGTGTCGCCGCTGCTGCCTGTTCATCGTGTCATCTCCCTCGGTTGGCGGCTCAGGGCATCTCGATGCCGCACGCGCTGGATTATGTCGCCTTCTCGAGTGGCCGGGCGCCCAGCTTCAGCGCCTCATCCAGCAGGTGGCTCGGCCGCTCCGCCGCAAGCGCCTGCATGCGGTCAACCACGTCGGACTGATGCAGGCAGCTCACCGTGAGCGATTGGCCAAACAGATCCTCGACGGCGCGCCGCAGCGCACTGAGCGCCTCGGGCCGCTGTGCCCGATCCGCGAGCGCCTTGTGTTTGAAGCCAAGTGCGAGGCCAGCCCCGTCGATGCTGACGATATCACACCCGCTGTTCAGCAACGCTGCTGTGCTCTTGTCGATACCGCCGAGGAGCGCATACAGCTCGCGCATGCGTCGACGCGCCGCATCCAGCGATGGCAACGGTGCGACTTCCGCGCTCGGCACCGCGCCGCCAGGGGCCATCGTGGCAGGGGCCGCAACCGGCACATCTGCCGGAATCCCGGCAGTCGCGGGTCCGGGCGTTTGCGGCTTCATGCCGTCCGCCGTCGCGGCGAGTACCCCAGCCTCGGGCAGCTCGACCGCCGGCGAGCTGGTGAGCAGCTCCGCCGGCTCCTCCGGCGGCGGCTCGACGCTGCGCCTGGCCACCAGCGGTACGGGCGGCGGACCCGTGCGCGGCGCCTGCACCGCCCGCACGCGATCGACGGGCGCCGGCGCAGGCGGCGAAGCCGAAGGCTCGCTCACGCGGCCGCGGGCTGCCTGTGGCTGCGCGGCGACCCGGCTGCTGGAACCCGGCTCGCCCGCCGCAACCGTGGGTTCTACGGTGCTCTCGATGATCGCCAGCTCAAGCGGCAGCGGCGAAAGCGGATCGGCGCGGAAGTCGGCGTTCATCAGCAGGCGCAGCACGCGCGCCAGCTCGCCGGCGCTGCGCTCGCCGGCCAGCACAAGCAGGCCGGCGAGCGCCTCCTCGCCGAGATCCAGCGAGGCTGCCGCACCCGCGCGTACGAGCAACGCTGCGCGCAAAGACTGCACGCAGTCGCGGGTGAACTGGCGGAGGTCGATACCGTCGTCGCGAACGGCAGCGACGAGGTTCAGCGCTTCCGCGAGCTGTCGATCGAGCAGATTGCCCAGCAACTCGCGTGCCCGAACGTCACCGGCGCCGCCGGTCGCGGCGCGCAGGCTCGCTTCGCTCAACTCGCGGCCCTGCGTGGCGATGGCCTGCTCGAAGAGATTCACCGCATCGCGCAGGCTGCCGGTGGCGCGGCGGGCGATCAGCGTGAGCGCGGCATCGTCTGCCTGCACGTCCTCGGCCTGCGCGATCTGGCGCAGCCGTCCGACCACGTCGGCGAGCTTGATGCGGACAAAATCGTAGACCTGGCAGCGCGAGAGGATCGTTTCGGGGACTTTATGGCGCTCGGTGGTGGCAAGCACGAAGATCACGTGCGGCGGCGGCTCTTCCAGCGTCTTCAGCAGCGCGTCGAAGGCGAATTGGGTCAATTCGTGGACTTCGTCGATCAGGTAGATCTTGTAACGCGAGCCGGTGGTGGAATAGCCGACGCGCTCGCGCAGCTCGCGGATCTCGTCGATGCCGCGGTTGCTGGCGGCGTCCATCTCCACCAGGTCGAGCGCGCGGCCCGACGCAACGGCCTGGCACGACTCGCAGTGCGTGCAGGGCTGGCCCGCTTCGGGCGCCTCGCAGTTGACGGCCTTGGCGAGGATGCGGGCGGTGCTGGTCTTGCCGGTGCCGCGCGGGCCGCAGAAGAGATAGGCATGCGAGACGCGGCCCAGCTCGACGGCACGGGCGAGCGTGCGCGTGACGTGGTCCTGCCCGGCCACGTCGGCAAAGGTCTGCGGCCGCCACTTACGATACCAAACCTCAGCGGCCATCCGTCAGCCTCACTTTGCGCCGGGGCAGAGCCGGGCGTTTGGAACACCTGTGTTATTATACCGTAACAGACGGGCGTGTGGCCAGCCGGCGATGTGCCCCCGAGCCAGTGTTACCGACGGGGGCAGGGTTGCCGCAGAACCGGTGGCCCCGGAGAGGCTGAGGCAGCCTGACCCGGCCGCGCATGCCCGCCTACGCCGCCGCCCTGCGCCCGCGCCAGGCGCCGGCCGGGCAACGTGCGCGGCCGCGGGCGGCGGGTGCGGCGGCGGCGGCGGCAGGGGAGCCGGCGTGGCTGGCCAGCACGCAGCGCTGCGGCACGCGCCTGGCCCCTGCCGGCCCGCGCCGCGCGGGCGCAGCACGGCTGCCGCCCGGTCCGGAAGCTGGTGGCGCGGGACCGGGCGGGGGCGACGCGCCGCCGGCGGTGCGCCGTGGCCCCGCCGCCCGACCAGCGGCGGCGGGCCGCGGCGTTGGTGCCGGCGGCGCCGCGCGCGGCCCTGGCCAGCGCCTCCGCGCGCCGCAAGCCGCTGCCGCTCCGGGCCGCTGCCGCGCGCCCGGACGGCGTCTCCCCCGGCGCCGCGCCCGAGGCGGACGCGGTGGGCAGCAGCGCTGTGAGGCACCAGCCGCCGCTGGGTAACCGCTATTTCTGAGGCACTACGGCCCCGGCCGAAATCCCGCGCATCCGCGTGGACCGCGCGGCCGAAACGGTGCGAACGGCCCGAGCCGGCGTGCCGGCTCGCCTGAGCTGCTCGGCTGCGTCCGTGGCGGCCCGCTCGTCGTCCATCAGCGCGAACAGGGACGGTCCGGCGCCACAAAGCACGGCGTTGCCGCAGGCGTCGCGCAGGGCGACGCGCAGATCGCCCAGTCCCGGAAACGCGACATCGGCGACACGATCGAAGCTGTTCGTAAGCCATTCATGCCGCAGCGCGTCGCTCCGCGCGAGTGCCGCGCTCAGCCGCTCGGTGGCCGAGCCGTCCCTGTAGTCGGCGCTTTTGAGCATGCCAAACAGTCGCGCGGTCTTGCCGCCGGAGGCAAGCTGGGGCGTCACCACTACCAGCCAGCGCGTTGCGGCGTCGGGCAGCGGCCGCAGCAGCTCCCCCCGCCCCTGCGCGAGCTGCGTGCCGCCCCGGATGAAGAAGGGCACATCCGACCCCAGCTTCGCCGCGATTGCTTCGAGGCGAGGCACACCAAGCGGCCGCGCCGCGATCGCATCAAGGGCGCGCAGCACCGCTGCCGCGTCGCTGCTGCCGCCGCCCAGACCGGCCGCCGGGGGCACGCGTTTGCGCAGGCGCAGAGCTGCGCCGATCGGTGTGGCGTACGCCTTAAGCGCCTGGAGCGCGAGGTTGGCCTCGGGCGGACCCAGATCCCAGCCAGCCGGCGCGTCGAGCGCGAGGGCGGCCCGATCGGCTTCACAGAGGAGAACGTCGTCGCGCAGGGCGACTGTTTGCAAAATCGTGCGGATTTCGTGGTAGCCGTCTGGTCGCCGGCCGAGTACCTCCAGCGTCCAGTTGATCTTGGCGCAGGCGCGCAGCGCGACGCCGTTCCCGGTCATGCGTCCGTCTCGTCGGCCGGGAGTATTGCTGCTTCGCCGGGCGGCGAGCTTGCGCCTGGTGTGGGTGCCGGCCTCATGCCTGCATAGTGCCGGTACAGTGCCAGCCATTCGGCGATAGTCAGCGTGCCGGGGCGACGCGCGGGATCGATGCCGGCGGCGTGCAGCAGCGGCTGTGCGGCGCCGGGCGGCAGCCAGAGGCCGCCGGCCAGCCCGTTGTGCAGTTGCTTGCGCGGCTGCCGGAAGCCGGCATGTACCACGCGGAAGAATCCGGCCAGCTCCGCTTCGGGAACGATCGGCTCGGCGAAGCAATCGAGCCGCACCACGGCTGAATCGACGCGAGGAGGCGGGCGGAAGGCCTGCGGCGGCACGTGAAACAGCATGCGCGGCGTGGCAAACACCTGCACCGATACCGCCAGCAGGCTGAGGCCGTGTTTGCGGCAGATCGCTTCGGCCACTTCGCGCTGCACCATGACGACCAGGCGGGCGGGCCGTGGGCCGCGTTCGAGGAAATGGCGCATCACCGGCGCGGTGATGTAGTACGGCAGGTTGGCGACGAGGATGTACGGCGGCGCCCGTCCGCCCGCGGCGAGCAGCTCGTCCGCGCCGTGATCGAGCACACTGCCGCCGACAACCGTAAGCCTGGGCTCGCCGGCGTGGCGGCGGCGCAACTGTTCGGCGAGGCGCTCATCCAGCTCCACGGCCGTGACGTGGGGCGCGCGATCGAGCAGCAGATCCGTCAGCACACCGCCGCCAGGCCCAACCTCGATCACGTCGTCCGCTTCAGAAAGCTCCGCGGCAGCGACGATGTCGTGTGCGATCATCGGATCGATCAGAAAGTGCTGGCCGATGCGCGCCCGTCGCGGACGCGCAGTCGACTTGCGCCCGGAGCCACGGGCTGGCGCCCGCCGCGCCGGGGCATGCGTGTGTCGAGGCACGGAACTCCCCAGTCACAAGCGGGGAGGCGGGCGGCGTCTGCCGCCCGCCTCCCGGATGTTGCACGATCGTGCACCCGCCGTCGATCTCGCCTCCAGAGCTTGCGTATACGAGCCTGCTCGGGCCACGCACTCCGACGGCACCCGGGAGGGCCTGCTTACGGCTGCTGCCTTCCAGCCCTGACCGGATTCGCAGTCTCCCGCCGCGCCGGACGCGGCCGGTCAACACAGGCCGTACGAACAGTCCTCCGAGACCGCAGACCTCGGGCAGGGAATTCCGCCCCGCATTAAGGAGGGTTTCGGGTACAGGGCACCACCAGCACCCCGCGTAGCACGACCACAAGCAGTATATCAGCGCACCGCGCAGGGGGCCACGCCTGCGCCGGCGGCGCGCCACCAGCGCCACCGAGACTCACGCGCCGCGAGCCGCGCGGGGCACCTAACCCTGACGCCGCAAGCGGCGTCTGTCCCTTCCCGAGCCGGGAAGGGACTCCTGGAGCGGTCCTACCTGCAGCAGACGGCTGCGAGGCTCCGGTGTCCTTGCGGGACAGACCGCGGGCTGGTCATCCACTACCGTCTGTCTTCGAACGAAACCCTTCCCCTGCGGGGAAGGGAGACGCGGCGCAAGCCGCGGCGGGGTTAGGCGCCGGCCGGCGGCTCGCACATCTCCACGACGATGGCGTCGTCGAGCACGGTTACGCGACGCACGGCCGTGCGCAGGGCGTCGCGGCGCTGCTCGAACGGCAGATCCGTGCCGTTGCGCACGGCCTCCAGCACCTGTTCGCGGGCGCGGCGTTGCTCGTCGAGCGACTGCACGATGCGACGCGTGCTCTCCAGTTGATTGATAGCCTCGTCGGCCTCCATCTGCTCCTGCATCACCTCGATGCTTAGCTCCCGCAGCCGCTCGCGTGAGAGCTGGTGGCTGGCCGCCGCCTGCATGTACTGCTCCAACTGGCGATCGAGCTGGTGCAGGCGCGCGCGCATGCGCTGGACCTCATGCTCGACCGTCGGCCCCGCGAAGGCCCGCGGCGGGTCGCGCAGTTCAGCTTCCAAGCCCGCGACAGCCTGGACGCAGACCTCGGCTTCCAACTCGTCGGCGCGACGGGTGTGATAGGCGCAGGTGCTCTGATTGGTGCGCGAAAGGCACTGATAGTAGCGATACTCGGCTGTGCCTTCGCCGCCGCCCTCACGGCGGGTCCAGGTCTGGTGGCGGCTGACGCCGATCATTTTGTTGCCGCAGTACCCGCAAAAAGCGAGCCCGGAGAGCAAGAACTGCCGCACGTTGCGCGCCCCGCCGCTCGTGCGCCGGCTGGCCATGCGGTCCTGCACGCGCCGGTAGTCGTCGGGCGAGATCAGCGCCGGGTGGCTGCCGGGCACGCGCACGCCGAACCGCGTATACGTGCCCAGATAGGCGCGGTTGAGCAAAATGTCGCGGATCGTGATCATGCTCCAGTTGCCGTCGCGCCGGGTGCGGTAGCCCTCCTCGTTCAAGCGCCCGGCGATCAGGCGGATGCCCAGCCCCTCCCGTGTGTACAGCCGGAAGATGTAGCGCACGATCGCTGCTTCATCGGGCACGGGCTCAAGCCGGTGCTTCGGTCCCACGCGGTAGCCGTATGGCGGGCGGCCGAGCACCTCTCCGCGAATCGCCTTCTTGCGCATCGCCTCTTTGACGCGGTCGCCGATGGGGACGCCCGTCTCGCGCCTGCCGAGACGCTCGATCAGACGCGAGGCGGGGTCGGCTTCACCGTCGAGCGCCACGACGTGCGACCCCAGCCCTTCGATCTGGAACAGCGAGCGGGCGGCCTGCATCGCGTCGGCGCCGAGGCGGTCGACGGTATCGACCACGACGGCGCAGCCGGTAGTGCGGTTGTGCTTGAGATAGTCGATCAGTTGCTGGAAGCCGGGGCGCTCGGCGCCGTCGCTGGTGTTGTCGATGAACGTCGCGGCGACCTGATAACCTTCGCGTTTGCAGAACTCGAGGAAGGCGCGATTTTGGCTGGCGACCGAATCCAGCGGCGGCTCCTCCCCGTTCGCCTTCGCGAGCGGGAGGGGGGCTTCGAGGAAGTAGCCCAGGGCCTTCTGTGCCTGAACCACCGCGGACTCTCTCTCAGAGGCAATACGGAGCCGGCACGACTGCACCGGCCCGGCCCAGCCCTTTGTCTAACCGACGTACAGAATGCGCTCGCAGTTACTGCAAAAGACCAGCGCCATGCCGCTGCGGGCGCGCTGGAACAGCGTGCTGGGCAAGGCGATGCGGCAGCCGAGACAGGTGCCGCCCTGGACGCGCGCCACCGCACGCCCCTGGCGGGAACGTCGCAATTGGTCGTACTTGCGCAGCGCTTCGCCGTCGAGGGGACGGCGGGCCTGCTCACCGCGTTCGCGCAGCGCCGCGATCTCTTCGTTCACCGTGTCGGCCTGTTCGGCGAGTTGGCCCTGCTCCGCCGACCAGGCGGCTTCGGCCTCCGCGACGTCGCGCCGCAGCGCGTCGCACTCCCCCTGCAACTCATCGGCGCGCCCCATCGCCAGCAGCAGCCGCTCCTCGCGCCCCTGCAACTGGCGGCGGAACTGGTCGATCTCGTCTTGCAGATCCTGCAGCTCTTTGGCACTGGTGATCCGGCCGCTGTAGAGCTTCTCCTCAACAGGCGCAATTTTCGCGCGCAGATCCTCAACGTCGATCTCGGCGTCGCGCTGCTCGGTTGCGGCGCTGCGCAGCAGCGGCTCCAGCTCGGCGATGCGCTCGCGTCGCTGGGTCTGACTCTCGTCTTCGACCTGGCGGGAGCGAATCTCGGCCAGCGTTCGCTCACAGGAGTCGATCTGGGAGTCGATCTCCTGCAGGGCGTACAGATTGGCGACGCGGGTCATGCACTACCTCAGGAGGGGCCGGCAGGCTGAGGCATGGCAGCGGCCGCAACGGTCGCCGTACATGCCGTCCGAGCGGGATTATATGGTCGCTGAGCCGCGGCGGCAAGGCGACAGCCGGGCATTTTCGCCGCTTTGGGATGCCTTAACCGTACCGATACGGTCCATCGTACGTCTGCCGGCAGCGGCGGGAACGGCGGGATCGCGCCACTCCGGGGCGATGCAGCAGCGCGATCGGTGCGGGCGCAGCCGCGGGCGATCGGAGCGCGGCGAAGGCCGGCAGCCGCGGCCGGCGGACGGCAACGTGGTCCGATTCTCAGCAGGCACAGGCGATTCGACGCCCCCCAGCCCGTTTGACACTCCGGCGGACGGCTACCTATGATTATGAACGTGTGCGGGGCTCCGGCGAGCCCCGCACCGGGGCATAGCAAACGATCGATACCGTGCAATTCAACGTCTCTCAGCTATTGCGCGAGCCGCTTGGCTCGCGCAGAGTCTATCGGATAGAGGAACCGTTCAGGCCGGATGCGGCTCAGCAAGCGTCCGTCACCGTTTGCGGACCCGCGGAGTTGCTGCGCACAGACCGGGGCATTCTCGTCCGAGCGCAGCTGGTGTCGCAGGCAGAGACCGAATGTTCTCGCTGCCTGCGAGCGGTCAGGTACCCGATTGCGCTGGAGATCGAAGAGGAGTTCCTGCCCACCATCGATCCCGTGACGGGAGCCGCGCTGCCTGCATCCGCGGAGCCCGGCGCCTTCACGATCGATGGGCATCATATTCTGGATCTGACCGACGCCGCCCGGCAGGCGTGGCAACTTGAGCAACCCATGGCGGCGCTCTGCCGCGAGGATTGTCCCGGTCTCTGCCCGGAGTGCGGCGCCGATCGCGCCGCGGGGCGCTGCGGCTGCGAAGGCACGCCGATCGATCCGCGCTGGGCCGCACTCGCCACGCTGCGGCAGCGCGACGGCAGCTCCAGTGAGACAGCGGAGGAAGAGTAAACCATGCCCCCACTGCCGAAACGCAAATATCCCAAGGCGCGTCAGGGCAAGCGGCGCAGCCACTTGCATCTGAGCCCGATCCAGACCACGCTTTGCCCGCAGTGCGACACGCCCCGGCTGGCGCACCACGCCTGCCCCACCTGCGGCTATTACAAGGGTCGTGAGGCGGTCGAGATCGCTAAACCGAGCCTGAATGAGTAGTCCCGCCGGCCGGCCCGATGAACGCTGGCGCCGGCGGGATTCGAATCGCCCCGCCGCGGCATTTCGGAGGTTGGGTCATGGCGATGCTCACCTCGTCTGCATCCGTCGCGGTGGACGCCGAGCCGCATCCCGAACTCGCGTGGGTCTTTCCCGGCCAGGGCTCCCAGGCGGTCGGGATGGGCCGCGATCTGTACGACCGTTATCCCGCCGCGCGCCAGATCTTCGACGCCGCCGACGACGCGCTCGGCTTTCGCCTGAGCGCGCTCTGTTTCGAAGGCCCGGAAGAGCAGCTCAGGCAGACGATCAACACACAGCCCGCGATCGTCACCGCCAGCATCGCCTGCTTCGCGGCGGCGTACGGCCGGCTCGACGTGGTGGACGGGGCGCCCGCCTTCGTGGCGGGGCACAGCCTGGGCGAGTATTCCGCCCTGATCGCTGCCGGCGTGCTGCCGTTCTCGGACGGCGTGCGCCTCGTGCGTGAACGGGGCCGCCTGATGCAGGAGGCGGGCGAGCGCAACCCCGGCACGTTGGCCGCGATCATGGGCGCCGACGAGTCCGCCGTCGAAGAGGTCTGTCAGGAAACCGGCGCCGAGATCTGCAACGTCAACGGCGCCGGGCAGATCGTGATCGGTGGCCCGCGCGACGCCGTCACGCGCGCCATGGACCTCGCCCGCGCCCGCGGCGCCGCCAAGGTGACCGCGCTTTCCGTCAGCGCCGCCTTCCACTCGTCGCTGATGCAGCCCGCCGTGGAAGGCATGCGCCGGGTGCTGCTGAGTTCGGATTTGCAGGACCCGCGTATTCCGGTCATCGGCAACTGCGACGCGCAACCGCTGACCTCAGCGCGCGCGATCAAGGACGAACTGGCGCGCCAGGTCGCCTCCGCCGTGCAGTGGCAGCGCTCGGTCGAGTTCATGCTGCGCTCCGGCGTCTCCACCTTCGTCGAGATCGGCCCCGGCCGCGTGCTCAGCGGCTTGATCAAGCGCATCGCGCGATCGGCGCAGGTGCGCAACGTCGGCGACGCGGGCGCCATCGGCGGCGCCGGCGACTCTGCATGACCGATCAGGCGGGGCCGCGCGCCATCTTCGCGCCGGACCTCCTGCACGGCCGCGTGGCGCTGGTGACGGGCGCCGGGCGCGGTATCGGCAGCGCCGTCGCCCGCGCGCTGGCCGCGGCCGGCTGCGCCGTCGCCGTGAACTACCGCGGCGGGCGCGAGGCCGCAGAAGCGGTGGCGGCGGCGATCGAAGCAGGGGGCGGTCGGGCCGTGGCCGCAGCCGGAGATGTTGCCGATCCGGCGGCGATCGAACGTCTGTTCGAAGAGACGCAGCAGCGCCTTGGCCCGATCGATATCCTTGTCAACAATGCCGGCATCGCACAGGACGCTCTGCTGCTGCGCATGAGCGTCGATGATTGGGACCGCGTCCTGGATGTCAACCTGCGCGGCGCGTTTCTCTGTACGAAGGCGGCGCTGCGCGGTATGATTCGGCGGCGCTGGGGCCGCATCGTCAACGTCTCCAGCGTCGTTGGGCTGATGGGTAATGCCGGCCAGGCGAACTACGCCGCCGCCAAAGCGGGACTGCTTGGCCTGACGCGCGCCACCGCACGCGAGGTTGCCTCGCGCAGCATTACCGTGAACGCGGTCGCGCCCGGTTTTGTTGAGACGGATATGACCGCCAGCCTCACGGCCGCTCAGCGGGATGCCGTGCTGCGTGAGGTGCCGCTGGGGCGTTTCGCCACCGCGGATGAAGTCGCGCCGGCCGTCGTCTTTCTCGCCTCGCCGGGCGCCGCCTACATCACCGGCCAGGTGCTTACGATCGACGGCGGAATGGTGATGTCGTGAACGGGGATGCCGGCGATTCGAGTGCCGGCCCGGCCGAGGACGAGGACGCCGCCGCGCCAGGCGGCCGGCTGCACGGCAGAGCCGCGCGGCGGCGCCTGGCCCGTACGCTGGCCCTGCAGGCGCTCTACGAGGCGGACACGTCCGGCCACGACCCCGCTGTCGCGCTGCAGCGGCTGATCGAAGAGGGCGCCATCGCCGCGGAGCCGGCGGCGTTCGCGGTGCATCTCATCGCCGGCGTGAAAGCCGCGCGCGCGGAGCTCGATGCGGAGATCGCCCACTCCGCACCGCAATGGCCCGTGGAACAACTTGCGGTCATCGACCGCAACCTTTTGCGCATCGCCATCTACGAAATAACCTTCGATGAGGAAACGCCGGTCAGTGTCGCGGTGAACGAAGCGGTCGAACTCGCCAAGACATTCGGCGGGGAGGCATCACCCCGTTTCGTGAACGGCGTGCTGGGCGCTGTCAGCGCCGGGCGGGGCGAGTGACCGTCCTCTCGACCGTCGCGGCCTGCTTTCCCGTTGACGCGCGACGCTGTAGCCTTTCCGTGGCGCGTGTGGCAGAGGCGTCCGCCGTGATCGGGAACGATGCTGCAGCGGTCGAACGCTTCGGCGCGAACGCATCTGCTACACTGCCTGACAATGCCGATTTGTTGCGGTCGGTCCCTGCCCGGCGACGCCGGCTGGCCGGACCCGGCCGTACACAACCAGATCCGAGTACAGATGCAAGTGGGGTGAGCCGGTGGCCACTGTCTTCGAGCGGGTTCGCAAGATCATCGTCGATCAACTCGGCGTCGAGGAGGAGGATGTCGTCCCAACCGCGTCGTTCGTCGATGACCTGAACGCCGACTCCCTGGACCTGGTCGAGCTGATTATGTCGATGGAGGAGGAGTTCTCCTCTGGCGACAATACTCTCGAGATTTCCGACGAGGACGCGGAGAAGATCGTCACGGTGCAGGACGCCGTGGACTACATCAAGGACCACGGCATCGAGGACGAGTAGTGTTGAGCAGACCCGATCACGCGCCGCCGGTCGTTGGGTGTTGACGGCCATTGATCCGCTCGGCGTCGGCGGCTCGTAGATCGACGTGGTACCGATCGCGGCGTTGAGCCGGTTCGGATCATCACGGCAGGCCGCCGGCATTGCCGGGCTCGTGCATCGTTTGCGCGGCCGGCGCTGCTAGAATGACCGAGAGGAGCGTCGGCCATGGATCCGCTCGGCATCGGCATCGGCGGCACGCAGATCATCGTCGTGCTGATCGTCGCCTTCTTCGTGCTCGGCCCGGAGCGCCTGCCTGAAGTTGCCCGGCAGATCGCGCGTGGTGTGCGCACGCTGCGCAACTACGCTGCCGATGTGCAGGGGCAGTTCGAAGGCGAGATCGGTGACCTGCGCGATCAGTTCGGCGACATCCAGCGGGACCTCAACTCGACGCAGCAGAGTCTGCGCAGCGGGCTGTCCGATCTCGACTCCTCACTGCGATCGGTTCACGGCGAAGTGAACTCGACGGTGTCCGGCTCCATCGTCTCTTTCGAAGCGGCCCGCGAAGCTCGACAGGGCGGCGGTGAGCCGCCCGTCGCACCTGAGAACCTCAGCGTCGAGCCGGAGTCTCCGGCGCCGGCCTCGACGTTCAACTACGCACCTGACCGGCCGGCTGCGCCGGGACCGATCGCCGCGCCGATCACGCCATCCGGCCTGAGCGTACCTTCCGCGACCGACGGGCCGCGCCTGCCCGAGTATCGGCCGCCGGCATGAGCAGCGCGAACGCACGCTGCGCGCTGGAAGGCGCGGGACGCTGAACGATGGCGACGCAACGCGAGGCCGAGGACCAGCGCAACGATGGTGGTGGGCGCGAGCTCACCATCATGGAGCATCTCAACGAGCTGCGCGGGCGGCTGTTCAGAAGCGCGCTTGCTGTTGCCGCGGGCACCATTCTCGGCCTGGTCATCGCCAACCGCACGCTGAAGTTCCTCGAAAAGCCCGCAGAGCGAGCGCATCCGGGCTTTCGCCTACAGTACCTGCAGCCGCTGGAATATGTGGGCGCCTACTTCAAAGTCGCCATCCTGATCGGCCTGATCGTGGCGATGCCCGTGCTGATGTACCAGCTGCTGGCGTTCATCGTACCCGGCCTGACGAAAAAGGAGCGGCGCTGGCTCTATCCGATCCTTGCCGGCACAATCGGCCTGTTTTCACTCGGCATCGTGTTTTCCTACTTCTTTGTCGTGCCCAAAGTGCTGGACTTTGTGCTCAACTTCGGCAACGGTGTTGCCGATCCGCACATCACGGTCAACGAGTATCTGAACTTCATCACGCATCTCGTCTTCTGGACCGGCATCTTCTTTGAAACGCCGATCGTGATGATGGCGCCGGCAAAATTCGGCATGATCAGCGCCAAACGCTATCTGTCATGGTGGCGCTATGCGATCGTCGCGGGCTTCGTCGCCGCGGCGGCGGTGATTCCAAACATTAACCCCTTGCAGCAGATCGTGGTCGCGGCGCCGATCATCGGTCTGTACTTCATCGGCTGCGGTCTCGCCTGGCTGGTGCAGCCGAAGAAGAAAGCGAACGCCGAGTAGCGTCCAGCACGCCCCGGCGCTGGCGACGATCGGCGTAGGCGCGGCGCCTGAGGGCGGCTTGCTCGCGTTGCCCGCCCATAGGGCGCGTGCTAGCATGGGGCCAAGATGGAGAAGACGCTAGCGGAGCTTGCCCAGCTCATCCGCCGCTGTCCCAACTGCGACCTGGCTCAGACCCGCACACAGGCCGTACCCGGCGACGGGCCGGAGACGGCGCGCCTGATGTTTATCGGCGAAGGGCCGGGCTACAACGAGGACCGCTCCGGCCATCCGTTCGTGGGTCCCGCTGGCAAGTTTTTGGATGAACTGCTGGCGACGGCCGGGCTGAAGCGCGCGGACGTGTTCATCACGAACGTGGTCAAGTGCCGGCCGCCGCAAAACCGCGACCCGCTCAAGGACGAGATCGACGCCTGCGATACCTGGCTACAGCAGCAGATCGCCGCGATTGACCCACCGGTGATCGTCACGCTCGGCCGCTATTCGATGGCGAAGTTCTTCGCGGGCGAATCGATCAGCCGCATCCACGGGCAGCCGCGCAAAGTCGGCGCACGCACGATTGTGCCGATGTTTCACCCGGCAGCCGCTCTGCATCAGGAGCGTTTTCGCTCGCTGATCGTGGACGATTTCCGCCGGCTGCCCGAGATCCTGGCCGGCGTCCAGCGCGAGAAGGCGACCGCGCCCGCGGCGCCGGCGCCGGAGCAGCCGCCTGAACAGGGCCGGCTGTTTTAGCCATCCTGCGAAGCAAGCGACAATGCAAACGACAAACGGCGCCTGCAGCGCCTGACGAGAAGACAGACACATGGCCAGGCAGACACTCCGCGTGATTCCCCTTGGCGGCCTCGGTGAAATCGGCAAGAACATGATGGCGTTCGAACTCGCGGACGACATCGTGGTAATCGACTGCGGTCTGCAGTTTCCCGAGCAGGAGATGCTCGGCGTCGATCTGGTGATTCCGGACATCAGCTATCTGCTTGAACGCGCCGACAAGGTCCGCGCCATCTTGTTGACCCACGGCCACGAAGATCATATCGGCGCGCTGCCGTACGTGCTTCGCGACCTCAACGTGCCGGTCTACTGCACCCGCCTCACCTACGGGCTCGTCTCGGTCAAGCTGAAGGAGCACCGCCTGCTGCGCGAGAGCGACCTGCGCGTGATCGAGCCGGGCACGATGATCGAGCTTGGCGCTTTCACCGCCGAGTTCTTCCGCGTCGCGCACAGCATCCCCGACGCCTGCGGCATCGTGCTGCATACCCCGTTCGGCCGGGTGATCCATACCGGCGACTTCAAGCTCGACCATACGCCCGTGATGGGCCAGCACACGGACCTGCCGCGCCTCTCCGAGCTGGGCACCGAGGGTGTAACGCTGCTCTGCGCGGATTCGACCTATGCGGAGATTCCGGGCTATACGCCCTCCGAGCAGGTCGTGGGCGAGGCGCTGGACAACATCATGAATCAGGCGCCGGGGCGGATCATCGTCGCCACCTTTGCCAGCCTGATCTCGCGCATCCAGCAGGTGATCGATGCGGCGGTCAAACACGATCGCCGCGTCTTCGTCGTCGGCCGCAGCATGGTGGACAACGTCAACATGGCGCTGGAGCAAGGGTATCTTGAGGCGCCGAACGGCGTGCTGGGCCGCATTGAGGAGCTGGGCCGGCTGCCGGCGGAGCGCGTGGCGATCGTCACGACCGGCAGCCAGGGCGAGCCGACCTCCGCCCTTGCCCGCATGTCACAACAGGATCACCGCTGGGTCGAGATCGTGCCCGGCGATACGGTCGTGCTCTCCGCATCACCCATCCCGGGCAACGAACAATACGTCTATCAGGTCGTGGACAACCTCTTCAAGCTCGGCGCACATGTGCTCTACAACCGTATGGATAACATCCATGTACGTGGCCACGCGGCGCAGGAAGAGCTGAAGCTGATCCTCAGCCTGGTGCGGCCGAAGTACTTATTGCCGATTCACGGCGAGTACCGGCACCTGACACTGCACGCCCGCCTCGGCCAGGCGATGGGCATGCGCCCCGAAGAGACGTTCGTGCTCGAAGACGGCGACGTGCTCGAGATCGACATGGATTCGGCGCGGGTAGCCGGCCGCGTTCCGGCCACGGCGGTGTACGTCGATGGCCTGGGCGTGGGCGATGTGGACCACGTGGTGCTGCGCGACCGGCGGCATCTGGCCAACGACGGCATGGTCGTCGTCGTCATCGCCGTGGACAAGCAAAGCGGCAAAGTCATCGATCTGCCGGACGTGCTCTCACGCGGCTTCGTCGACGCGGACGAGGCGACCTGGCTGATGGACAAGGCGCGCGATCTGGCGCGGCAGTCGCTCGACGGCGCCGACCACCGCGTGGAGTGGCCGGCGATCAACGCCAAGGTCAAAGACACGATCGCCAAGTTCCTCTATGATGAAACACGGCGGCGGCCGATGGTGCTGCCGGTAGCGGTCGAGGTGTAGGCGGGCGGGCCTGCATCCGCGGCATGATCCACCCGGCGCCACCGGGTCCAATGCTCTCCGGCGATCGGCACACGGCGCTGTCGCCGGATGATGGCTGAAGGCACACACTCCTATGGCAAAGGCGAAGGGCTCCGCCCGCCCTCGCGGCTCTACCTCGCGCGGGCTCCGCTCACCGCGTAAGCCGGATCTTCCGACCCGCGTGGCCGTCGCACTCTACCGGCCGCTCGTGCCGCCGGCGCGTTTCCTGCTGACGCCCGGCGGGTTCGCCGTGGCGATCGTCGTCGTCCTCGCCGCCTTCCTGCCCTGGACGGGCGTGGTCGATGTTTTCGGCGCCTTTCGGCGCAGCGTATTGCGCGCTTCCGGCGCTGCCAGCTATGCGCTGGCGCTTGATGCCCTCGCGCTGGCCGCCGTTTTCGCGGTTTGGCCGGCGCTTCGGCGCTCGACGCGCTTCTGGCGCATCGCCCTCGGTTGCCAGGCGCTGACGTTGGCGGGCTGGGGCGTGCTCGGTCTGCTGCATCCCGACGTCTCGCTGGCAGGGGTGAGTTTGAGCGATGTATCGGCGGGTGGCCGCTTCGGCGCCGAGCTTACTGCCGGACTGCTGCCGACGCTGGCGTGGCTGCTGCTGCTCTGCGGCGGCTTCGCCCTGGTCTGGCCGGGTGGAGCGTCGGCGTTGGGGCGACAGGCACCGGTTGCGGCTCGCGCACTCTGGTCGCTCGGCCTGCCGCACAGGGCGTTGCGCCTGCTGCGCCGCGCCGCGGGCAGCTCGCGGGAGCCGGCGGCTTCGGCGGCTGCGCTCGCGGCGATCTCGCCCGCCGCGCCGACGTTTGAGGCCGAGCCGCCCGACGAAACGATCGGACAGGGCGCCGCCGATGCATTCCGCCGCACGGCGCAGCGCGAACGCACGCCGGCAGAGGCGGCCGCGGTACCGGCAATCGCCGCGGCGGCTGCGGAACCCGGACGCGCCGACGTGGCGCCGGCTTCACCACTCGGCTGGCAGTTGCCCGCGGCCTCACTGCTCAGCGCTGCGCCGACGCCGCAAAGCGGCTCCGTGGACAACGAGGCCCGCGCGCGGATCATCGTGCAGACGCTGGTCAGCTTCGGCGTGGACGCGAAGGTTGTGCAGGTGAACCAGGGTCCAACGGTGACGCAGTTCGGCATCGAGCCCGGCTGGGACGTGAAGCTGCGCACGGAGCCGGAACGCGACGCCGCCGGCAAGGTGATCTACGACCGCGACGGCCGGGCAAAGCTGCGCAGCGAAGAGGTCTCCCGCACGCGGGTCAGCGTGAAGCAGATCATGCGGCTGCAGAGCGACCTTGCCCTGGCGCTGGCCGCATCCTCGATCCGCATGGAGGCGCCGGTGCCGGGGAAGTCGGTGGTGGGCATCGAGGTGCCGAACACGAGTGCCGAGATGGTCACGTTGCGCGATGTGATCGAGTCGCCGCAGTTCGCCAAAGTCGGCGGCAAATCGAAGATCGCCCTGGCGCTCGGCCTCGGCGTCTCCGGTGAGCCGATCGTCGCCGATCTCGCCCGCATGCCACACCTGCTGATCGCCGGTTCGACGGGCAGCGGCAAGAGCGTCTGCATCAATGCGATCATCGCCTGCATCCTCATGCACGCCACGCCCGAAGAGGTACGCTTCATTCTGATCGACCCCAAGCGCGTCGAGATGGTCGCGTTCGAGGTCATTCCCCACCTGGCGCTCTCCAAGATCATCACCGACATGGAAGACGTGCCTGGCACGCTGCAGGGCGTGATCAAGGAGATGGAGGACCGCTACCGCAAGTTTGAGGCGCTGAAGGTCCGCAACCTGGAGGCGTACAACCGCCATCCCAAAGTCGCCGGCAAGCTGCCGCAATGGGTGGTGATCATCGACGAGCTGGCCGACCTGATGATGGCGGTTCCGTATGAGGTCGAGCGGCAGATCTGCCGTCTCGCCCAGCTCGCGCGTGCGACGGGCATCCATCTCGTCGTGGCGACACAGCGGCCCTCCGTCGACGTGATTACCGGCCTGATCAAGGCGAACTTTCCCACACGTATCGCCTTTGCCGTGTCGTCGCAAGTCGACTCGCGCACGATCCTCGACAGTGTCGGCGCCGAAAAGCTGCTCGGCCGCGGCGACATGCTCTATCTGGCGCCCGACGCGATGACGGCCAAGCGGTTGCAAGGCGTCTATGTCTCGGATCAGGAGATCGAGCGGCTGGTCGACTTTTGGGGCGCCGCGCGCTGGGAGCACATCCGCCCGCAGACGTTCGATCACCTCGTCGACGAGGCGAAGGCCGAGCAGGTGGCCGCCGAAGCGCCGGAAGAGGACGAGCTGTTGGAGAAGGCGCGCGCCCTTGCGGTCGAACACAGCCGCATCTCCACGTCGATGCTGCAACGGCGCCTGCGCATCGGCTATCCGCGAGCCGCCCGGCTGATGGATGCGCTGGAGGACGAGGGCATTGTCGGCGCCGCCGACGGCGGTGGCTCGCGCGAAGTGATAGGATCGGATGAGGACAGCATTTTCGGCGATCTGTGACGCTGACCAAGCCGAAGCGGTAAGCAAACTGAATCCCCACCGTCGGTGAACGAACGCGATGAAGAACCTGGCCGAATTTCTCGCCGCCCGCCGTCTGCAAGACACGGAGCGAGCGGAGTTGCCGGACGCGGGCGCCTGCCTCAACTGCGGCGCCGATCTGGCCGAGGCGCCGCTGTATCTTGCTGTACGCGTCTGCCCAAACTGCCGCTTCCACTACAGCCTCGGCGCCCACCGCCGCATCGAGTTGCTGGCCGACCCGGGCAGTTTTCGCGAAGCGAACCGCTCGCTGATCTCGGTCGATCCGCTGAACTTCCGTGCCCAGGTGCGCTATCGCCGTCGCGTGCAACAAGAGCAAAGCCGCACCGGCCTGGCCGATGCCGCGGTCACAGGCTCCTGCGCGATCGCCGGCCGCCGCATTGCGATCGCGGCGCTGGATTTCCGCTTCCTCGGCGGCAGCATCGGCTGCGCGGTGGGAGAGAAACTCGCGCGCAGTTTCGAGCAGGCGGCACGCAGCCGCGTGCCGATGGTGACGATCGTGGCCAGTGGCGGCGTGCGGATGCAGGAGGGCGTGCTCGCGCTGATGCAGCTCGCCAAGCTGGTTGAAGCGGCGGGCAGACTGGCGGCCGCCGGCGAGCCGCATGTCGTGCTGCTCGCGAACCCGTGCATGGGGGGCGCCTACGCCGTGCTCGGCAACAGCGCCGACCTGGTGCTGGCCGAGCCCGGCGCCCTGATCGGCTACGCCACCACGCGTATGGTGGAGGCGGCGGCGGGGCGCCAGTCGCCGGAGGGCGCCCGCACGGCCGAACATCTGCTCGCCAGCGGGGTCATCGACCACATCGTGGACCGGGAACGCCTGCGCGACTTTCTCAGCTCGCTGTTGGAGTTGCTCGCGGCTCGACCAAAGGCGGGGTTCGGTGAGGCCCTGGCAGAGGCGCGGTTCTCGCCCGCCGAGCACAACGCCTGGACGACGATTCAACTCGCCCGGCACAGCGAGCGCCCAACCGCCACCGACTACATCGGCCACTTCAGCGACAGTTTCGTGGAATTGCGCGGTGATCGCGTATCCGGCGACGACCGCGCGATCGTGGTCGGCCTCGGTATGCTCGGCGCCGAACCGGTCGTCTACATCGGCGGCGAGCGTGCGCGTACGGCCGAGGGCAGCACTGCCGTGCGGCCGGAGGGATTCCGCAAGGCGCGCCGCGCGGTTGAACTCGCGGCACGACTGCGACTGCCGGTGATTTCGCTGATCGACGGCGTTGCTGCATCGGCCGCGTTGCAGGCGGACTCCGCGGGGCTGGGCGCGGCGCTGGCCGGCTGCATGGCCGCGTTCGGCAGCGCGGCAACGCCGATCGTCGGCGCCGTTATCGGCGAGGCCCGCGGCGAGGCGGCCCTCGCGCTGGGCATGGCCGATCGATTGCTCATGCTCGAGCACGCCGCGTTTGAGGTGGTTTCACCGGAGGCCGCGGCGTCGATCCTCTATCGCGATACCGGCATGGCCGACAGCGTCGCCCCGGCGCTGCGGCCGACGGCGCGAGACTGTCTCAAGCTGCACATCGTCGACGCCGTCGTTCCCGAGCCCGCGGCCGGTGCCCATTCAGACCACGACGCGGCCGCACGGCTGCTCAGCGCGGCGCTCCTCCGCGCCATCGGCGAACTGAAGGGCGTGGCGCCGCGCAAGCTGGTCCGCGCCCGCTACGACCGCTACCGCCGCATGGGTCAGTACACCAACTACATCCGCGAGACGGTCGGCCGCGACGTGGCCCAGCTCGGCGGCGAAATCGCCCGCCGCGCGGGCGGCGCCTTCTCCCGCCTCGCTCGTCGCGGCGGCCGCGAGCCACGCGGCGAGGCGGCCGGCAGCGACGACGGTGACAGCCTGTTGGTGCCGTAGCGCGAAGAGCTGGCGGAGGCGAAACTCGAGTTAGTGGGCCGGCGGGGCACCTAACCCTGATTCGGCTGAAGCCGAATCTGTCCCTTCCCGAGGCGGGAAGGGACTTCTGGAGCGTTCCAAGAAGCGCCGGACGGCGGCGGGGCTGCGGTGTCCTTGTGGGACCACCGCTTGGGTCGTCTTCCGACATCGGGCTGCCCGTGAACCGAACCCTTCCTGTATCGGGAAGGGACAGCTTTGCCGCCAGGCAAAGCAGGGGTAGGTGCCCCGGCCGGTCGCGAGCCTACGGCCCATGCCGGCCGGCCCGCGCCGGACCGCGGCCACCGCCGCGCGGCGCACGGTTCGAGTAATGCGTGCTTTCCGGCGTCACCAACCGGTCCTCGTCCCGGCGCCGGCGTGTGGGCGAGATCATCTCGGCGAGCCGCGCCAGACCTTCTTCGTCTCCGACCAGCTCGCGGCGCAACTCAACCACCTGGTCGCGGATCAGCGCCGCCTTCTCGAACTCCAGCGCCCGCGCCGCCTGCTTCATCTGGGATTCTAGCTCGATGATCAGACGCGCGACCTCGTCCTTTTCCATGCCGCTGCCGGCACGGTAGCCCGGCCCGGTCTCCGCCACTTTTGATTGCGACTGATGGCGCATGTGGTCGGTAATGTCGCGCACGGCCTTGCGAATACCGGCGGGAGAGATGCCGTGCGCCTCGTTATAGGCCGACTGAATCGTGCGCCGGCGGTTGGTCTCGTCGATCGCCCGTCGCATCGAGCCGGTAATCGTGTCCGCATACATGATCACGTGGCCGTTCTCGTGGCGGGCGGCGCGCCCGACGGTTTGGATCAGGGCGCCTTCCGAGCGCAGAAAGCCCTCTTTGTCGGCGTCCAGAATGGCGACCAAACTGACTTCAGGCAGGTCAAGCCCCTCGCGCAGCAGGTTGATGCCGACGAGCACATCGTAGACACCGAGACGCAGATCGCGCAGAATCTCCACGCGGTCCAGTGTATTGACCTCCGAGTGCAGATAGTTGGTCTTGATGCCCAGCTCCTGCAGGTAGTCGGCCAAATCCTCGGCCATCTTCTTCGTCAGCGTCGTGACCAGCACGCGCTCGCCGCGGTCCACGCGCGTCTTGACTTCGTCCAGCAGATCGTCGATCTGGCCCCTGGTCGGCTTCACTTCGATCGTCGGATCGAGCAGGCCGGTGGGACGAATCACCTGTTCAACGGTCTGTGAGGAGACCGACTGCTCGTACGGCCCAGGCGTGGCCGAGACGAAGATCACCTGGTTGATGTGGGCGTCGAACTCCTCGAAGCTGAGCGGGCGGTTGTCGAGCGCGGACGGCAAGCGAAAGCCGAAGTCCACCAGCGTGCGCTTGCGTGCATAGTCGCCCTGATACATGCCGCGCACCTGCGGCACGCTCATGTGCGACTCGTCGATGAACAGCAGCCAGTCCGCGGGCACGTAGTCCAGCAGCGTCCAGGGCGTGCTGCCGGCCTCGCGTCGTGCCAGATGGCGGCTGTAGTTCTCGACGCCGGAGCAGTACCCCGCCTCGCGCATGGTTTCGAGATCGTAGCGCGTGCGTTCTTCGAGCCGCGCGGCTTCGAGGATCTTGCCTTCGGCCCTGAACTCGCCCAGCCGGTCCCGCAGCTCGATCTCGATATCGGCAATCGCGGCATCGAGCTTCTCTTTCGAGGTCACGAAGTGCTTGGCCGGGTAAATATCGACGCGATCGCGCTCGGCCAGCACTTCGCCGGTCAATGGATCAAGCTCGGTGATGCGCTCGATCGTATCGCCCCAGAAGTCGATGCGCACGGCCAGCTCGTCGTATGAGGGGTGAATCGTCAGCGTATCGCCGCGCAGGCGGAACTTGCCGCGCACGAGGTTGATGTCGTTGCGCTCGTACTGCATATTGACGAGCGCGCGGATCGCCTCGTTGCGATGCGTCTTGCCGCCCTTTTCCAGCGCAAGTACGAAACTCTGGTACTCCTCGGGCTCGCCGAGGCCGTAGATGCAGGAGACAGACGCTACGATCAAGACGTCGCGCCGTTCGAACAGAGCGCGCGTCGCGGCGTGCCGCAGCTTGTCGATCTCGTCGTTAATGTCGGCGTCTTTGGCGATATACGTGTCCGTGCGCGGCACATAGGCTTCCGGCTGATAGTAGTCGTAGTAGGAGACGAAGTATTCGACCTCGTTCTCGGGGAAGAATTCCTTAAACTCGCTGCAGAGCTGCGCGGCCAGCGTCTTATTGTGCGCCAGCACCAGCGTGGGCCGCTGCACGCGCTCGACGATGTTGGCCATCGTGAAGGTCTTGCCCGAACCGGTGACGCCAAGCAGGGTCTGCTGGCGGTCGCCGCGCTGCAAACCCTCGATCAGGCGCTCGACCGCCTCT
Organism: uncultured Chloroflexota bacterium; assembly: GCA_937879875.1. Lineage (GTDB taxonomy): Bacteria > Chloroflexota > Dehalococcoidia > CAUJGQ01 > CAUJGQ01 > CALFMN01. The sequence continues at coordinate 4,290 of CALFMN010000046.1, read as the reverse complement.
GGCTGGTCGCCGGTGGGACGAAAGTCAGATTGAAGCTTGAAGGGGGGCATCTTTACCCTCGCACGGCAACGAGGCTGCCGCTAGAACACATGATCGATTATACCATATCGGCGCCGGCCGCCGCCGTGCTTAAAAGCGGCCGCCCTTCTGCAGCGCCAGCCGCACCCGCTCCTCGACGGGCAGTGCGCCGGCCGGCGGCACCGCGGCCAGCGCCGCCGCAATCTCGGTGCTCGTCCAGTTCAACGAGCTGAGCACATCGGCCGCCTCGTCGCCGGCGAAGGCACCCGACGGCACGTAGCCGTCGGCGGGCGCGGCGCTCAATTTGCCCTTCAACTCCAACACCAGCCGCTCGGCGGTCTTGCGGCCGACGCCCTTGACCCGCGCCACGGCGGTGATGTCCTGCCGTTCCACGGCGGCCGCCAACTCGCCGGGCGAGAACTCGGTGAGGAAGGCGAGGGCGCCGCGCGGGCCGATGCCCGTTACGCCGAGCAGCCGTTCGAACGTCTCCAACTCCTCGCCAGACAGGAAGCCGAAGAGCTGAATCGTATCTTCACGTACGTACGTGTAGGTGCGCAGCGTCACCGCATCGCCATTTGCGCCGAGGCGGGCGAGCGTGCTGCCGGGCACGCTGAGCTCGTAGCCGACGCCGTTGACGTCGACGATCACACGGTCGCGGCCTTTCTCGTCGATCGTGCCGCGCAGCCGGGCGATAAAGCTCATCGTTTCAACTCATCCCCGCGCCAGCGGCCGGCTTCGTCCTGCAACAGCCGCGCTCGTCGGTGCGCGTAGTGGCAGAGGGCGATGGCCAAAGCGTCGGCGGCGTCGGCCGGCGCGGGCACCTGCGCCAGGCCGAGCTGCAGGCGCACGACCTCGGCGATCTGCCGCTTGTCGCCGCGGCCGTAGCCGGCCACGCTCTGTTTCACTTCCGCCGGCGTGTACTGAAAGACGCGGGCGCCCTCTTCGGCGGCAGCAAGCATCGCCGCCGCCCGCGCCTCGCCGATCGCAAACGCCGACCTGACGTTCAACGCCACGAACGGCGACTCGAGCGCAAGCTCGCTCGCCTGCCAGCGCAGCAACGTTTCGCGCAGACCCCAATGGATCGCCCGCAGCCGATCCTCGATCGGCGCCCGTGCGTCGGTCTTGATGTGGTTGAAGTCGAGCAGGATCGTCTGCGACGGCGAGCAGCGCAGCACGCCGTAGCCGGTTACGCGCAGACCGGGATCAACGCCCAGGACAATGACATCGGCATTCGGATCGGGATGATCCCGGGGAGCTGCGGGCGATGCGGCCACTGAAGGCGCTCAGGCGTTGAACGCGGCCATCGCCGCTTCGGCGAACTCCGCGTTAGTGTAGACCTTTTGCACGTCGTCGTCGTTTTCGAGCTTGTCCAACAGCTTGAGCGCGGTGGCGCTTTTCGCTTCGTCCAAGTCGATCGTGAGGTCGGGCACCATCGACAGCTCGGCCGAGCTGACCTCAAAGCCTGCCTCGGTGAGGGCGCGGCGCACCGCCTCGAGATCCTCGCGCTCCGTGTAAATCTGCACCTCGCCCTCGTCCGACTGCACGTCCACGGCGCCGGCGTCGATCGCGGCCAGCTCCACGTCTTCCTCTTTGCCCGGCGCGTTCACGCTGATCAGGCCGCGCGACTTGAACTGCCAGGCAACGGAGCCGGACTCGCCCAGGTTGCCGCCGCCGCGGTCGAAGATCGAGCGGATGCTGGCCGCGGTGCGGTTGCGGTTGTCGGTCATCGCCTCGACGATGATGGCGATGCCGCCGGGGCCGTAGCCTTCGTACGTCACCTCGTCCAGACTCTCGGCCTCGCCGGCGCCGACGGCTCGCTTGATCGCGCGGTCGATCGTGTCTGCCGGCATGTTGGCGTCGCGGGCGCGCTGCACCGCCAGCCGCAGACGAACGTTGCCGGCCGGATCGCCGCCGCCTTGCCTGGCGGCCACCGCAATCTCGCGGCCCAGCTTGGTGAACACGGCGCCACGTTTGGCGTCGGCGACGCCTTTCTGCCGCTTGATCTGCGACCACTTGGAATGCCCGGACATACCTCGCCTCTGCAGCAAGAGCCTGCTGACCTGAGCGATCTTAGCATCGGCCCGGAAAAGGGGTCAAAGCCGGCGCTGAATTATTCGAGCACGACGTTGTCGATCAGCCGCGTCTTGCCGATGCGCACGGCGAGACTCAGCAACGCCCCTGTCTGTGCGGCGTTCAGTTCCGTGAGCGTCTCGCCGTCCGCCAGACTGACGTACTCGATGCTCGCCAGCGGTTCGTCTTGAATTATGTCAAGCACTGCCGCTCTGAGCGCGGCCGCCCCGTGCTCCCCGCCGCGCCACAGTGCCTCCGCTGCGTGCAGGCCGCGCGAGAGCGCCAGCGCTGCCCGTCGTTCTTCAATCGAGAGATAGCTGTTGCGGCTGCTCAGCGCCAGACCTTCCGCTTCGCGCACGATCGGCATGGGAATCACGTCAACCGGCAGGTTGAGGTCGGCCACCATGCGCTGAATCACGCGTAGCTGCTGGGCGTCCTTCCGGCCGAAGTAGGCCCGCTGCGGCTGCACGATCGTGAAGAGCTTCAGCACAACCGTGCAGACGCCGCGGAAGTGGCCCGGCCGTGCCGCGCCTTCGAGCACCGTGGCGATCGCGCCCGGCTCGACCCAGGTGTCGAAGCCGGGCGGATAGATCGTTGCGGCATCCGGCGTGAACACCAGATCGATGCCGGCAGCGCGCAGCAGGTCGAGATCGCGATCGAGGGCGCGCGGGTAGGTCGAGAGATCCTCGCGCGGGCTGAACTGCGCGGGATTGACGAAGATGCTGACGGCAACGCGGTCGTTTTCGGCGCAGGCGCGCTCGACCAGGCTCATATGTCCGGCGTGCAAATACCCCATCGTCGGCACCAGCCCGACCGAGCCGCCCGCCTCGCGGCGCCAACGGCGTACGCCTTCGATCGACGGCTCGACGATCATGACCGGGACCGTGACTCGAGCGCGCCCGCGCCGCCGTAGGGTCGTGACTCCTCGGCCGGAGCGCTCGCGTCCGCCATGCGGCGGGCCTTGTCCAGGCCGAAACTCTCCTTCGCCGTGGGGAACTCGCCGGCCTGCACCTCGCCGATGTAGCTCTTCACGGCGTCGATGATCGTGCCGGACAGCTCGGCGAAGCGGCGCGCGTGGCGCGGCAGAAAGTCCGGATACAGGCCGAGGAAATCGTGCAGCACCTGCACCTGGCCGTCGCAGTATGGCCCGGCGCCGATGCCGATCGTCGGCACGCCGACCTTCTCCGTCACCATGCGCGCCACGTTCGCTGGCACGGTTTCCAGGACGATCGCGAAGGCGCCGGCGCGCTCAAGGGCGCTGGCGTCGTTGATCAGCTTGACGACCGCGGCCGGCGTCTTGGCCTGCATGCGGTAGCCGCCGAGCTGATTGACCGACTGCGGCGTCAGGCCGAGATGGCCCATCACAGGAATGCCGGCCTCCACCAGCCGCTGCACCGTCGGCGCGACGGTCTGGCCGCCCTCCAGCTTCACCGCCGTCGCACCGGTCTCCTTCAGTATGCGACCCGCGTTGCGCAGCGCTTCTTCCACGCTCACCTGGTAGCTGAGGAACGGCATGTCCACGACGACGATCGCGCGCTGTGTGCCACGCACCACGGCCTGGCCATGCCGGATCATGTCTTCAATCGTCACCGGCAATGTCGAGTCGTAGCCGAGCACCACCATGCCGAGCGAGTCGCCGACGAGGATCATCGGCACACCGGCATCGTCCAGCAGCTTCGCCGTGGGATAGTCATACGCCGTGAGCATCGGGATCTTCTCCCTGCGCTCCTGCATCGCCTTCAACTCGGTGATCGCCAGTCTGGTCATGAGTCCACTACTCCTTGCGGCCGCGGTCCATCCCCACAGGGTGACGGCCGCGCCAGATCGGCCCGTTGTATCAACGCAGATCGCGGCGCATGTTGCCGCTCGCTCGGTGCTTCGCAGACACCCCCTGACGGACGCTGGACGGCGGAGCGCCGCCGGGCGCAAGGATGAGACCCCGCGTGAACGCGCGCCCACGCCGGGGCGCCTCTGGCGCGCGCGGACGAGGTCCGAGGACAGTCGTGTGCGTCATAGCTGCTCGTCCTGGTCCGCCGATCCAGGCGAGAGTGGCTCCGGCCGTGCCCATGAACGCTCGCCGCCGCGCCTGACGCGGTCGGTGGCGTGCTCAGCATATCAAGCGACCCGACGCTGTCAAACGCCGGCGGCGGGCTGGGTATGGCCCAAGGTTGTGGGTGAGGGTGTATGCGGATGGTTTGGAGG
>CALFMN010000045.1 GCA_937879875.1 uncultured Chloroflexota bacterium | reverse complement strand
CTCACCTGCGCCTTCATCGCGTTTCATCAAGCTGGCCTAGTGGGATAGGTTCTTAAGGCGCCCGCCGGCGCGCCAGCGCCCAAAGCCTCGGACACGGGCGTCAGCGCAGCGGAGATCAAGCTCGGCTCCGTTTTCGGCGTCACCGGCGCCGGCGCCGTCTATCAGCCGATCATCAAAGTCATCCAGGACTGCTTCAACGCGGTGAACGCCGACGGCGGCATCTACGGCCGTAAGCTGACGCTGGACATCGAAGACGATCAATACACGCCGGCCAACACGCGCCCGCTCACGCAGAAGCTGGTCGAGCAGGTGAAGGTCTTCGCCGACATCTCCAGCCTGGGCACGGCTACCAACGCGCAGGTCTTCGACTATCTCAACGAGCAGCAGGTGCCGCAACTGTTCGTCGCCACCGGCGCTTCACAGTGGGGCGCCGACCCTGCCGCCCACCCCTGGACCACGGGCTTTCCGCCCGACTACCAGACGATCGGGCAGAACTTCGCCCGCTACATCCAGCAGAACCTGAAGGGCAAGAAGATCGGCATTCTGTATCAGGACGACGACTTCGGCAAGGACTACGTGACCGGCCTGAAGAAGGTGCTGGGCGACAGGGGTACGGCAGACAACCCGATCGTGGACGAAGAGGTCTACGAGGCGGCGCAGCCCGACGTGTCCGGGCAGGTCACGAGCTTGAAGAACAAGGGCGCCGAGGCGCTGTATATCGTCGCCACGCCCGTGCCGGCTGGCAGTGCGCTCAAGGCGATCGGCAACCTGAGCTGGCAACCGGCCATTGTCCTGAGCGACACGGCGGTGGATACGAAGCTTTTTGACCTGGCCGGCGGCAAGCAGAACGTGGAGCACGTCGTCTCCGCCGGCTGGTACCACCAGCCGAACGAAACCAGCGATCCGGGCGTGCAGGCCGTCATCGCCTTCTTGAAGCAGAACGCCCCCGACTTGCAGCTCTCCAACTGGCCGATCTACGGCTACATCGCGGCGCAGCTCTACGTCGAGGCGTTCAAGTGCGCCGGTGTGAACCCAACCCGCGCCTCGCTGATGCAGGCGGTCGAGTCGTTCAGCGGCTTTCAAGTTGCGCAGCTCCTGCCCGGCGTGACGGTGAGCATGAGCAACACGGACCACCGGCCGATCAAGTGCATCCAGCTTAGCAAGGCGCACGACGGTGCGTTCACCTTCTTCGGCGACGCCCTCTGCGCGAGCAAGTAGCGCTGTGCGAGCCGGCCTTCCGCGTGTGCGGTGCTGCGCGTAGCATGAGGCCCAACCGGGTTCAGAAGGTGAGTGGTGAGCAGGGAGTAGTGAAGGGGGAGACAGCGGCCGCTCACTACTCACCATTCACCACTCACCCCGCTCCGAAGGAGGCACGCCGTGTGGCAAGGCCGCGGCAGGACCGCCGTCGTCGGCGTCGGCTTCTCCGAGCTGACGCGCAACGCTGTGCGCCCGCTCGGCGCCCTGGCACTCGACGCCTGCCGCGCCGCGATCGCGGACGCGGGCCTGCAGCCGTCCGACATCGACGGGGTCTGCACCTATCCTGACCAACCGTTTCTGGGCGCGGGCAGCCGCGACGGCGTGGATCAGGTCTCCGCCGTCTATGTGATCAACCACCTGCCGCTGGCCGCGGATATTCAGTGGTACGCGCAGATCTCGACCGGAATGATTCCAAGCACGATCGTCGAGGCCTGCAACGCCTTGATCGCCGGCGCCTGCACGGCCGTGCTGATCTGGCGGGCGCTGCACCAGCCAAAGGGCAGCTACGGCGCCTGGAAGGCGCATACCGCCCCCGGCGACAGCCAGTTCACCGCGCCCTACGGCTTCACCAGCGTGATTCAAGTCCATGCCGCGGCCTACCGGCGCTACCTGCACCGCTACGGCGCTACTCGCGAGCAGATGGCGACGCTGGTGACGAACAGCCGGCGCAACGCCAACCTGAACGAGAAGGCCTTCTTCTACACAACGCCGATGTCGCGCGAGGACTATCTGAACGCACGCCTGGTCGCCGACCCGCTCTGCCTGTTCGATTGCGACATTCCCGTGGAAGGCTGCGCCGCGCTGGTGCTGACCACCGCCGAGCGGGCGCGCGATCTGCGGCATCCGCCGGCGTATATCGCCGGCTACGGCCAGCACACGGCGCGGCGGCCGACGCTGCCCGTCTACATGCTGGACGACTACATGGCCTGCGGCGCCGGCACGGCGGGCAAGATGTGGCAGCGCGCCGGCCTCGGTCCGCGCGACGTGCGCGTGGCCGAGCTGTACGACGGCTTCAGCCCTTCGACGTACTACTGGCTGGAGGCGGCCGGCTTCTGCCCGCGGGGCGAGGCGGCAAGTTTTGTGCAAGACGGCCGCGTCGCGCTCTCCGGCGAGCTGCCGGTGAACACCTTTGGCGGCAGCCTTTCCGAAGGGCGGCTGCACGGCATGGGGCACCTGGCCGAAGCCGTATTTCAAGTCACGGGGCGTGCCGGCCCGCGCCAGGTGTCCGATGCAAACGTGACCGTCGCGATCGACGGCTCGCCGCTGCTGCGCGGCAGCGGCATTCTCTTCACCGCGACGCCGTAGCTCGGCTGCGCGCTGCGCGGCCTTCCGGCAGGACCGCGGCACGGCCCCGCGGCACGCGCTCGTGCAGTCGGTAGGGGCGGTTCGTGAACCGCCCCTCTTGACACATGATGCGCAGCGGCGAGCACCAGCGCGTCGGTTTGCCGCGACCGTCGCAGAATCAAAAGACCCTGTCCAGCTCCTCCGCCCTGCTTGACAACCGTTCGCGTCCGTCAGCTAAATAGGGCATCGAGCATGACTGTGCCGTCGAACCCCGCACGGTTTGGCCGAGCAAGGAGCAGAGCATGGGCGAGATTCTTGGGTTAGGTGTCACCCACTACCCGCCGCTCACCGGCGTCGATAAGAATATGGCCGGCATTCTGCGCGGCATCCTCAAGGATCCCGGACTGCCCGAGCGCTACCGCGACCCTGCCAACTGGCCGGAGCAGCTACGCCGCGAGTACGCCAACGATGCCGGCGAGGCCGCGGCCACCGCCCACCGCGCGGCGCTGCGGCAGTACTTCCGCCGCGCCCGCGCGGTGCTGGACGAGTTCAAGCCCGATGTCGTCGTGGTTTGGGGGGACGATCAGTATGAGAACTTCACGGACGACATCATTCCGCCCTTCTGCATCCTCGCCTACGACGAGGTGACGGTGCAGCCTTGGCAGCGCGAGGTCTGGTACAACGACGGGCCGAGCAACGTCTGGGGCGAGGGGCGCGACACGACGTTCCGCATCCAGGGCCACCGCCAGGCGGCGAAGTATCTGGCGGGCGGGCTTCTGGAGCAGGGCATCGACATGGCTTATGCCTATCAGCCGCTGCACAAAGAGGGACTGGGCCACGCCTTCGTCAATACGCGCCTCTTTTTGGACTACGACCGCACCGGCTTCCCCTACCCGTTCGTGGCCTTCCAGGTGAACTGCTACGGCCGCCGCGTGATCGCGCAGAAGGGTGGCCGCGCCAGCCTCGCCAGCCCGGTGCCCGAGGCCGATCTCGATCCGCCGTCGCCCTCGCCGAAGCGCTGCATGGATGTCGGCGCCGCCACGGCGCGCGTGCTGCGCGACAGCCCCTACCGCGCCGCGCTGATCGCCTCGTCGAGCTGGTCGCACGCCTTTCTCACGGACAAGCACTACCAGCTCTACCCGGATGTGGAGGCCGACCGCCGCCTCTACGAGGCGCTGCGGCGCGGCGATTACAACACCTGGCGCCAGACGTCGCTCGCCGAGGTCGAGGCGTCGGGCCAGCAAGAGATGCTCAACTGGTTCTGCCTCGCCGGCGCGATGGAGGCGCTGGGTCGTACGCCGGGCGAGTGCGACTTTGTAGAGACCTGGGCGCTCAACTCGAACAAGTGCTTCGCCGTCTTCCAGCCAGGGAACGCGGAACAGGAAACAGGGAATAGAACAGCGGTCGGCGCGAGGGTGTAGAGGCGCACGCCGGTCGGCCCTCACCCCCGTCCCCTCGCCCAATCGTCCAGATCGCGCGGAGCGCGATGTTCGATGGCGAGGGGCGATCCGGTTTGCAGCGATCCGTGGCGGCCTCGGGTTAACCGTATGGTGCCCGGAATGCTTCGGACTGGATCGTCTCCTTCGCCCAGGATCGGGAGCCAGAGCGCAGCGCAACCGTCGGAGACCTTTAATGACCGCAGCGCAACCGTCGGAGACTTCCAATCCACAGGAGAGGTTGAGGGCCGACGACCGCGGCCGGTCGACGACTTGGGAGTCAACCATCATGGTTCAAATCATCTCGCGTCCGACAATGCCGGAGCAGGCTGATCTGCCGCCCTCCGGCGAGATTCCGCGCCTCAGCGGCGATTTGCGGCCGTATATCCCTGCGCTTGGCCTGCGCGAGTACTGGTATCCGGCGATCTCCGCCGGCAAGGTCGGGCGGCGCAAACCCGTGCAGGCGAAGATGCTGGGCGAGGACCTTTGCTTCTTCCGCGGCAAGAAGGGGCAGGTTGTCGCCGTGCAGGATGTCTGCCCGCACCGCGGCGCCCGGCTCTCGGAAGGGGACTGTCACTATAAAGGTACCGTCGCCTGCCCGTACCACGGCTGGGTCTGGGACGAGCACGGCAAGAACGTCGCGGTGCTCTCCGAAGGGCCGCAGTCCGGTGTCTGCGGCAAGCCGGGCACGGAGGCGCGCGTCTTCCCCACGAAGACGCTCAAAGGCATCGTTTTCGTCTGGATGGGCAGCGAGCAGCCGGCGCCGATCGAAGAGGACGTGCCGGAAGAGTTCTTCGACCCGAAAGCGCACGTCGTCCACGGCGTGGTCTACTGGCACACGAACTGGGAAGTCGCGCTCGAAAATTCGATGGACGCCCACGTTAACTATCTGCACCGCAATGCGCTGGTGATGCTGCGCTCCGGCTTCGCTCCGCGCGGCGCCAACGGCGGCGAGGCGCCCGTGTTCGTGGGCAACGGCTTCGGCGGCGACGCGCAGAGTCCCACGGCGACGCGGCCGCAGCCGGCGCAGGACGAGTATCCCGAGCTCGGCTGGAAGTGGCCGAAGACGAACTACCGCCGCCTCTGGACCTGGGCGTTTCGGCCCTTCGTGCAGCACGCGCAGGGCAACGTGCCGCCGCCGCAGACGGCGCGCTGGTGCTCCGGCCACCACCTGCCGGGCATGTTCCGTGCCGAGTTCGCCTACGACCTCTATACCCGCGCCTGCGTGCCGGTGGAAGAGTGGCTGACGCGCATCTGGTACTACCACTACACGCGCCCGGTGAACCGCTGGCAGCGGCTGTGGCACACCTTCCTTTATCGGGCGATGCACAAGTGGATCATTGAGTACAACTTCTCGCGCCAGGACGAGCGGGTGATGGTGCATCAGCTCTTCGACTGGCCGGAGAAACTGTCGGGCACGGATGCGGAGATCATCCAGTGGCGCAAGCTGGTGGTGACGAAGCAGTTCGGCGGGCGCAACGCCGAGTTCGAGTTCCGCAACCCCGACGGTCTGGCGCCGGACGCGGTGCCGCCGGAGCGTGTCTCGCGCCGCCTGCGCCGGCAGTTGCAAGAGGCGGCGCAGCGCGAGGCGAACAGCAGCGGCGCCTATCGGTAGCAGCGCTGCCCGGTCCGCCCGGCGCCGCCCATCGGAAGCGACAGGCTGCAGGAAGAACGCCGGACGGCACAGGGTAGCGGTGACCGTGTCAGACGGCGCCGGGTCTGAGCCATGACAAAGCGCCGCGCTCGGCGTACAAGCGCGGCGCTTTCGTGCACGAGGCGCTAGATCACACCCACCAGGTACAAGATCAGAATGATCAACAGAATCAGGACGATCAGGCCGATCGGGCTGTAGCGGTACATCCCCAGTCCTCTTTCTCCGAAACGGCGCAACGGAGCGATAGCGCTCGCTCTGTTGCGCGTTGTTCTCCGGCGTTGCTGTGCGCACCGGTGTGGCAACGGTGGCTGTGGACTGACGGGTGCAGCAACCCGGCAGGACAGACCCTGTTCCCTGCGATCAGTGTCCGCTATGGCCGGCGTTTGCGGCTCACCCTCCCGCAGTGCCTGCGCGCTACGCCGGAAGAAGCAGAACCAACGCCGAAGGGAGCAGCGCCGCGCTGCCCCTCTGCCGCCTGCGCGGCGGCGCGCGTACGCTGGTCCGCACAACATTGTGCAAGGCGGAGCGAAGATGCACCTCGTTCAGGACAGCGCGTGGCCGGTGCTCGTGGCGACCGTGCTCAGCGCGATCGTCGGCGTCGAGCGGCAGTAGCGCGGCCATTCGGCGGGTCTGCGCACCCACGTGCTCGTCGGCATCGGCGCGGCGCTGGCCACCGTGGCCGGCCGCTACGGTTTTACCGGCGCCGCCAGCAACGCCGCGCCGGATCGCATCGCCGCGCAGGTCATCAGCGGTGTCGGCTTTCTGGGCGCGGGCAATATCCTCAAAGAACGCTCGGGCATTCATGGGCTGACTACAGCGGCCACGCTCTGGACGGTGGCCGCGCTGGGCGTGGCCTGCGGCGCGGGGCTCTGGGCCACCGCCAGTCTGACCACACTGGTGATGGTGGTCGCACTGGTGCCGGTGCGCATGATCGAGCGCGGACTGCGGCCGGAGCCGCGGCCGCTCGGCATTACGCTGCACGACCCGGCAGGCGCAATCGCGCTGGACACGTTGGAGCGGGTGGTGGCCGAAGCCCACTGCGCGATTCACGCGCTGCGCCGCGAGCGCGTGCCGGGAGGGACGGGCATGCGCATCGAGCTGGAGTTGGAGGCGCCGCGGCGGGTCTCGCTGGCCGCGGTGCTCGGCGCCTTCGAGGCGGTGCCGGGGATTGGTGATGCGTAGATCCGGCTCGGCGTAGAAGATGTCTGACGCGTGAGGGGCACCGCACCGCAGGAGCCTAAAGACCTGCACGGAGTTTTCGATACCTACGGTGGCAATAGGGGGAAACCACTACAGACAGTCACCGCGTGGCGTGCCGAACAGGCGCCACGACTGGGGAATCGAGGACCGCCATGCTGGAAACCGCGATCGAGACACGTCCGGCCGTCACGCTTCAGGCACTGCAAGCCTACTACGACGAGATCACCGGTCTGCCGAACCAGATGCTGTTCATGGACCGGCTGAGCCATGCCCTGCTGGGCGCCAGCAGGCGCGGCAGCGGCGTCGCCGTCTTCTTTATCGACGTCCAGCCGCTTGAGACCGGCTCCGGCGACCCGCTCGACGAGGCCGCCGCCGCAGCGCTGCTGCGGGCCGTGGGCGAGCGCCTGGAGAACCGCCTGCGCCCGAACGATACGCTGGCGCGGCTCGCCGGCGGCCAGTTCCTGTTGCTGCTGGAGGACATGCTGCGCCCGGTGGACGCGACCAAAGTGGCCGAGCGCCTGGTCCACGCCTTGCAGCGGCCACTGGTGGCCGGCAGCCGCATCGTGCCGGTGCAGGCCGCGGCCGGTGTGTCCGCGCGCATGCCCGTGGACCTGCAGATGCTGGCCGACGATCTGGTGCTTGAGGCCGAGCGGGCGCTGCGTCAGGCACAGCGCAGCGGCCTCGAGTGGGCGCTGATCACCGGCACGCTGATCGACGCCGAAGTCACGCCGGAGTCGCCCTGCGTGCAGTAGGCAGACAACGCTTGCGCCTCGCCCAGGCGATCGTCGCCGGGCAGCCGTGCGGGGCGCCTAACCCTGACGCCGCAAGCGGCGTCTGTCCCTTCCCGAGCCGGGAAAGGGACTTCTGGAGCGTTCCCGGCGGCGCCGGACGGCAGCGGGGGTAGGGTGTCCTTGTGGGACAGGCGGAGGGTTCGTCTGCCACCCGTTTGTCTGTCCTCGAACCCAACCCTTCCTGTGTCGGGCCATAGCGTACCGCAACCGTCGGAGACTTCAAACGACCGATTTCGCTTCAGCGAAATCGGGGTTAGGCGCCCCGGTAGCTGGACGACGGTGGGACTTGCGGCAGCCTCCACTCCCCGGCCATTACCTGCCACGTAATCGCTTTGCCTCCGCGGCTGTCGCAGCATGGGAGTTGCAATACGCGACAGCCAAACGAGGAGAACTACCGTGGCTGACATCACCACCACTATCGACACCGTCGTCGACACCTATCTCTCGGCGTGGAACGAGACCGACCCCGCCCGACGCGCGGCGTTGATCGAGCGCGCCTGGGCCGCCGACGGGCGCCTGATCGACCCGCCGCTCGCCGCCGAAGGGCACAGCGGCATCAGCGACATGGCTTCGGCGCTGCAGACGCAGTTTCCCGGCCACCGCTTCCGCCGGGCCAGCGGCATCGATGCCCACCACGACTCTCTGCGCTTCGCCTGGCAGCTTGTTTCACCGGATGGCGCGGTCGCATTGTCCGGCCTCGATGTCGGTGAGCTTGCCGCCGACGGCCGGCTGCGGCGCATCACCGGCTTCTTCGGCGAGCTGCCCGCCGCGGCGCAGAACTAAGCCGCGTTCGGCAGCGCGGCCAGAATGCGGGAGATGCATCTGGCCGCGCTGCCGGGTGGACGGCGCGGGAGGGCTGAACAATCGGCCCTTCCGCGGCCCCACACGGCCGGCGCACATCCGGCCTGACCTGCGCCGAATCGGCATAACCGCCCTCAATAGCGATCCGACAGTACTCCCGCGGAGATGTTCCTCATGCCATTCATCGAAACTGGCGAAACCGGCAAGCGCACGAGTCTCTTCTACAGGGACTGGGGCACAGGCAAGCCGGTGGTTTTCGTTCACAGTTGGGCGTTGAACTCCGAGATGTGGGGCGCGCAGATGGCCTGCCTTTCACAACAGGGTCTGCGCTGCATCGCCTACGACCGGCGGGGCCACGGCCGATCCGATGACTCAGGAGGAGGCTACGACTTCGATACGCTTGCCGACGATCTCGCCGCGCTGATCGAGCAGCTCGACCTGCGCGGCGCGACGCTGGTCGGCCACTCGATGGGCTGCGGCGAGATCGTGCGCTATCTGACGCGTCATGGCGCCGGGCGCACCGCTCGCATCCTCATGCTCGCGCCCGCCCTGCCGTTTGCTCTCAAGGCCGCGGACAATCCAGATGGCGTGGACGCCTGCGTTCTCGACCAGATGCGCGCGGCGTGGAGACACGACCGGCCGAAGTGGCTGATCGACAATGCCCGGCCGTTCTTCGTGCCGGAGACCTCGCCGGAGCAGATCCAGTGGGTCCTGAGCCTGATGCTGCAAAGCTCGCTGCAGGCCTGGCTCGACTGCAACCACGCAGGAACGGAGACCGACTTCCGCGCCGAGCTGCCGGCCATCGACGTGCCGACGCTGATCGTTCACGGCGATGCAGATGTGTCCGCCCCGCTGGAACAGACCGGCCGCAAGACGGCACAACTCATCTCCGGCAGCCGGCTCAGTGTGTACGAAGGCGCACCGCACGGCCTCTTCATCACGCATCAGGATCGCTTCAACCGCGACCTTCTCGCCTTCGTCCAGGGCTAGCGGGCATCCAGCGGCGGCCGCGCCTTTTGTGAGGGGCGCGGCCGCCGCTGATCACCCTCCACCCTCCCAGCCGCTATACTGCCGTCTCAGGAGCGACACGCCGGAGGAGGGTTGCATGCGGCTGCACGACGCGCTGCTCTATCACGCCCGCGAGCAGCCGCAAGCCGAGTTCGCCACACAGGGCGCCCGCCGCATCAGCTACGGCGAGGCGCGGGATGCCGCCTGCCGCATCGCCAATGCGCTGCTGGCCGCCGGCGTGCGGCCGGGCGAGCGCGTGGCCCTGCTGGCGAAGAACTGCCTCGAATATCCGCTCTGCTATTACGGCGCCTCGCTGGCCGGCGTGGCGCTCGTGCCGGTCAACTACCGTCTCGCGCCGCCAGAAGTCGCGCACGTGCTCGGCGACAGCGAGGCCGCGCTCGTCATCGCCGCGCCGGAATATACTGCGACCATCGACGGCATTGCCGCCGAGCTGCCGGAGCTGCGCCGGCGCGTCGTGCTCGCGGACGCGGCGCCGGCCGGCTGGGAGACGTTCGCCGGCTGGATCGGCGCGCAGCCGGCCGAGCCGCCGGCGGTCCGGGTCACGCCGGACTTCGACCTCTATCAGATGTACACCAGCGGCACCACGGGCCGGCCGAAGGGCGCTGTGATCACGCAGGGCGCCATGCAGGCGAACCTTACCCAGATCCGGCTCGGGCTCGACGTGCGGCGCGGCGAGCGCAGCCTCGCGGTGGCGCCGCTCTTCCACGCCGCAGCAGTCTTCACCACCTTCATCGTCGTGCAGGCCGGCGGCAGCCTCGTGATTCACGAGGAGTTCGACCCGCTGCGCACGCTGCGCGCCCTCGGCGAAGCACGCATCGCCTACGCCGTGCTCGTCCCGGCGATGCTGCTCGCCTGCTTGAACGCGGCCGGCGACCACCCCGCAAGTTTCCCCGATCTGCGCCTGATTCACTACGGCGCCTCGCCCATCGCCGCGGCGACGTTGCGGCGGGCGATCGCGTTCTTCGGTTGCGACTTCCAGCAAGGGTACGGCATGACCGAGGCAACCGTGGCGGTGAGCTTTCTTCCGCCGGCCGACCACACGCTCGCCCTGCGCGAGCGGCCCGAGCTGCTGCTCTCCGCCGGGCGCCCGGTTGCCGGCACGGAGGTGCGCATTGTAGACGCGGCCGGCTGCATACTGCCGCCCGGCCAAACCGGCGAGATCGTGGTGCGCGGGCCGTAGCTGATGCGCGGCTACTGGCGGCTGGCGGAGGCCAGTGCCGAGGCGCTGCGCGACGGCTGGCTGCACACAGGAGACGCTGGCGCACTCGACGCAGACGGCTATCTCTACATCCAGGATCGGGTAAAAGATCTGATCGTCTCGGGCGGCGAGAATATCTATCCGCGCGAGGTCGAAGACGCGCTGATGCAGCACCCGGCGGTGGCCGACGCGGCCGTGATCGGCGTGCCCGATGCGCGCTGGGGCGAGACGGTGAAGGCGATCGTGGTGCGGCGCGCGGGCGTCGAGGTCGCGGAAGCAGCGTTGGCCGCGGAGATCGTCGGCTTCTGCCGCGAGCGCTTGGCGGGCTACAAGCTGCCGCGCTCGCTCGACTTCGTGGCCGAGCTGCCGCGCAACGCCTCCGGCAAGGTGCTGAAGCGCGAGCTGCGCGAGCCGTACTGGGCCGGGCAGGCGCGGCGTGTGGCCGGAGCCTGAGCGGGACGGCAGGCACGTCCAACCGCGAGCGCCGTAGAGGGAGCGCCCAGGAGTGAGCGATGAGCGAGGACGCGGTGCTGCTAGCCTGCGAGGGGCCGCTGGCGCGGATCACACTGAACCGGCCGAGCGTGCTCAACGCTGAGAGTATGGACTGGATCGCCGGCCTGGACGCCGCCGTTGCAGCCGTGGCGGCGCGGCCCGCAGTCCGCGTCGTCGTGCTGCGCGGCGCGGGCCGCGCCTTTTGCGCCGGCATGGACCGCGAGATGCTCAGCCGCGAGGGCATGCCGCCCGGCTTCTATGAGAACCAGGAGCGCGTGTTCGCCGCGATCGAGGCGCTGGACGCGCTCAGCGTGGCCGCGCTGCACGGCTACTGCCTGGGCGGCGGCCTGCAACTGGCGCTGGCCTGCGACCTGCGTGTCTGCGCCGACGACTGCAAGCTGGGCCTGCCCGCCGGTGAGCTGGGGCTGTTTCCCGGCATGGCGGTGTTTCGTCTGCCGCGCCAGATCGGCTTCGGCCACGCGCGGCGCATCCTGCTGACCGGCGAATGGATTCCTCCGGACGAAGCGCTGCGGCTTGGCCTGGTCGATTTCCTCGCACCGCCGGCACGGCTCGACGATGAGGTCGAGCGCGTCGTGCACCTCTTGCTCGCCGGCCCGCGCAACGCCGCGGTGGCAGCGAAGCGGCTGCTGCATGAAGGTTTCGACGCCGCGATGCCGGCCGTGCTCGACCGCTCGCGCGAGTTGCTGGCCGATTGTCTTGCCTCGCCCGAAAACGCCGCGGCGCGGCGGCAGTGGCTGGCGCGCAAAGCAGACGGCGGTTCCGCGAGGCCGGTCTGAGGCGCATGCTGTGGGGTCATGGGAGGTCGAGGGCCGCAAGCTTGATGGTGACGCGGGCCAGCCAGCCCCACAAGGTCAGCGCCCGGTGCTGGTCCAGTTGCACCTGCGCTTTCGCTCGCGTGAAGCTGCCCGGAGGCGATCGCGCTGGGCGGCGATGACGGCGCGGTGCGCGTCGTCGCAACGGCGGGCGCGGCTCTTCACGCAGGCCGCGCAGGGTTTGGGCACGGTTCAGGGGGTCGTATCCAGCACTAACATCGACTTTGACCGCGCCGCTGCTGCCTCGCGCGCCCGCCCGGCGGCGCTTAACGCGGTCGGACTCGGGCCGTGCTCCATTGCCCGCAGGCCTACGCCTCGAAGCCATCGAGCCGCCTGGCCAGGGCCACGTCCTTGTCGCTGATGCCGCCCTCGTCGTGGGTGGTGAGCGCGATCGTGACCTTGTTGTAGCGGATGTCGATGTCCGGGTGGTGGTTCGCCGCCTCAGCAGCGTCGGCCACGCGGTTGACGAAGGCGACCGCGCGCACGAAGTTCTCGAACTGATAGGTCTTGCGAATCTCGTCGCCGGCCGCACTCCAGCCGCTCAGGTCGTGCAGCGCATTCGCCAACTCTTGCCCGCTCAGCCGTGTCATTGTGCGCCCCTCCCAGCCGAAAAATTGGCCGAACCGTTGTTATCCTGTCACAGAACCTGATACACTTGCGGCAGCACACACGTTCGCATGGCGGGATGGCCGATCGCGGCGCGCGGCCGGCTTCCGCCATCACGGCGCCCCGACCAACCGCCGGATTCCGGGCCGGCTCGGCCTGGAACGGCAGAGTTAAGGAGCCGCCTCGTGCCCCTCGACGCGATCATCGTCAAAGGCGCCCGCGAGCACAACCTCAAGAACATTGACGTCACCATCCCGCGCGACAAGCTGGTCGTGATCACCGGCCTCTCCGGCTCGGGCAAGAGCACGCTCGCCTTCGATACGATCTACGCCGAGGGCCAGCGCCGCTACGTCGAGTCGCTCTCCGCCTACGCCCGCCAGTTTTTGGGCCAGATGGAGAAGCCGGACGTCGATTACATCGAGGGGCTCTCGCCGGCGATCTCGATCGACCAGAAGGGCACCAGCCGCAACCCGCGCTCTACAGTCGGCACTGTCACCGAGATCTACGACTACCTGCGCCTGCTCTTCGCCCGCATCGGCGTGCCGCACTGCCCCAACTGCGGCCGCGTGATCGAGCGCCAGACCGTGCAGCAGATCGTGGACGCGATCCTCTCAATCGAGCCGGGCAAGCGGCTGATGATCCTCGCGCCCGTAATCCGCGACCGCAAGGGCGAGCACACCCATGTTTTCGAGGACGCGCAGCAGGCCGGCTTCGTGCGCGTGCGCGTGGACCGCGTGGTGCGCGACGCCTCGGAAGAGATCACACTCAACAAGCAGAAGAAGCACACGATCGAGGTCGTCGTTGACCGCATCGTCACCGAAGACCCGGCCGAGCGGCTGCCGGAAGAGTCCACACGGCTCGCGGATTCGGTCGAGACGGCGCTGAAGCTCGGCGGCGGCATGGTGCTCGTCGCGATCGAGGGCGAGAGTGAACGCGTCTTCTCCGAGAACTTCGCCTGCCCCTACGACGGCTTCAGCATGGGCGAGATCGCGCCGCGCAACTTCAGCTTCAACAGCCCGCACGGCGCCTGCCCGGCCTGTACCGGCCTCGGCGTGAAGATGGAGCTGGACCCGTCGCTCGTGATTCCCAACCGCGAGCTGTCGATCAGCGAGGGCGCGGTGCAGCCCTGGGCGCGCTCCGGCTCGATCAGCCCGTGGTACGGCAAGATCCTCGAAGCGGTGGCGCAGAGCGGCGGCTTCTCCGTGAATGCGCCGGTCAAAGAGCTGTCCGACGACCAAATCAAGCTGATTCTCTATGGCAACGGCGGCAAGCCGGTTGCCGTGAAATACACCAACCAGTACGGCCGCACCCACACCTACGAAACGCAGTTCGAGGGCGTGATCGCGAACCTCGACCGCCGCTATCGCGAGACGGATTCCGAGTGGTCGCGCGCCGAGATCGAGCGCTACATGGCCGCAACGCCCTGCCCGGTATGCAAGGGCCAGCGACTGAAGCCCGAAACGCTGGGTGTGACGGTCGAGGGCATGAACATCGTCGACGTGACGGCGCTGGGCATCGTCGAGGCGTTGACGTGGACGGCGCGGCTGGCGGACCCGGGCACGCCGCTCTCCGAACGCGACCAGCTGATCGGCTACCAGATCTTCAAGGAGATCCGCGCCCGATTGACCTTTCTCGTCGATGTCGGACTCGACTACCTCGCGCTTGACCGCGCCACCGGCTCGCTCTCCGGCGGCGAGGCGCAGCGCATCCGTCTGGCCACACAGATCGGCTCCAGCCTGATGGGCGTGCTCTACGTCTGCGACGAGCCCTCGATCGGCCTGCACCCGGCCGACAGCTCGCGGCTGATCGCCACGCTTGAACGGCTGCGCGACCTGGGCAACACGGTGCTGGTTGTGGAACACGACGAGGCGATGATGCGCGCCGCCGACCACATCATCGATATGGGACCGGGCGCCGGCGAGCATGGCGGCTACGTCGTCGCCACTGGCGACATCGACGAGATCATGGCGAACCCCGCCTCGCTCACCGGCGACTACCTCAGCGGACGCAAACAGATCCCGATGCCCGCCGTGCGCCGGCCTGGCAACGGCAAGGCGATCACGATCCATGACGCGCGGGAAAACAATCTCAAGCATGTGGACGTGACGATTCCGCTCGGAGAACTGGTCTGCGTCACCGGCGTCTCCGGCTCGGGCAAGAGCACGCTGGTGGAGGAGATTCTTTACAAGAAGATCGCGCAGGTGCTGAACGGCGCCCGCGAGCGGCCGGGCGAGTCCGGCCCGGTCGAGGGCTTGCAGTACATCGACAAGATCGTGGACATCGACCAGACGCCGATCGGCCGCACACCGCGCTCGAACCCGGCGACCTACACCGGCATGTTCACGCCGATCCGCGAGCTGTACGCGACGATGCCGGAAGCGCGCATGCGCGGCTACTCGGCGGGGCGCTTCAGCTTCAACGTCAAGGGCGGTCGCTGCGAAGCCTGCAAGGGCGAGGGCTACATCGAGATCGAGATGCAGTTCCTGCCCGACGTGACCGTGCCCTGCGAGGTTTGCAAGGGCAGCCGCTACAACCGCGAGGCGCTGGAGATCCACTTCAAGGGCAAGACGATCGCCGACGTGCTCAACATGACCGTGGACGAGGCGCTGGAGTTCTTCTCCGCCCAGCCACGCATCCGCGTCAAGCTAGAGACTTTGGCCTCGGTCGGGCTTGGCTACATCCGCCTCGGTCAGCCGGCGACGCAGCTTTCGGGTGGCGAGGCGCAGCGCGTCAAGCTCAGCACCGAGCTGTCGCGCCGCTCGACCGGCCGCACGCTGTACATCCTGGATGAACCGACGACCGGCCTTTCGTTCGAGGACGTGCGCCATCTGCTGGAGGTCTTGCAGCGGCTGACGGACGGCGGCAACACGGTGCTGGTGATCGAGCACAACCTCGACGTGATCAAGGCCGCGGATTACATCATCGACATGGGACCGCAGGGCGGCGACCGCGGCGGCCGCGTGATCGCCACGGGCACGCCGGAAGAGGTCGCGGAGGTTCCCGGCAGCCTGACGGGCGAGTACCTGCGTCCCCTGCTCGCGGCGGTGCACGCCCACCGCAACGGCGCGTCCAACGGCCACGTCAACGGCACCGGCAACGGCTATACTCGCCCCGCGCGGCTGCGCAAAGTGGCCGAGGCGCGTGGCGTGCCGGCCGGCGCAATGCGGTCTTCATAGCCGCTGCCGACGCTGCCGCCCGCACGGGCGCGAGGAGCGCGATGAAAGCGGACGAGCTGCTGGCCGGTCTGCCCGCCTTTCTGATCGCGCAGACCGGCGTCGGCGAGGTTGCACTTGCCGACGTGCGGCTGATGACCGGCGGCGCCGTGCGCGAGACCTGGCGGCTGGACGCGACGCTGCGTTTCCCCGGCGGCTCCGACCAGACGCAGCAACTTGTGCTGATGAGCTACCGGCCGAGCGAGTCGCGCGCCTTCGGCGCGGCGGAAGAGTTCCGGCTGTTACAGGCGGCGCGGGCATCAGGCGTGCCCGTGCCGGAGCCGCTCTACGTGGGCGAGGCCGTGCTCAGCCAGCCGTTCTACGTGATGCGGCGCCTGCAGGGCGAGTCGATCGGCCGGCGCATCGTCAAAGAGCCATCGCTGGCACGGGCGCGCGAAGTCTTGCCGCAACAGCTCGGCGTGGCACTGGCCGCGATCCATCGCCTGCGCTGGGACGTTCCCGAGCTGGCCTTTCTGCGCCGCCCGCGGGCGGGAACATCGCCCGCACTGTTCGAGCTCGACACGATCGAGCAGACTTACCGCGAGGCCGCGGTCGAGCCACACCCCGCCTTCGAGCTGACCATCCGCTGGCTGCGCCGCTGCGCGCCTGCCGCGCCCGAACTCACGTTTGTGCATGGCGACTACCGCAACGGCAACGTGCTGGTGGGCGAGGAAGGTCTGCGCGCCGTCTTCGACTGGGAGCTGGCGCACGTGGGCGATCCGCTCGAAGACCTGGGCTGGATGTGTGTACGTTCCTGGCGCTTCGGCGCAGACGGGCTGCCCGTGGGCGGCATCGGCCCACGCGAGCCGTTCTACGACGCCTACGCCGAAGCCTCGGGCCGCGCGGTGGACCCGGACGCGGTGCGCTGGTGGGAGGTCTACGGCAACCTGCGCTGGGGCGTATTCACGCTCTTGATGACACGCCCGTTTCTGGACGGCCAGAGCACGAGCATTGAGCTTGCCAGCATCGGCCGCCGCACCGCCGAGACGGAGATCGAACTGCTGGCGCTGATCGACGATATCTGAGCCTGGCAGCAGGGAAAGGCCGGCTCAGGCAAACACCCGGATCGCATAGCGTGTAAGCAGTTTCGCGACGGCCGCGCGTTCGGGCAAGTCTTCGACATTGACGCCGAGGCTGACGTTGAGCAGTTCGATGCCGATCGGCTCACCGTCAGCGCCATAGTCGATACGCCTGGAGTCATCGAGGTCGTTCCCATGCGCGTATGCTGTCTTACGAAGCCGGATGTATGCGGCATCTGCTTCGCGGTCGTACTCTAGTAGGCAGTCACGCCGGGATTGTGGGATAGAGATGCTGCAACCGAATGCG
>CALFMN010000044.1 GCA_937879875.1 uncultured Chloroflexota bacterium | reverse complement strand
CCACTGAGACGCCTCCTCTCCTCAGGCTACCAGGAAACGGTCACTGTAATACTAGAACTGGTGCTGGAGGTCGAGCGCCTCGGCTTCGACTCGGTCTGGACCGCCGAGGCCTACGGCTCCGACGCGGTCACGCCGCTGGCCTATCTGGCGGCGAAGACGACGCGGATCAAGCTGGGCACGGGCATCATGCAGATTCCCGCCCGCACGCCGGCGCTGGCGGCGATGACCATGTCGACGCTCGACCAGCTCTCAGGCGGTCGGGCGCTCGTGGGGCTCGGCCTCTCCGGACCGCAGGTGATCGAGGGCTGGCATGGCGTCGCCTACGGCAAGCCGAACGCCCGCCTGCGCGAGTACGTGCAGATCCTGCGCAAAATCTGGGCGCGCGAAGAGCCCGTCGCGCTCGACGGCAAGCAGTATCAGCTTCCCTACCGGGGCCCTGATGCCACCGGCCTCGGCAAGCCGCTGAAGTCGATCCTGCATGGCCGGCAGTTGCCCGTGTACCTGGCGACGATGGGCTCGGCTAACGTGCGTGCCACGGCCGAGCTGGCCGACGGCTGGCTGCCGATCTGGTTTTCACCCTACCGCATCGACCTGTTCCGCCCGGACCTCGAAGCGGGCTTCAGCCGCGCCGGCGCCGGCAAGTCATATCAGGACTTTGACATCGCCGCGGGCTGCACGGTGATGATCGGCGACGATCTCAAAGAGCTGTTCGCGCGCATGAAACCAAACCTCGCGCTCTACGTCGGCGGCATGGGCGCACGCGAGAAGAACTTCCACAACGAGATGATCGTGCGCTACGGCTACACGGACGAGGCCGCGCGGATCCAGGATCTCTATCTCTCCGGCCGCAAGGCCGAAGCGGAGGCGGCCGTGCCCGACGAGCTGTGCGACGAGCTTTCGCTGTGCGGCCCTGAGGATCGCATTCGGGCGCGCTACCGGGCCTGGGAGGACGCCGGCGTGACGACGATGCTGGTGCAGAGCAACCAGCCGCGCGCGCTTGAGCTGATGTCCGATATCACCGGCGCCCGCCAGCAGGCCGCGGCCCAGCGCGCATAACGGTTCCTCACCGCCGCCGCATCAGCCCGCGGACGACGGTGCGGCGGGCGCGGCTCAGTGACCGGCGCCGCGGTAGAGCAGTTGATAGACCGCGTAGTTCTCGCTGACCAGCCGCAGGTAGAGCCGCGTCTCTTCAAAGTCGACGGCCTCGTAGTAGCGATCGGCATCGCCGCCGGCCTGCTGCGCCCAGCGCGCGGCGTTGCGCGCGCCGGCGTTATAGCCCGCCAGCATCTGCTCAAAATCGCCGGCCGCTGCGCGTAGCTGTTGTGTGAGGTAGCCGGCGCCGAGTTGCAGATTGATCAGCGGCCGTTGCAGGTCGCCGGGCGCGAGCGCGGCCAGGCCCAGAGCATCGGCCACGTCTTGCGCAGTAGACGGTACGAGCTGCAGCAGCCCCTGTGCGCCCGCCGTCGAGCCGGCGGCGGGATCGAAGGCGCTTTCCTGGCGCATCACCGCGAACAGCAGCAACGGATCGAGGCCGCTCTGAGCGCCATCCTGATTGACCAGATCGACATAATCGAGCGGATAGGCCAGATGCAGCAGTGCCGTCGGCGCGTTGAGCGAGCCGCCATGCGGTACGCCCGCCAGCCGCAGCAGATCGCTGGCCGCCTGCAGCGCCAGCGACGTTCGGCCGCGATCGGCGAAGGCCCGCGCCGCCCGGTAGAGCGCCCACGGCTGCTGCGCGATCGTATCGAGCGCCGCACTGAGCATCTGGCCGGGCGTGGTCTGCCAGCCGAGCGCGTCCAGCTCCACGCCCTCGATCCAGTCCTGCGTGGCCTGCATCGCGAGGAACGGCGCGGGGTTCTCCGGCCCGAATCGGGCCGTCAGCCAGGCTTCCACCGCGCTCCAGTCGGCGGGCGCTGGCATGACCGGACCGCCCGCCGGGCGCACGCTGCCGCCGGCAGCCAGCAACGCGGCGCGCAGGCCGAAGTAGCCGGTCGGCTGTGCCGCCTGCGCCCGTTTGGCCGCGGCCGCCGCGCCTCCGCCGTCGCCGCGCGTCTGCGCCAGCTTCGCCAGCCAGAGGTTCGCCCGCGCGGCGTCGCCGGCGTTCGTCGCCTGTGCGAGCTGGGTCCAGATCGCGTCCGCACCCGCGCCATCGCCGGTCAGATACGCCATCAGCCCACTGGCGAAGGCCGCATCGGCCGCGTTGTCGTCGGTCGGGAACTGCTGCGCCAGGTTCGCGTAGATGCCGCGGGCCTCGTCATACCGACCGAGCGAGCGCAGGAGCTGGGCCTGATACCAGAGCGCTGTCGGCGCCAGTGTGCCGCCGGGCTCCGCTGCATAGGCGTCGGCATAGTCAGCGAGGGCGTTATCGTTGCGGTCGTTGCGGTCGGCGATGCGGCCGAGATAGTAGTTCGCCAGCGCGGCGAGATGGCCCGTCGGATTGTCGCTCAGCAGTTGCAGGAGGATGGCGTGAGCGTCGTCGTCTTGACCCGCGCCGAAGAGCACGAGTGCCCGCTGTACGGGGTCGACCGCTGCGCCGAGCGCGTCCAGCCGGTCCAGCGCGGTGCCCGCGGCCGACGCGTTGGGATAGTTCTGCACAACCGTCTGCAGAGCGGCGATCGCGTCGGCGTCATCGCCGGCGAGTGTGTACAGGCGTCCGGCCTCGTTCAGCGCCGCGGCACGCTGGCTGGCAGAAGGATGCGTTTCGGACAGTGCCTGCTGGTCGGCCGCGGCTGCCGCCATTTGGCCGATCTGTTCGAGTGAACGGCTCGCGGCCTTGAGCGCGGCACGGCGCAGCGTCAGCGAGACCGCCTGCAACGGTTGCGCCAGCGCGGTGAGGGCGCCGGCATCGTCGCCGGCAGCCTGCAACGCCGCGGCGCGTTCCAGCGCGGCCTCGCCCGCGGCCGGGCCGCCGCCGGCGAGATAGACCTGGAATGCAGCGGCCGCGTCCTGGTTTTGCTTCAGGTCGAGCTGCGCTTCCCCGAGCAGAAACGTGGCACGCAGCCCGTCCGGCGTGCTGCCGAGCACGCCGATCGCCGCGCGCAACGGCGCCAGGGCGTCGGCTGGCTTTGCCCAGCGTTCGAGCAGGCGGCCGAGCGCGAGATTGCCCGCCGCGGCTGTGGCCGGGTCCGTGGAAGCGGCGAGCGCCTGATACTCGCGCTGGGCCGTCTCATAGTCGCCGTTGCGCTCGGCCGTGGCCGCGGCGGCGAGCACGGCGGCGCGTGTGGCCGTGTGCAGCGGGGCGAGCGGCACATCGCCCGCCACAGGCGCGGCGGACAGCGGCGCCAATGCGGCCAGCACGGCCAGCAACCCGAGGATGCGAGGACGAGGGTTCGCAATCACCGCGTCCAGCGTACCCGTTTCCGCACGGCTACGGCAGGCGATCGTATGTCCAGAGCGGCGATTGCCCGAGCCGGCCCCGGTGCGAACGATCCCTCATGACACCTGATGCGCAGCCGCGATCAGCGGCGCGCCGCCCTCCGCGCGTCAGCCGCCGGCCGCCTGCTCGCTGGCAAGGCCGCGCGGCGTGCCCAGGGTCTTCGCCGCGACCACGACGAACTGCAAATCGTCGGCGCCCGTGTTGCGCACCATGTGCGGAATCGCGGCCGGGAAGAACAGAAAGTCGCCCGCGGCCACGTTGCGGCTCCAGGGACCACAGGCGACTTCGCCCTGACCCTGAAGGAAGTAGTAGACCTTCTCGATATCCTCGTGGACATGCAATTCGTTGGCGCCGCCGGCGGGAATGCGGTTCCAGAGCACGAACGAGAGCGAGCTTTCGAAGCCCGCGGCCCCGGCCTGGAAGATCTGGCGCACGCGCAACTCGCCGCGCGACTGCCGCTCGGCCATGTCCGCCGCATGCTGCACGAGCAGCCGTGGGGCCGCGCCGGCACTGGTGTCCGGGATGGTCATCGAGTCTCCTCCTTCGGCCCTGTCCCGCAAGGGGTGGCGCAGCGGGCCGCGGCACTGACTATACACGCCGCAACGCTCGCCCACGCGCTGTAGGATAGGGGACGTGCGCGAACAAAATGGGGTGCCTCGCGCGACGAGGAGGCGGGTGATGGCTGGACTGCCGATGTGTCAACTGGGCCGCACGGGACTGCAGGTGACGGCGCTGGGCTTCGGCGCGATGGAGCTGCGCGGGGCGCCGCGCGGCCGCCCGGTTCAGTCCGAACAGGCGCAGGCTGTGCTCAACGCCGTGCTCGACGCGGGCATCAACTACATCGATACGTCAATCGACTACGGCCAGAGCGAGGAGTTCATCGGGCAGTTTATTGCCGGTCGCCGCGGCGAGTACTTCCTGGCGAGCAAATGTGGCTGCCTTGTCGGCGCGCCGCCTGCGCCCGCCGGCCAGCGCAACCCGCACGATTTTTCCCGCGAGAACATCATCGCCGGCGTGAACCAGAGCCTGGCGCGGATGAAGACGGACTATCTCGACGTGGTGCAGTTCCACGCCTCGCCCTCGGCCGAGACGCTGGCACAGCAGGGCGCGATCGAGACGCTGCGCGACCTGCAACGCGAGGGCAAGGTCCGCTTCATCGGCATGTCCTCGACGCTGCCGAACATCGATGAGCACGTCGAGATGGGCGTGTTCGACGTCTTCCAGATCCCGTACTCGGCGGCGGACCGCCAGCACGAAGCCGTGGTGACGCGGGCGGGACAGGCGGGCGCCGGCGTCGTGATTCGCGGCGGCGTGGCGCGGGGCGCCGTCGCTTCCGAGCGCCAGGCGTCCGGCGCCGCGCAGGTCTGGGAGCGAGCCGGCCTCGACGACCTGCTCGACGGCATGAGCCGGCAGGCGTTCATGCTGCGCTTCACGCTCTCGCATCCGCAGCTCGACACGACGATCGTGGGCACGCTAAACCCGGAGCATCTGCGCGAGAATCTGGCCGCGGCGCAGGCCGGCCCGCTACCACCGGACACGTATGCCGAGGCCAGGCGCCGCCTCGAAGCCGCGGGCAGCGCCCCCGCCACCGATGCGGCAGGGCGGGGCACCTAACCCTGACACCGCTGAAGCGATGTCTGTCCCTTCCCGAGCCGGGAAAGGGACTTCTGGAGCGTTCCCAGCGACGCCGGACGGCGGCGGGGCTTCCGTGTCCATGTGGGTACAGCGGCGGGCTCGTTTCCCACCTGAACGCCTGTCCTTAGACCAACCCTTCCTGTGTCGGCTTTGGTTTACCCACAGCGTGTAACAGGGCATGCTGCGCCGTGCCAACGGAGGGCGGGGCGGATGACGACGACGGTGGTGGCGCCGGGGCCAGCGCTGTTGGGGGATGCGCGGCGGGTCCGCCGCCTGGAACGGCTGATCACGGCGCGCGCGGAAGCGACGCTGGCGCAGGCGCTGGGCAGTTGGGGCGCACTGAAGGTGGCCGAGCGCTGCTTCGCCACGCGCGCCGTGACGCCGGCGGCGATCGTGGCCAGCGCCCAGCCGGACCTGGCCCCCCGCTGTGCCGGGCTGCCGACGGTGCTGGTGGTGCAGGACCCGACCACGCTGGCCTTGAGCCCGGTGGGCACGCGGGCGCACCGGACCGTGGGCCTGTTGGCGCACACGACGCTGGCGGTGCATCCGGCGGGCGGCGGGCTGGGGCTGTGGCGGCGCGGCGCGGCGGCCCGCGGCACGACCCGGGACCACCGCACCCGTGCGCCCGACCAGAAAGCGCGCGCCTGCTGGGCCGCGGTCGAGGCAGCGAGCCGCGCGGCGCTGCCGGCGGGCGTGGCCACCATGACGATCGCCGACCGCGAAGCCGATCTGTTTGCCCTGTTCGCGGCGGCGCGCCCGCCGAGCGCCCACCGGCTGATCCGCGCCGGGCAACTGCCGCGC
>CALFMN010000043.1 GCA_937879875.1 uncultured Chloroflexota bacterium | reverse complement strand
GGGGATAGGGGGTCCCGCTCCTACACCGGTTCGGCGCGCGATTCGCGGCTCGGGTCCTGGTTGAAGCGCGCCGCGCGCTTCTCGCGGAAGGCCGTGCCGCCCTCGCGCGCGTCCGGATGATGGTCCGTGATCGCCGTCTTGCTGGCGATCTCGTCGAGGGCGTGGACGAAGTCCAGCTCGGCGGCGTTGTAGACCGAGCGCTTCAGCAGGCGCATCGCCACCTGCGGGCCGTTGGCAAGCTCCGTCGCCAGCGCATGCGCCCGCTGCGCCAGTTGGTCGCCCGGCACGACCTCGTGCACCAGCCCCAGCTCCAGCGCCTCGCGTGCGGCGACGATGCGGCTGCGCAGCAGGAAGTCCAGTGTGCGCGCCACGCCGATTAGCTGCACCAGCAGCCACTGGCCGCCTTCGTCCGGCAGCAGGCCGAAGCGCAGCGTCGCGCTGCCCAGCCGCGCCTCTTCGGCGGCGATGCGAAAGTCACAGGCCAGCGCCAGCGAGAGACCGGTCTGGATGGCGACGCCGTTGATCGCGGCGATCGTCGGCTTGTCCAAACTGCGGATGGCCAGGTTGAGCGCCTGCGAGAGCACGCGCAGCCCTTCGTAGGTGCCGATCGGGTTGCCGTGGCCGTGGCCGATCGGCGGCATCGCCGGCGTCACACCGTCCGGCACACGCATGTGGCGTCCGCTGATGTCGTCGCCGGCACAGAAGGCGCGGCCGCTGCCCGTGATCACGAGCACGCGCACGTCCTGGTCCATCTGCGCCTGCTGCACGAACTCGACCAGCTCGCGTTTGATGAGCTGGTTCAGGCCGTTGAGCCGCTCCGGCGTGTTGAAGGTCAGCGTGGCGATGCCCGGATCGGTGAGTTCGACGTTGAAGCCGACATAGTCGCCGCTGCGCATGGTTCACCTTCCCTGGTTCTGGTTTCAGGACGCTGCTGCCGGGCCTGAGGCGCGTCGTTGCCGCGGGCGGGAGAGCCCCGCTATTCTACGGACGGCCGCGGCGAACGCGTCAAGCGAGCGCCGCGCGGCGACGGATGGTGACGGCCCGATGGACGCGGCGTTCGACCTGATCCTGCGCGGCGGCGAGGTGATCGATCCGATCGAGCGGCGCACGTTCGCTGCCGATGTCGCTATCCACGGCGGGCGCGTCGTCGCGGTGCAGGAGCGACTCGCCGGCGCAGCCGCGCGGGAGATCGACGCCCGCGGCCTGATCACCGGCCCCGGCTGGGTCGATACGCACACGCACGTCTTCAACCTGTTCAAGCCGAGCTGCGTGGACGCGGACAGTATCGGCGTCGAACAGGGCGTGGTCGCCGTGATCGACGCCGGCTCGTTCGGCGCGGCCAACGCGGCGGCGTTTCACGAATACGTCGTGAAGCCGGCGAAGACGCTGGTCGTCGGCCTGCTGCACATCTCGCGCCACGGCAACATGCACGAGCCCGGCGAGTCGGAGATCGTGAGCTGGCTCAACATCGACGACGCGGTGCAGACGATCGACGCCAACCGCGGCTGGATCAAGGGCATGAAAGTGCGGGCCAGTGCCAGCGCGGTCGGCGCGCTGGGTATCATGCCGGTGGTGCTGGCGAAGAAGGCCGCAACGGAGGCCGGCGTGCCGCTGATGGCGCACGTCGGCAACGCGCCGCCGACGCTGGACGAGGTCTGCCGCCTGTTCGAGGCCGGCGACGTGCTCACGCATTGCTTTCATGGCAAGGCCGGCGGGCTGCTGACCCGCGAAGGCCAGCCGATCGCGGCGGCGCGCGAGGCAGTTGAACGAGGCGTGAAGCTCGATGTCGGCCACGGCTCGGGCTCGTTTTCGCATGTCGTGGCCAGGGGTTCGCTCAAGTGCCGTTTGCCGATCGGTCACATCAGTACCGATCTCCACCAGGGCAATACCAACGGACCCGTCTTCAGCCTGGCGTTGACGATGAGCAAACTGCTGAATCTGGCGCAAAGCGTTGAGAACGCGGCGCTGGATCTGTTCGGCATTGTCGCCGCCGCGAGCCTGCATCCCGCGCAGACCTTCGGGCTCGGCGAACTCATCACCCGCGTGGCGCCGGGTGCTGCTGCCAATCTCACCGTCTTTCAAGTTGTGGATCGTGAGTTGCGCGTGCAGGACAGCTATCGCAACGAATGGACGATCAACCGGCTGATCGTGCCGCGCCACGCGATCGTGGGCGGCGTAGCGTATGAGGCGACGCGCGGCGCCCACGGCATGAATCTTACGCCAGAGGAAGCCGGCTGATGCGGCTGCTCGCGCTCGACGGCGGCGGCAGCAAGACGCTCTGCCTGCTGGCGGACGAGCGCGGCCGCGTGCTTGGCTGGGGTCGCGGCGGGCCGTCCAACCTCAGCTTCGTCTCCGCAGAAGTGGCCGGAGCCGCGATCGCCGGCGCCATTGCGGCGGCTCTGCAGCGAGCCGGCATCGCGCCCGATCGTCGGCGGGCGATCGATGTCGCCGTCTGCGGCGGTCCGGTGCGGCCGGCGTTCATGGAAGCGGCCGTCAAGGGCGTGGTGCAGTGCCGCAGCTACCGCTTCACCACGGAAGCCGAAGCCTGCCTCGCGAGCGCGGGCGCCGCATTCGGCGCGCTGGTGCTTGCCGGCACCGGCTGCTTCGAGTACGCGCGCGGGCGCGACGGCCGCGAGCACCGCAGCGATGGCTGGGGTTCGCTGTTTGGTGATGAGGGCAGCGCCTACGACATCGCTCGCCGCGCGCTGATGGCGGTCGCCCGCGCCGAAGACGGCCGCGGTCCGCGAACCGCGCTGCGCGGGGCGGTGCTCGCCCATTTCGGTGTCGAGAGCTTCCGCGCCGTCAGCCATCGCATCTACGGCGAAAACCTGCCGCGCGACGAGATCGCCCGCCTCGCGCCAGTCGTCGCCCGGCTGGCGGACGATGATGCGGTCGCGCGCGCCATTCTGCGCGAGGCCGCGCTGGCGCTGGCGCACGGCGTGCTGACCTGCGTCGATGCCGCCGGCCTGTCCAACGAGCGCTTCACGCTGGCGCTGTGCGGCGGCGCCTTCCGGGCCGGCCGCTGGCTGATCGAGCCGCTGGTTTCCAGCGTGCAGGCGGCGGCGCCGGGAGCACGGCCGCTGCGCCCGCGCTTCGAGCCGGTTTACGGCGCGTTGCGTCTCGCCTTTCGTTGCGCCACGCTCGACTGGAGCGACGCGCACGAACAGAATTTTGCCTGCTCGCTGGGCGAGCCCGAGCTGGCGACGCTCGTGCGTGCTGAGTGATCGCGCGGCCGGGTTTGATCTCGGCGTTACGTGGGAAGGGCGCGCGGCGTGCGGCTGGACGGCAAGGTAGCGATCGTGACGGGCGGCGGCAACGGCATCGGCCGCGCAACGGCGCTGGCGATGGCGGCAGAAGGCGCCCGCATGGCGATCGTCGATCTGCAGGCAGACGCGGCGCTGGCGGTGGAACACACAATTCGGACGGCCGGCGGCGAGTGCGTAAGCGTCGCGGGCGATGTCACAGCACCGGGCGTCGCTGAGAGGACCGTCGGCGCGGCGCTCGCTGCTTTCGGCGGCATTGACGTGCTCGTCAACAACGTCGGCGGCGGTGGAGGACAGGCAGACATCCTCAACCTCACGCTCGAAAGCTGGAACCGCTGTCTCGACCTAACGCTCACCTCGGTCTTCTCCATGTCGCGCGCGGTGCTGCCGCATCTGTTTGCCCGCGGCGGCGGCAGCATTGTGAACATCGGCTCGACGCGGGGTGTCGGCGCCCGCGCCGGCGCCGCCGGTTACGCAACAGCGAAGGCGGGCGTGATTCATCTAACCAAATGCATCGCGCTCGACTACGCGGCGCGCGGTGTACGCTGCAACTGCATCTGCCCCGGCGCGATCGCCACCGAGCGAACCATGCAGATCGCGGCGGCGCTGGACGATCCTGCCGCCTTCGAGATGCTGCTGAACGGCGCCACGGCGGAGCAGGCGGCTCGCTTCGTGCGCCTGCGCGACGACCCGGCCGCGCGGGCGAGCCTGCTCGAAGGCACGGCGCCTATTCGCCGCCGCGGTGAGCCGCGCGACGTGGCGCTGGCCGCCGTCTATCTGGCTAGCGACGAAGCGCGCTATGTGACGGGCGCGGTGTTGATGGTGGACGGCGGTCGCTCGGCCTGAACCGGCGGAGGTATGGCTGCGTTCGCCAATGCCGGCGGGTTTTCAAACTGGCCGGAAGAGGTGCACCTGATGGGGCTGCTGCACGACCTGAACCTTTCGCCCGTAATCAACGCCGCAGGCAAGCTGACCGCGCTCGGCGGCAGCGCTCTGGGCGAGGAGGCGATCGCGGCGATGGCCGAGGCGGCGCGGGCGCACGTCGATCTGGCGGCGCTGCGGCGGGCGGCCGGGGCCGAGATCGCGCGGCTGGCGGGTGCGGAAGCCGGCACCGTGACCGCCGGCGCCAGCGCCAGCCTGGTGATGGCCGTGGCCGGCTGCATCGCCGGCACGGACAGCGCCACGATCGCCCAACTGCCCGACAGCGCCGGCCTGCCCAATCGTGTACCGATCCAACCCGGCCAGCTCGTCGACTTCGGCGCCCCGATCGAGCAGATGATCCGCCTGGGCGGCGGGCGCCCGATCCCGGTCGGCGCCGTCAATACCGTGCGTCCACGCGATTTGGAGGCGGCGATCGAAGCTGGCGGCGTCGCCTGCGCCATGTTCGTCGTCTCGCACCACTGTGTGCAGGTGAACGGCCTTTCGCTCGCGGCATGGCTCGAAATCTGCCACGAGCGCGGCGTTGCCGTCGTCGTCGACGCCGCTGCCGAAGAAGATCTGCGCCGCTATCTCGACGCGGGCGCCGATCTGGTGGCCTGCAGCGGCGCCAAGGCGTTCGCGGGTCCGACCAGCGGCATCCTGCTCGGACGGGCAGACCTGATCGCCGCCGCCGACGCACAGTTTGGCGGCGTGGCGCGGCCGATGAAAGTGGGCAAAGAAGACATCCTCGGCCTGGTCGCGGCGCTGCGCGCCTATCTCTGCCGCGACGCTGCGGCGGAGCGTGCGCGGCAGGCCGCGGTCATCGCCGCCATCCGCTCCCGGGTCGGCGTGCTGCCTGGCGTCGAGCTGCGCGTGGTTGCGGACGAAGCCGGCCGGCCGATCGAGCGGCTTGCGCTTGCAGCTACGCCGGAGCGGGCGCGGACGCTCGCCGCGGCGCTGGCTGCCGGTACACCGTCCATCCGCACGCGCAATCATCATCTGGCCGAGGGAGTCGCCCTCATCGATCCCCGCGCCCTCACCGTGACGGACGCGGAGCTGATCGGCGCTCGGCTGGCTGAGCTGGGCAGGATAGTCGGTAGCGGCGACTGAGCCGCAGCGGCCGCGCCACGCTGCGAAGTTTCTGCAGTGACCTTCACGTTTGGGCGGTGGCTTCGCCCATGCCGCCCGGTTCACCGTGCGTGGCAAGCTGCAGACAGGAGCTGCGGACGGGCCGCGAGGCGCCGCGGAGAACAACCCAATGGAGGTATCCAGCATGCGGCATCACTACAGTTACTTCGGCCATTCGGGCCCAAATGCCTACGTCGTACGCCCCGGCGACAGCCTGTGGGCGATCGCTCAGCGTTACTATGGCGCAGGCAGCCTCTGGCCGCTGCTCTACGCCGCCAACGCCGACCGGATCCACAATCCCAACCTGATCTATCCCGGCGAGGTGCTGCGCCTGCCCTAGCTCGGACCAGATTCGGAGAACGGCACGCGACATAGCTGAACGAACCACCGCCCGGCGACCCGGCGAACGCCAGGTCTCGCGGGCGGTGGCTCTGCGTTTGCGCCGCCATCGCCCGATGCACGACGCCGATCCCACAGGCCGGCTCCTCCCGCCGTCTCCACACCGAACGAGATCCCAACAAATCACCGATGGGATCTCCATCAGGCCGTGCTACGGTGCCCTCTGGCGATTGGCTAGCTGATGTCGCCTGGAGGGCAGGTCGTGAAGCGCCGCTCGACGTCCGAGGTATCGTTGCCCTCGTCAGACCCCGTGCCCACGCTCGAAGCCGGCGACGCCGTGGACGCCACGACCGGCGCTCGCCGCGATCCGGTCTTTACCTTGCGCGATCGCATCGCCGCGAGCGGCGCCCCGGACCAGCGGTGGTCGATGCCGCATCTGGGCAGCCCCGCCCTCTGGCTGCTGGACGAGCCTTTGCTGTTCGGCGCGGTGCTGGTTGCCGTCTTGCTGCTCGGGCTGGCGCTCGGCGCCCGCCTCTTCCACACGCAGGACGAGCGGCGGCTGATCGTGCCCACCGTCGTCGTGCAAAGCGACGGCCAGCCGGCCGCTGCGACGGCGCCGCCTGCACGCGCCGCGCCGGCGAATCCCGCCGCCGTGGCCCCGGCGTTTACTGCCGTGCCCACGGCGCTTGCCACCGTCGCCCCGGCGGCGGCCCGCCCGCTGGCAACGCCGGCCGTGGGCGGCGCCAGCCCGGCGCAGGCAGCGACCGCGGCCACTCCGGGCGTACCACCGCCCGCCGCCGGCCCATCACTCTCCAACATCGTCACGAACGCGGCACGGCAGCCAGCGCCCGCCGGCGTACCGCCTCCCGCCGCCGGCTTCCCCGTAGGAGGTACAGCCTCCGGCGCCGGCGCGACGTCTGCTGGCAATGCAGGTTCGGCCAGCGGCGCGACAACAACGAATCAGCCGCCCGATCTGGACGCCGCCTTCCAGAGCGTCGTCACGCAGGGACGGCGAGCGGCGACGGCGGCCGCGCAGCGCGGCCCGGCGCCCGCCGCGGCGCCCACCCGCTCGACCGTCACGCAGCCGGCGCCGCAGCACTGACGCCGCACGAGGATTAGCATGGCCGGACTCACCCTCTTCGAAACGAGCGCCGCCGCGCCGCCGCCGTCGCAGCCGGCGACCGCGGAGCCGATGCCCCGCGCGCCGCAGTCCGTGGCCGAAACGGGCGTCTCGCCGGTCTATCTCGACGAGCTGGCGCTCAAGACGATCCACTCGGCCGGCCCGTCCACGCTGGACGAGCTGGTGCAACGCATGGGCCTTTCGCTCTCGGTCGTGCAGGAACTGAAGGAGCGGCTGACGCGGCGCGGGCTGATCGAGGCGACCGGTATTCCGGGCTACGCCGGGCCGGACTACTCCACCTTCGGCTATCGCTTCTCGCTCAGCGAACGCGGCGAGCAGCGCGTCGGCACGGCGCTGCAGCGTTCGCGCTACGTGGGCCTCGCGCCCGTGCCGCTCGAGCAGTACCTCGATCTGGCCCGCAGCCAATCACTGCGCGCCTGCCCGGCCACGTCTGCGCAGATCTACGACGCGCTCTCGGCCTTTGTGCTGCAGCCACTCGTGCGCCGGGCGCTGGCACGGGCCTTCCACGCCGGCCGGCCGGCCCTGATCTACGGTGATACCGGCAACGGCAAGACCTCGATCGTCGATGCCTATGCCCGCAGCTTCGGGCAGTCGGTCTTCATTCCCGGAGCGCTCTATGCGCACGGGCATACAATTCGTGTTTACGACTCCGCCGTGCATCAACGCATCGAGCCCGCGGCAGATGCTGCCGGCGCGGCGCAGAGCGGCGGACGGCGCCCCGTGGATCTGCTGCGCGCCGAGATCGGCCCTCCGGACCGGCGCTGGCTGCGCGTGCGCCGGCCGGTGGTGGCCGTCGGCGGCGAGCTGGTCGCGCAGCACCTCGAACTTGCCTACGACGCCGAGGGCGGCTACTATCAGGCGCCGCCACATCTGCAGGCCCAGGACGGCATTCTGATCATCGACGACTTCGGCCGGCAGCGCCTGCGGCCCGAAGATCTGCTCGACCGTTGGATCGTGCCGCTCGAACGCGGCTACGACCTGCTTTCGCTGGACGCGGGCGAGCGGCTGATGGTGCCCTTCGAGACCTGCGTGCTCTTCTCCACCAACCTCTCGCCCACGGATTTGGCCGACGAAGCGCTGCTGCGGCGCATCCCCTACAAAGTGCATATTCCTAATCCCAACGGCCAGGAGATCGCCGAGATCGCCCGGCGCGAGTGTGAACGCCGCGGCCTGACCGTCCCCGCCGCCGCGATCGACGCGCTGGTGAAGGCGCTGTTCCGTCCGGGCCAGCCAACGCCGAAGGGCGTCTTTCCGCGGGATCTGCTTGCGATCATCGAAGACGGCGCCCGCTTCGACGGCACCGCGGCGGAACTGACGCCCGAGGCGATCGAGGACGCGTGCCAGGTGTACTTCGTCAATGAGGCGATCCGCCAATGATGCAGAGCCGCTTTGCCCTGCCGGCGCCAACCATCCGCGCGCCACGCTGGCGCGATGCCGCGGCGTTGCTGTTCGTGGGGACGTTTGCGCTGCGTCGTGCCGAAAGTCCGCTGCACGCGCTGCTGCTGCTCGGCTTCTCGTCGGTGCTGGTGCTGCTTGCCGCCGAAGATCTGCATTCGCGGCTGCTGCCGAACCGGCTGACGCTGCCGGCGATCGCGGCCGCTGTGCTGCTGGCCGGGGCCTGGCCGGCGCACAGCTGGGCCGCTTCGCTCGCGGGCGGTGCGGCGGGTTTCGCGCTGATGCTTGCGGCCTACCTGCTGCTGCCCGGCTTCGGCGCGGGCGATGTCAAGCTCTGCGCCTTGATCGGCCTGCTCATCGGTTGGCCGCAGGTGCTGGCGGCGTTGACGCTGGGCGTGTTTTGCAACGGGGTCGTCGGCATCGCGCTGCTGGCGAGCGGCAGGGCGGGGCGTCGCAGCGTGATGCCGTACGGTCCCGGCCTGATTCTTGGGGCGTTGCTGGTGCTGCTGCGCTGACGACGGATCGGCAGCCGTATCAGCGCGGTGCTGACCGGCTTCTGGTCGGATGAAAGGAATGGCGCCATGCGGTATGTACGTTGGATCGTAGCGGCAGTGGTTCTGGTAGAGCTGGCGGCGCTCGGTCACGGCGCTGCCGGCGTGCCGACGGCGCGCGCCCAGGTGGCGGCCGCCGTGGGCTTCGACCCGGCGAGCGGCGCGGCCACGGATCTGCGCGTCGTCAGCTTCTCCGGCTTTGGCTCGGGCGAGACGCTGGACTTCACCTTTGTGGATGCGACGGGCGCCGCCGCGCAGGTGGGCAACGGCACGACCTGGTACGCCGTGACGCAGGATGACGGCACCGGCTCGTTCGAGTTCACGCCCGGCGACTGGCTGTCGCCGCTGACGGCCGGTGCCTGGACGGTGACCATCACGGGCGAGACCTCCGGCATGCAGGCGACGGCGACATTCATCATCGTGTAGCCGCGCGGGGCACCTAACCCTGACGCCGCAAGCGGCGTCTGTCCCTTCCCGACACAGGAAGGGTTGGGGTCGAGGACATTCGATCGGATGGGAGAGCGGCTTACCGTCTATCCCACAAGGACACCGCAGCCGCGCCGCCGTCCGGCGCCGCCGGGAACGCTCCAGCAGTCCCTTCCAGTTTCGGGAAGGGACCGCTTTGCCGCCAGGCAAAGCAGGGTTAGGTGCCCCGCCACGGCAACAACATCCCGTGTCGTGAGTTCGTTCCGAGGAGCCATTGATGCTGCGTCCCGCCGCACTGCGCACCGAAACCGCCGCCGCGCTCTGGCGCCTTCTGAGCACGGCGGCGCTGGTCAGTCTGTTCGTCGTCTTCGCGATCGCCCATTTGCAGCGCTGGCACAGCGAGGGAGACATGCGCGGCCTCGGCCTCGTGCTGGACGAAGCGCTGCTCGCCGCGCTTTTCCTGCTGCGGCGGCCAGCGCGACGGGTCAGCAGCGTGCCATCGGACTGGCTGCTGGCGTTCGGCGGAACCTGGCTGGTGCTGGCGCTGCGCCCGGCCGGGCAGCCGTTGTTTGGGCTGGATGCGCCCTACCTGGCGTTGCAGATCGTGGCGCTGGCCGGCACGCTGCTGGCGCTGGGCGTGCTCGGCCGCTGCTTCGGTGTGGTTGCGGCCGACCGCGGCCTGAAGACCGGCGGGCCGTATGCCATCGTGCGGCACCCCGTCTATCTGACATATATGGTCGGCGATCTCGGCTATATCCTACAGAACCCATCAGCGTGGAACCTGGCCGTCATCCTGATCGCCACGGCCTGTCAGCTGGGCCGCATTCGCGCGGAGGAGCGGCTGCTGCGAGCAGAGCCGGCCTACACGGCCTACGCCGGGCGGGTGCGCTTCCGCCTGCTGCCCTATGTGTACTAAATCGCCGGCAGCAAAGATCGCATGCATAGCGATTACCTCGGCACGTCATGTTGGCACAGTCCGTCCATACAGGTTGCGATAAGGTTGCCAGCGCCGGCCCGCCGGTTTTTTTCCGTGACACGGCGGCGCCGGCCGGTTTTGCGCCTGTTCATGCGTCGTCACGCGGCACGTCAGGCCGTCTCTTCGCATGCGTGCGAGGAAACCCGGTCAGTTTGACAGAATTCCGCGAGGCATTTCGCGATGTTTCTGTTGTAACAGTTGCTGTATTGTTTCGTTATGCAAACCGATGCGCATCCTCGATTGTGGTGCAATAGGGATCTTCCCTAATTTCTGCGGTGCTGGGCGGGCCGCCCCGAGGCGTGGAGGGGAGTGGCAGCGATGGCGATCCTCGTGATCGACACGGACGCGGATCTGATCGATCTGATCTGTTACACCTTCCGCCGCGGCGGCCTGGACGTGATTCCGGCCTACGACGGCAACTCGGCGCTCAAGCTCTGGAAGAGCAAAGGGCCCGAGCTGATCCTGCTGGACCTCGAAGTGCCGCGCGTCAGCGGTTGGGAGGTGTGCGAGCAGATCTGCCGCGAAGGCTCGACGCCGGTGATGGTACTGTCGGCCCTGAGCGCGGAGAAGCATATCGCGCAGGCGCTGGAGCTGGGCGCCGACGACTACATCACCAAGCCGTTCAGCTTCAACCTGCTGCTGGCGCGCGTGCGCGCCGTGCTGCGCCGCGTGCAGCGCGTCGGCGGCGCCGCGGTCAGCGGCTGGCAGGCGCTCAGCTCCGGCGACCTGGTGCTGGATACGCGCTCGCATTCGGTCACGCGCGGGGACCGGGCGCTGCGCCTGACCGTGACCGAGTTCAAGCTGCTGCACGAGCTGATGGTGCATGCGGGCCAGGTGCTGCCGTACCAGACGCTGGTGGACCGCGTTTGGGGCTACGACGAGGTGGCCGACGCGGGGCTGCTGCGCGGCCACGTGCTCAACCTGCGCCGCAAGCTGGAGGACGGCCGCAACGGCGTGACGCTGATCCACACCGTCTACGGCGTCGGCTATTCGTTCCGCCGCGAGACGCCGGAAGCGGCGCCCGACGCGGCGCTGCCGGTGCGCACGATGATCGCCGCGAACGGCGGCGAACTCGCGCGGGCGATGCGCGAAGGCCGCGCCCGCGCCGCCGCCCGCCCGGACCTCAGCGCGGTGGGCGAACGGGGGGTGTGGCCCTCATAACCCCCGTCCCCTTCTCTCCCATACGCTCTTCGAAGGTGGCAGATCTCCCAAACCTCGTGTGGATGGGAGAGAAGGGGCGATCCTGGGGTGCAGATGCGGAGGGCGTCGGGCTCCCAAGCTATGGTAGGGGCCGTTCGCGAACGGCCCGTCGTTGCCGCCCGCGCCCGGCGGCGCGCCGGATGACCTGATACCCCCGCGCCATCGCAGCAGAGCCGGCGTTACTCGCGAACGTCGCCTGAATCGCCGCGCGCCCCCGGCTCCTGCTCGAGCGGCATGGCGCAGGCGGCGGCGATCGTGGCGAGCGTCCGCTCGATATTCGATGAGATCTCATCATTGCCGAAGCGCAGGACGCGCACGCCGAAGGCGCTCAGCAGCTCGGTTCGCTGCGCGTCGCGATCACGCTGCGCCGGCTCGGCGTGAACAGAGCCGTCCAGCTCGACCGCGAGCTTGTGCGCCGGGCAGTAGAAGTCGAGCACGAAGCCGAGCAGCGCATGCTGCCTGCGGAACTTGAGCCCGGCCAGCCGCCGGTCGCGCAGCCGGTCCCACAACAGCGCCTCCGCCGGCGTCGGCGCCTGCCGCAGGCTCCGTGCTGCCTGCCGCACGCCGGTTCCCACCGCCCGGAAACGCCGCTCGGCGCGCATCGTGGCCCTCATAACCCCCGACCCCTTCTCTCCCATACACAGGCAGCAGGAGATCTGCTACGTATCAAGAGCGTATGGGAGAGAAGGGGCGATCCTGGGTCGCCAGTACGGGCGACGGTGGGGTAGCGGGGTCTACGGTAGCGACGCCTGCGGCGCGGCGCAACCGGCGAAGGCGATGCCACCGACCGCCGCTCGTGACGATCGGTTAACCGTACACCGCCCTGAACCTCCCACGCCCGATCGCCCTTTCTCTCCCATACAGCCCTCAGTCCGTTGCGGTTTACACCACCCGTGTGTATGGGAGAGAAGGGGACGGGGGTTATGAGGGCCACCCTCCCGCCCCTGCCCGCCAACATTTAGGTAATCCCCCTATAGACACCCGACAGAATCCCAACCTTTCCTCCCGCATCCGCACAACTTGCCAATAGCTGCGCAACCGTTCCACCAGACAACGGCGCCTACACTCCCGGTGGTCGAGGGAGGCTCCCGCGCTGCCGGGCTTCCCGCCCGCATCCGGACGCGGCCGCCGCCCTGGCGCCGCACCGCCCTCGACACGGGCCAGGCCGCCTCCCGCGGCCGCGCTGCCCCACTGCGCAGCCGGCGACGAGAGACGAGCCGCAGACGGCGACAGCAAGTCCCGGTCTTCGCGCCACGGCAAGGAGGCCGGGACGCAGGGCGGCGGCAACGCCGCCCCGCAACGCCGCCGGGCCACTGTCGAGGACGAGAAGCCGGCGCACGCCATCCGGCTGCCGAGGACGAGGAGGTCGGGACGGGAGCAACGAAGCCACGCGCGTACGCCGCGCCACTCCGCGTTACCCCATCAACCGACCCAGCCACAAGAACAGGAGACCTTCCGAAATGCAGTACGCAATCATCCTCGTGAACGATCTCGTGAACCGCCTGCGCAGCCGGGAAGAAGGCCAGGGCTTAGTCGAGTACGCACTCATCATCGCTTTGGTCTCAGTCACCGCAATTGCAGCCCTCGGAATCCTCAGCGGGGACATCAATGGCGTCTTCACGAAAATCGGCGGCACCTTGGCGGGCACCTAATTCTACTGATCCCGACGGAGTTCATCATGCAGTACGTGATCACTATGGCGAGCGAGCTTGCTAGCCGCCTGCGCAGCCGGGAAGAAGGCCAGGGCTTGGTCGAGTACGCACTCATCATCGTCTTGGTTTCGGTCACGGCGGTTGCAGCCCTCGGAATCCTCAGTGGAGACATCAATGGTGTCTTCACGGCCATCGGCGGTACCTTGGCCGGTACGTAGTCTATGAAGGCGGCAGGGCGATGCTTTCGGTTACGACCTCAACCATCTGGCGAACTTGATACCGAAGGTGTCGTCCTGCCCATTACTTGCACAGATAACAGACTGCCTTCAGATCTAATTACCAGCCCAGTTCGGGTCCGATCGATAAGCAGATCGACGCTACAGGGATATCAAGGCAAGAGAGTGAACAACTCTACCCGAAAGTCGACAATTGGCTGCATCCGCCGCTACACTCGTCTCGAACAGAACGGCGTCGCACTCGTCGAATTTGCGCTGATTTTGCCTACATTTCTGTTGCTCTTATTCGGAATGATCGATTTCGGCCGCGCATACTCCACTTCGGTCACACTCACAAATGCCGTCCGTGAAGGTGCTCGTTATGGTATCACAAACCCCACAGATAACGCAGGTATAGTTGCGAAAGTTCAGAACGCCGCCGGTCCTTACAACGACAAGAACCTTTCCGTGCCGAATCCCACCTGCAACTCTAGCTGCACCAGCAGTCAGTCTGTGGTTGTGACGTCAAGCTACAGCTTCTCATTCATAACCCCTCTCGCCGCCATCGCTAACTTCGTTTCGGGCGGCACGATTCCGTCCACGTTCACGATCACGAGTTCCGCCACCATGCGCATCGAGTGAGGTCATCTCATGGCCGCTTCCTGGACCGCACGCGACCCAGCCGCCGTCGGCACGTCGAGCACCAACCGGCGCATTTTGCTGATCTCGCTGGTGCTCGGGCTGCTGGCGGCGCTGCTGCTCTGGCGCCTGCTTAGCTCCACCCAGGCCAAGACGGTGCAGGTCAACACCGTGCCCGTCGTCGTCGCCAAGCAGGACATCCCCGCCCGCACCACGATCACCGCCGACATGCTCGACGTGAAGCAGGTGCCGCAGGGCATCCGCCTGGGCACCGCCTTCACCGACACGAAGGCCGCCGTCGGCCAGGTCACGCGCGTGCAGGTCAACGCCGGCGAGCAGGTGCTCAGCGACCGCCTCGCCGCCTCGGCGCGCGACCTCGACTTCGCCGCGCAGGTGCCCGCCGGGATGCGCGCCGCCTCGATCACCGTGGCCGAGGTCGTGGATAACGGCGGCCTGCTGCAGCCCGGCGATGAGGTCGACGTGGTCGGCGTCTTCGAGATCCAGGGCGGACCGGCCGACACGTCCACGGCGTTCGCCAAGGACCAGGGTGACAAGCCCAAGCACTTCGCCGCCGTCACCGTGCTCACCGACGTGAAGGTCCTGGCCGTGGCGCAGCACAGCGACGACGGCGTGACCACGAAGAGCAACAACAAGGCGCAGCCGGACGCCAAGAGCGTTACGCTCGCCGTCACGCCTGACGACGCGCAGAAGCTGTTTTTGGCCGACCAGATGGGCACGCTGCGCCTCTCGCTGCACAAGCTCGGCGAGCACGACGCGCCGCAGCTCAACCCGGTGCCCAACACCCTGCCGGCGATCAACGGCGGCGGCAACAGCCAGGCGCAGCCGGCCCCGACCGCGCCGGGCGGGGCGACGCAATGAGTGACGCCGCCGGCAAGCCAGCGGAGACCGCACCACGGGAGTCCGTACCCATGACCGCAGCGCCCGCCGCCGTCATCCTCGACCCCAGCGCGGAGAACCGCGCCGAGGCGCACCGCGTGCTGGCAATGGCCGGCGTCAACGTCGTCGCCGAGGGCGGGCACGGCATCGAGGGCCACACGCTGGTGGGCGAAAAGCGCCCCGACTGCGTGCTGCTCGCCCTGGAAGCGCCGGTCGAGCGCGGTCTGCAGACGCTCGAAGCGGTCGCCGCCGCCTACCCGGCCACGCCGGTGATCGCCTACTCGAGCATCGCCGACGGTCCTTCCGTGCGCCAGGCGATGCTGGCCGGCGCGGCCGACTATCTCAGCTTCCCGCTCGGCGGCAAGGACGCGATCGAGAGCATCGGCCGCGCCCTCGAACGCGCGGCCAGCATGGCGGCCTCCGCGGGCCAGGCACAGACCGCCGGCGCTGGCATGATCGTCACCGTCTTCGGCGCCAAGGGCGGCACGGGCAAGACCACGATCGCCACGAATTTGGCCGTGGCGCTGGCGAAGACGCAGAACGCCGCCGTCGCCGTCGTCGACCTCGACCCGCGCTTCGGCGACGTGGCGATCATGATGGATACGAAGGTCGAGGCCAGCCTGGCCGACGCGGCGCGCGACGCGGCGCAGCTCGACCGCAGCTCGATCAAGCGCTACCTGACCAAACACGAGTCGGGCGTCTTCCTGCTGCCCTCGCCGACCGAGCCGAACGACTGGGACGCGATCACGCCGCCGCAGATCGTGCAGATCGTGCGCCTGCTGGCGCAAACGCATGATTACGTGATTTTGGACACGCCCGGCGCCTTCAACGAGATCATCGCCGCCGCGCTGGACCTCGCCACGATCGTGCTGCTCGTCACCAGCCCCGAGCTGTCCAGCGTGAAGAACTCCGGGCTCGTGCTGAAGATGCTGCGCTCCTGGTCCTTCCCGGAGGAGAAGCTGCGGCTCACGGTCAACCATCAGAACCGCGTCAACAGCGTCTCGGCCGAAGACGTGGGCAAGACGCTGGACATGCACCTGTTCTGGTCGATTCCGCACGACGAGGCGGTGCTGCACAGTGTGCAGATCGGCAAGCCAGTCGTGCTGTCGCGCCCCGGCTCGCGCGCCGCCGGCAACTTTAAGAGCCTGGCCGAGTCGATCGGCGGCGCCGCCACGAAGTCTTCGACGGCGCCGAACCGCGGCCTGATCCGCAGATTGGTGCCGCTGGGCGGCTGACGCTCCCCCTCCCCGGCCCCTCCCCCATGGCGATGGGAGAGGGGAGATCGATGGCAGCGGTGGGGGCAGTACGGTTCTGAATCGCCGCGCGAAGGGCTGGAATAAGGGAATCGTCCTCCCAACCGAAGCAGAACCCCTCCCCCAACGCATTGGGGGAGGGCCGGGGGAGGGGGAAAACCGACGGAATGGTGCAACCAATGGAGCCCGATTCGTTCCCCCGGCCGTCCGCCGCCACCGGCCTGCTCGACGCGGCGCCGGCCGAAGAATCTGCGGTGTCTCCTTCCCTCCCCCATCGCGATGGGGGAGGGGCAGGGGAGGGGGCCGCCTCGCAGGCCGCCCGCTGGTACGACCGTGGCCGCGACCTATCGCTGCCGGCGCCGCGCCACTCCCGCTTTCTCGACGGCCTCACGCCGACGTCGAGCGCTCTGTCCGGCTCCAGCAGCCTTGAGCACGGGCTGGAAGAGGCGCGCGAGCGCGTGCACCGCCGTCTGATTCAGGAGCTCGACGCGACGCGGCTGGAACGGCTCGGCGCCGACGAAGCGCACGCCGCCGTGCGCGAGGCCGCCCGCCGCGTCGTGGCGCTGGAGGCGCCCGAAGTCGTCGGCCTCGGCCGCGACGAGGTTGTCTCTGCCGTCACCGACGAGGTGCTCGGCCTCGGCCCGATCGAGCCGTTGCTGCGCGACATCACCGTCACCGAAGTGATGGTCAACGCGCCCGACCAGGTCTGGGTCGAGCGCAACGGCCGGCTCACGCGCAGCCGCGTGCAGTTCCGCGACGACGCGCACATCATGCGCATCGCCGAGCGCATCGTCTCGCGCATCGGCCGGCGCGTGGACGAGGCGGCGCCGATGGTGGACGCCCGCCTGCCCGACGGCTCGCGCGTCAACATCATCATCCCGCCCGTGGCGCTGAAGGGTCCGACGATCACGATCCGCAAGTTCCGCGCCGACAAGATGACGCTGGAACAGCTAATCTCCGTCGCTTCGATCACACCCGAGGCCGTCGCCGTGCTGCGCGCCTGCGTCAAGATCCGCCGCAGCATCATCGTCTCCGGCGGCACCGGCTCCGGCAAGACGACGCTGCTCAACGCGCTCTCCGGCGCCATCTCCGACGACGAGCGG
Source organism: uncultured Chloroflexota bacterium (assembly GCA_937879875.1). GTDB lineage: Bacteria > Chloroflexota > Dehalococcoidia > CAUJGQ01 > CAUJGQ01 > CALFMN01. The sequence goes on along the minus strand of CALFMN010000043.1, from coordinate 18,745 downwards.
CTGGTGACGATCGAAGACCCGGCCGAGCTGCGCTTGCAGCAGCCGCACGTCGTGGCGCTCGAAGCGCGGCCGCCCAGCATCGAGGGCAAGAACGCCGTCTCGCAGCGCGATCTCGTGCGCAACGCCCTGCGCATGCGGCCGGACCGCATTTTGGTGGGCGAGGTGCGCGGCGGCGAGGCGTTCGACATGCTGCAGGCGATGAACACGGGCCATGAAGGCTCGCTCAGCACCGTACACGCCAACAGCCCGCGCGACGCCCTCGCCCGCCTCGAAAACATGGTGCTGATGGCCGGCATGGAGCTGCCGCTGCGCGCCGTGCGCGAGCAGATCGCCTCGGCCGTGCACCTGCTCGTGCATCTTAGCCGCTTCAGCGACGGCGGCCGCCGCGTCACGCACATCAGCGAGATCACGGGTATGGAGGCGCAGACGATCGCGCTGCAAAACGTCTTCGAGTTCGAAAACGAGGGGCTGGACGCGCAGGGCCGCGTGCGCGGCGCGCTACGCCCCACCGGCATCCGCCCGACCTTCGCCGAAGAGTTCGCGCTGGCCGGCATCACCGTGCCGCTGGAGACGTTTCACAAGCAGCCGCGCTGGGGGCGGCAGTGATGGGTGCAAGACCGGTGGCCGGCGGACGGTCGGGGCACCTAACCCTGATTTGCCTGAAGGCAAATCTGTCCCTTCCCGTTTCGGGAAGGGACTTCTGGAGCGCTCCAGACGCTATGCGAGGGGAGCGGGGCGTTCAGTCCACCGCCTCGGCGTCCGGAGCCACGATCCGGCTGATATCAGGCGGAGCAGAAGCCGAGCACGATGGTCGCGTTAGACCATCCGGCCGCGAACGTCCCACAGGGACACCCCAGCCCCGCCGCCGTCCGGCGCCGCCGGGAACGCTCCAGAAGTCCCTTCCCGTTTCGGGAAGGGACAGATTTGCCTTCAGGCAAATCAGGGTTAGGTGCCCCGACCGTCCGCCGCCTGGAACGCTACGGCCTTGAAACCATCTGAAGCGAGGTAGCCGTGGTCCTGCTTACCGCCGCGATCGCCGCCGCCTGCGTGGCGCTGTTCGGCTATGCGATGGCGATGCGCGCCGCCATGACCCGCCGCGCCCGCGCCGGCCGCCTGGCGCTGGCGAGCGAGCCGGGCAGCGGGCCGGGCGCGAATGCCTTCAGCATCGGCAGCGACCCGGCGCTGCGCAAAAGCCGCTTCGGCGTCAGCGGGCCGTTCACGCGGCTGCTGTCGCGCGCCGCCTCGATGCAGTGGCTGGCCGAGCAGCTCGAACGCGCCGCCTGGCGGCTGACCGTCACCGAGTTCCTGCTGATCACGCTCGGCAGCGGCATGGCCTTCGCGCTGATCGGCTCGGCGCGCGTGCGCATCCTCGCGCTGCCGCTCGGCCTCTTCGGCCTCTACCTGCCGCTGTTCGTGCTGCGCCTCGCCGTCTCGCGCCGGCGCAAGAAGTTCGTCAAGCAGCTCGTGGAGACGCTGCCGCTGATCGCCAACGCGCTCAAGGCCGGCGTGGCGCTGCTGCAGGCGCTCGACCAGGCATCTGAACAGCTCAAGGCGCCGATGGCGACCGAGTTGCGCCGCGTGATCCGCGAGGTGCAGCTCGGCGCCACGCCGGACGTCGCCTTCACGCATCTCAACGAGCGCATCCACGACCGCGATTTGGATCTCGTCGTGAGCGCGATCCTGATCCAGCGCAGCACCGGCGGCAATTTGGCCGAGATCCTGGACGGCGTGGCGCACACGATGCGCGAGCGCATCCGCATCCGCGGCGAGATCAAGACGCTGACCACGCAGCAGCAGTTCAGCGGTTACATCCTCGCGCTGCTGCCTGCGGGCCTGCTCCTCGCGCTCACCGCAGTTAACCACGACTACATGGCGCCGCTGTTCACCACGCCTGGTGGCCGCATCACGCTCGCCGTCTGCGGCGGGGCGCAACTGCTCGGCTTCTTCATCATCCGCAACATCGTCAACATCGAGGTATAAGCGCCGTGCTGCTGATCGCGCTGCTTGGCTTCGTCGCCATCGCCCTGCTGGTCTACGCCGCGCTCACGCGCCCGGCGCCGGCCGCGCGCCGCCGCCTGGCCGAACTCACGCTGGACCGGCCCGGCTTCGCCGTACGCGACGCCGACGGCCCCACGCGCGGCGAGGCGCTGCGCCGCTGGCTGCGTGAGGCGTTGCCCGGCCAGACGCGCGACCGGCTGGCGAGGACGCTCTACGCCGCCGGCCTCAACCTGGACCCCGAGACGGCGCTGTTTCTCTGGGCGCTGATCGGCGCCGGGCTGCCGCTGCTGATCCTGCTGGAGCTGAGCGCGAGCAAGACGGGGCTGGACGGGCGCGGCGTGCTCGCGGTCGGAGCGATGGCGGTCGCGTCGCTCTACGGCCCGGTGGTGCTGGTGCGGGCGCGGGCGCGAAGCCGGCGGCACAAGCTGCTGCGCGCGATGCCGGACATGATGGACCTGCTCACGACCTGCGTTGAGGCAGGGCTCGGCATCGACGCGGCGCTGACGCGCGTGGCGGAGAAGGTGCGCGAGCCGCTGCGCACGGAGCTGCGCCGCACGCTGGGCAGCGTGGCGATCGGCCGCAGCCGGCGGCAGGCGCTGCAGGACCTGGCGGCGCGCAACGGCGTGCCGGATTTGAGCTCGTTCGTCACCGCCGTGGTGCAGTCGGAGACGGTGGGCAGCAGCCTGGGCGAGACGCTGCGCGTGCAGGCCGAGGTCGTGCGCAGCGCGCAGAAGCAGCGCGCCGAGCAGGCGGCGCAGAAGGCGCCGATCAAGATCATCTTCGTGCTGGCGCTGCTGCTCTTTCCCACGATGTTCGCCGTGATCCTCGGCCCGGCCGTGATCGGCTTCGTGCAGCGCGGAGGCATCCTATGAGTCGCGCGACCGCATCACGGCGGCGAAGCTGGTTGCACCGCGGCGAGGAGGGCCAGGCGCTTGTGCTCTGGGCGCTGTGCCTGACCGTGATCATCGGCATGGCCGGGCTCGTGCTGGACGGCAGCAACCTGCAAAACAACCGGCGCAAGCTGCAAAACGCCGCCGACGCCGCCGCCTTCGCCGGCGCCTACCGCCTGCCGGGCAGCCCGGCCACGGCCAAGACCGACGCCGCGCAGTGGCTCACGCTGAACTGCTTCACCGGCAACCAGACCTGCGCCGATGCCAGCGATACCGTGGTCACAAACGCGGTCAGCACGACAAGCGCGACGAACGATACGATCACCGTATCGATCCAGCGTACGGTCAAGTACTCTTTCATGCGCGTGCTCGGCCTGAACAGCGGCAACGTGGGAGCGACGGCGAAGGTGCAGGTCGGCACGGTGACGCAGGGCGCCGTCGGCTGCGGCGGTTTTGTGCCGTACGCGATCTGGTTTCAGAACACGAAGGGGAAGAACGTTGCCGTCGGCGACGTGGTGATTTTCCGCTCGAATGCCTGGGTTGCGGACAGCGTGCAAACGATCGGCGGGCCGGATTGGACGGGCAATTCAAAGGACTTCAAGGGCTTCTTCAGAACGGGTAATGATTTTGTGAGCGGCTGCGGCAGCAACAATCCGGTTGTTGCCGATGGCAATGTATTGACCAAGGGTGGCGATGCCTGCGGAAGCGTGAACGATCCGACGAAAGAGGCCTACTGGATCAACATCATCAACCAGGCATATATCAATCAGACGCCGATCATCGTGGTCGTGCTCGACCATGAAACCGGCAACGGCAACGTAAGCGTCACAACGGAGACCTTTGCAGCGCTCAACCTGAATATCTCGCAGAATAGTGGCACCTTGCCGATCAACCCACCAAGTGCTTGCTCGAAAGACATCTACGGACAGATCACCCAGCTCAGTACGACGCTCGCCGGCTTCGGCACGGGCACCGGCACGCCGCCCCCAACCACCGGGGCGTGTGACACCGGCATCGGCATCTGCGAACCGAAGCTGATCCAGTGAGCGAGGTGCAGCCCGAATCCCCGGCCACGCCCCGGCTGCTCGTGCCGCCCGCGCCGCGGGAAACCGACCCGCTGCTCGGGCAGGGCCGCAGCGCGCGGCGCAGGCGTGGCCGGCTCGTGCTCGCGGGCATCGCCGCGGCCGCCATGCTCGGCGCGGGCATGCTGTTCGGCGCGCAGCACGCGGCGCATCGCGTCACGCTCATGCTGGGTGCGGCCGCGGCGCCTGCCGCGCTCGACGCCGACCCGGAGCTGATTCCCGCCGGCCCCGCGCCGGCCGATGCGCCGCGGCAGATCGTGCAGGCGCTGGCGGCCGGCCGCGCCGCCCAGCAGCCTGACGGCACGACGGCCAGCGAACCGGCCGCAGCAATCGTGGCCGCGACGCCGGTCGAAGCCGCCGTTACAGGCGCGGAGGCATCGCCCGATAGCAGCCCCGACGCCGCGGCTGCTACTGCGGCGGTCGCGGATTCGCCGGCCCCGGCGCCCGCTACGCCAGCCGCCGGCTCCGCGGTGCCGGCCGGCAACAGGTCGTACCTCAACGCCTCGGCGTCATCGCCCGCGAACAGCGCGGCGGCCGCGATCGTCTGGCCGGCGCGCGGGCCGATCACCAGCCTGTTCGGGCCGCAGCACCCGCTGGGCATCGACATCGGCGTCCCGCTCGGCACGATCGTGCGGGCGATGGCCGATGGCCGCATCGCCTTCGCCGGCGGTAACGCCTGCTGCAGCTACGGCTACTACGTGGACATCGACCACGGCGACGGCATCATCACCCGCTACGGCCACCTGCTCTACGTGCCCGCGCTCCCCGTCGGCCAGCCGATTCACGCCGGCGACCCGATCGGCCTCTCCGGCACGACTGGAAACAGCACCGGCCCCCATCTGCACTTCGAGGTCCGCCTCAGCGGCTTTCCCGTCAACCCGCTGCTGGTCCTGCCGCGGTAGGTCGGGTGGCCGCCGCCGTCACTCCAGCCCTCCTCTTCTCCGTAAAGCAGGAGCTGGAACAGATAGCACGGCCGCGTTGGTGCGCGGTGCCACGGGTCGTCGCGTGAGCCCCACCGCCATTTTCCCTCCAGTGTGGTCAGGCAAGCCAGCGACTCTCCGCGGCCAGTGTCAGCGTTCAAGCGGCCGGAGCACGAAGCAGCCGCGAAGATGCACGGCGACTCGCGGATTCGGCCCGTGCCTATCGCGCCGCGCATCCCTGAGCCGCTGGACCGCGAGCAGATGAACGTTACCCGCATCGTGGCGACGCCGCGCTCGGTCTGGCAGTAGTTCATCGGGGCGCGGCTACAGCCCTTCGCCCGCACGCAGCAGGCGATCGAGCTGTTGCAGCGCGCCCTGCATCGCCAGGGCGCGGTGACTGATCGCGCGCTTCTCGGCCTCGGTCAGCTCCGCCAGCGTGCGGCCGCGTTCTGGCAGGAAGAAGATCGGGTCGTAGCCGAAGCCGTTGTGACCGTGCGGCTCGCGGGCGACGCGGCCCTCGATCGCGCCTTCTGACTGCCAGGTTCGCTCGTCTGGCGCGGCGATCACGACCACGGAGCGAAAGCGCGCGCCGCGGCGTTCGTCGGGGACGCCCTCAAGCTCGTTCAGCAGCATGCGGATCTGCTCGTGCGGCGGCGTGCCGGGGCCGCCGTAGCGCGCCGAATGGACGCCGGGCCGCCCGCCGAGCGCGTCCACTTCCAGCCCGGAGTCGTCGGCCAGCGCCAGCAGATTCGCCGCGGCCGCGAATGCTCTGGCCTTCAGCGTCGCGTTTTCGACGTAGCTGCTGCCCGTCTCCGGCACATCGAGCGCCAGGCCGATGCCGGCAGGATGCAGCGGCGTCCAGCCGGTGGGAAGCAAGAGGGCGCGCAGCTCCTCCAGCTTGCCGGGGTTGTTCGTGGCGATCAGGATGCGCGGCACGTTACTGCCCGTTCCGCGCCGCAGCCGCGAGCGCGGGCACGAGGCAGCCCGCGTCGGGCGATCCCCAGCCGGTCGGGAAGTCCCAGCCCGCCATCGCCGGCTCGCCCGGATCGCGGCGGAAGGCGTTGCTGCCGTCGGTTACGTCATGGAAGCAGCGCCCGGCCGCTCCGAGCTGATACAGCGTCGGGTTGATGTTGCCGAGGCCGCGCCCGGCCGCCTGATTGGCCAACGCGACGATGCCCGCCCAGATCGGGGTCGAGGCGCTCGTGCCGCCGACCACGCTCGGATGCGGCGTGCCGGCCGGCCCGGTCGCGTAGTAAACCAGCAGCCCATCGGCGATGGCCGCAACATCGGCCTCGCCGCGCATGCCGCCGAGCCGCTGCTGGATCGCGTCGGGCAGCAGCTTCTGGTTCGCCGGCTCAGCATAAAAGCGGCTGATGCCGCTGCCGCCCGCTCCCGAGCTGTCCGCCCATACCCGCTCGAAGCCGTAGCTGCCGTCGGCGTTCAGCGCGAGCGTCGTGCCGCCCACGGTCGTCACCCAGGGCTCGGCGGAGGGCCAGTCGGCCGAACGCGTGGTTGCCGGCTGCTCGTCGCGCGTATCGGCAAGGGCGCCGTGGTCGCCCGCCGCCGTAACGACGGTGACACCCGCGGCCGTGGCCTGCTGATAGAACGCGTCCCACTGCTGCCGGACGGGCAGCCCTTCGGCGTCGTCGAGCAGATCCTCGCTCGTGCCCCAGCTCTGCGAGATCACCGTGCCCAGGTGGTTGTCGAGTGCGTACTGTTCGAGTTGCAGCATCTCCGGCAGGCCGACCACGCCCTCGGTTTCGGCCACGGGGCTGATGAGCACGACGATACGCGCTTTCGGCGCGATCGCGTGCACCCACTCGGCGTCGAGCGTCGTCTCGCCGCGCCAGCCGCCGATCTCGCCCTGGGGCTGGCCGGAGAAGTCGGAGCCGAGCGGGTATAGCTCCTGCAGATCGGCGTCGGGCAGCCCCATCGCCTTGCTGAAGGCCGCCACGTCGTCCGCCAGCGACGGGCTGCCGAAGGAGACGATGATGACGACGCTCTGCCCGCTGCCGTCGATGCCGCTGGCCAGCAGCGGGTCCACGTCGTAGGCCGCGCGGATGTCCGCCGGCGAGTAGCAGGGGCCGATGCCGGCGTCGATGCACTCCTGAATGGTCGGCACGGCGTCGCGGCGCAGCAACTGATTGGCGTTGAGCGGCGGACCGGCCGTGGCGCTGGCCTGCGCCGCCGAGCCGGGGCCGCTGCCGCGCGCCGGCGTGGCCCCTGTCGAGGGCACACCGCCCGGGCGCAGACCCGCCGTGAGCGCGGGCGAAGGTGTGGCTTGGGGGCTGCCGGCCGCGTGCGGCGCCGAAGCCGTGGCCGCGGATGCACTCGCCGCGCCGGCGACCGGCGTGTGGCTTGCGGGCGCCGCGTGATGCGAGCCCGTACAGGCGATCAGCAGCACTGCCGCGATCGTAGGAACAAGCGACCACCACGCGGGCCATCGATGTCGAAGCGTCTCTTGCATAGTCCAGTCTAACCAGCCGGCCCGTGCGTGAGACAAGCCGCGGCGTTGTGCGCGGGCAAGCAGCGCGCGGCACGGACTGTTTCGTGCGGGTATCGGCAGGCTGTCACGGGCAGCGCAGCGCTGGCGTCGTGCCCGCCGGCTACTCTCCAGCAGGCCCGGCGCCGATCGCTGCCGGCTCGGGAAAGGCGCGCAGCCGCGCGAGCGGGCTCAGCGTCAGCCAGAGCGCCGCGCCGGCGACGACTCCAACCGCGACAAACAGTGTGGCGCGCAGGCCCACGACCTGGCCGAGCACGCCGCCCAGCGCCGTCCCGAACAGCATCGCGGCGAAATCGAGCACGCGCAGTGTCGCGCTGACGCGACCCAGCAGCCGCCCGGGCGTCAGTGTCTGGCGCAGGCTGACGGCATTGATCTCGAAGAAGGCGTAACCGGGATCGGTGAGGCACTGGCTTGCTACGAGTAAGAGCACGCCGCCGAGCGACACGCCTGTTGCCAGGGGGATACAGATCATGCCCGCGCAGCGCAGCAACACCGAGAGCGTGAGCGCACGACCGAGCCCGCCGAACCAGCGCCAGCGCCCGGCGACGCTGGCGCCCACCAGCGACGTGAGCCCGCCGACGGCGAAGATCATCCCCTGCGCGCCGGCGCCGAAGCCGGCCTCGCGGCTGAGATAGAGCAGGATCACGGCGCCGACGATGCGGCTGCCGCACTCCAGCACCATATGCACACCCGCCAGCGCCCGCAGCAGCGGGTGATGCCAGATGAAACGGGCGCCTTCCGCGATTTCGCGGCGCAGCGGTTCACGCCGCTCCGCCGCGACGGCTGGAGGCTCGGGCGCGCGGATCGCGGCCACCGAGCCGGCCGAGACGGCGAACGAGAGCGCGTCCACCAGCACGGCGGCCGGGGCGCTGAACAGTTGCACCAGCCAGCCGCCCGCGCTGAAGGCGCCGAACTCGGCCACGGAGGCGCTGGCAGCCAGCTTGCTGTTGCCTTCGACGATCTGCTCCGGCGGCAGCAACGAGGGCAGGTAGGCTTCGTAGGCCGACTCAAATAAGACACCCAGGGCGCTGTTGACACAGGCGACGGCATAGAGCTGGGGTAAGGAGAGCGAGCCGAACGCAGCGGCGACGGGCACGCTGGCGAGCGCCAGGGCGCGGCCGCTGTCGGCGACGATCATCACCGGCCGGCGGCGCAGCCGGTCGACCCAGGCGCCGGCTGCGAGGCCGAGCGCGGCCGCGGGTGCGAACTGGCAGGCCGCCAGCAGGCTGACCTGCGCCGCGTTCGCGTGCAGCCAGAGAATCGCCGTGAACTGCAGCGCGATGCCGCCGACGAGCGAGCCGAACTGCGAGGTCGTTTGGCCGGCCCACAGCCGCAGAAAGTCGGCGTGGCGCCAGAGCCCGGTAAAGCGGGGACGCATCAACGCGCTCCTCGAAAATGTGCACGAGCGTGCGGCGGACGCAGAGAGGAACCCGCGTCCCTACCGCTGGGGCGGGCAGTGATCAGGCATTGAGGAGGAGCGCAGAAGGCAGAGCCAGGAGGAGATGGCGGACACGCGAAGGCGCCGCGCACGGGAGAGCGCGTCGCGACGTGGCGCAAGGCAGCGGCCGGGCAGACCCGGCCCGGCGCCTTCTACGCCGGGATTAGAGGAGGCCGGTGCCGGTGCTCACCACCCGAGGAGTACCTCCGGCTGCATCATATACCGGAGCCACACCGCTGTGCCGCTCGCCCGCCTAACTCGTAAACCCTTCCCAACGCGCCAGCGGGCCGCAGATGCTGCCGTCGCAGGCCTGCACGCTGTAGTAGTAAAAGTGCCCCGCTACCAGGCCGGAGCTGAACGGCACGGCGGTCGAAAGCGCCGTTGTCGTCTGCTGGAACTTCATCACGCTGGCCGCCGGATCCCAGACGAAGACCGTGTACTGCGTGTTGCCCGGCGAAGAGCCGCTCGGCGCGATCCAGGCGATGGTCGGCGTCACGCCGACGCCGGTCGCGCCTTCGGCCGGCGCTCGCAACAGCGGTGCGCCGACGCTGCTCAACGTGGTGAAGCCGATCCAGCGCGCCAGCGGCCCGCACGCCGCGCCGTTGCAGGCCTGGACCGTCCAGTAGTAGAAGTGGCTCAGCACCAGATCGGCGCTGCCCGGTACGGCCACGTCGAGCGCGGTGGTGGTCTGCTGAAAGCGCATCGCGTTCGCCTGCGGGTCCCAGACATAGGCGGTATACTGCGTGCTGCCCGGTAAGGCGCCTGTTGGAGCGGCCCACTGCAACGCCGGCGTGAGGCTGACGTTTTGGGCGCCTTCAGGCGGCTGTGTCAGGGTCACGACGCCAGGGGCGGCGCTGGCTGTGGTGGTGAAGCCCTCCCAGCGCGCCAGCGGCCCGCAGGCGCTGCCGTTGCAGGCCTGCACGCTGTAGAAATAGAAGCGGCCGACCTGCAACGCGGAGCCCACTGGCACGGCTACGCTCAGGTCGGTCGTCGCCTGCTGGAAGACCATCATGCCGGGATGCGGGTCCCAGATGTAGGCGGTATATTGCGTGACGCCGTTCACGGCGCCGCTGGCAGCAGTCCATTGCAGCGTCGGCGTGGTGCTCACGGTCTGGGAGCCCTCGATCGGCGAGACGAGACTCGGCGTGCCCGGCGCGGCGGTCGTGGTGAAGCCTTCCCAGCGGGCCACCGGCCCGCAAACGCTGCCGGTACACGCCTGCACCGTCCAGAAGTAAAACACACTCGGCTGCAGTCCTGCCGCGCCGGGCACGCCGATCGAGAGCGCCGTCGTGGCCTGCTGGAACTTCATCACCAGCGCACCGGGATCCCAGATGTAGGCGGTGTACTGCGTTGTACCGGCCACGGCGCCGCTCGGCGCGTTCCAGGCCAGGGTTGGCGTCAGGCTGACGTTCTGCGCCCCTTCGAGCGGCGAGACGAGCGTCACCACGCCAGGCGTCACCGCCGCGGTGGTAAACGTGAACGCGCTGGAGAACGGCGAACAGCCGATCGCGTTGCATGCCGCCACCGACCACGAGTATTGGTGGCCGACCACCAGCCCCTCGCCCGAGGGCACGGTGAGTGCAGCCGCCGCGCTGGAGAGGTTCGGCAGGGTCCGATTCGCCGTCGCGTCGGTGAGACCGATCGTGAACGACGCGGCGCCGGCGGAGTTCGTCCAGCTCAGCGCCGGCGTCGTGCTCTGCCCGGTCGCGCCGTTCGCCGGAGTGATTAGGCTCGGAATGGCGGGCGTCACACCCTCGCTCAGCGGGTTCGAGACGGCCGCGCCGCAGTTGGCATCGCCGCCGTAGCTGGCGGTGAGCTGTTGGCTGCCGGCTGCCACGTTGGAGGTCGTCAGCTGCGCCTGTCCGCCGGAGATCGGCGCGGAGCCGAGCAGGCTCAGGCCGTCGAAGAAGGCGACAGTGCCGCTCGGCGCCGAGGGGCAGCCCGACAGCGTCGCCGTGAGTGTGAGCGGCTGGCCCGCCGCCGCTGGATTCGCGGACGAACCGATCGAGACGGCGGTCGCGGGGCTGGTTGCCATGAAGACGTGTCCGCTTCCCGTGCCGATGGCGCAGAGCGTGAGCGAGGGGCAGGCTACGGAGAGAAGCTCCTCGGTGCCGCCGGCGAGTTGCTGCGACCAGGAACTGCCTGCATCGGCGGATGTCATGATCACATCGCCGATGCCGTTTGCACTCACACCGATGCAGATCGTCGGCGCCGGGCAGGCAACGCTGAACGCGGGAGGCGCAGGCGAAAAGGCGCCTCCCGCCCAGGTCGCTCCGTTATCGATGGACATGAGCAACCCTCCCCCGGCGTTGACAAGCGCGAGGCAGACACCACCGGTCGCACAGGCGGTGGCGAAGAGGCCGCCCGTCGTACCGGACGTGGGCGTTCCCCATTGGGCGCCGTTTGTCGTGCGGACGATCGTCCCGGCCCCACCCACGGCGAAGCATGTGGACGGCCCAGGGCAGGCAATGCTCGTCAAGGGGTTGGTCGTGGGACTGTTGTCATCATGCCAGGATCCGCCGGCATTTGTTTCGATCCGGCCGCCCGCGCCGACGGCGTAGCAGAGCGCTGCCGCCGGACAGGCGATACCGCTGAGTGCGGTGGTCACAGGCGTTTGCGACGACCAGGACGCACCACCGTCGGTCGTCGCGAGGATGAGTCCGCCGCTGCCCACGGCGGAGCAAGTCGCCGTCGCGGGGCAGGAGATGCCGCGCAGCACCTCACCCCGAGCAGAGGTGAGAATCGACCAGGTCGCGCCGCCATCCGTGGTGCCGCCGATCACGCCGCCGGCGGCGTAGCAGACGCTGGTGGAAGGGCATGCGATCGCGTTGATCTGACCGGCGTAAGCCGCCGTTTCGCCGCTCCAGTTCGTGCCGGCGTTTGCCGTGGCCAGGATCGTGCCCGAGGCGCCGACGACGAAGCAGGCAACGGTGGATGGGCAGGCGACGCCGCTGAATGCCTGCGTCGTGCCGCTCGGCTGGCTGTTCCACGTCGATCCATCGGTGGTGCCAAAAACGAAGCCGATCTGCCCCACCGCCTCGCAGGTCGACGCCGCCGCGCAGGAGATGGCGTTGAAGCTGAAGCTGGTTTGCAGGATCGAGCCGGCGGTCCAGGCCGTAAGGTCGGCCGTCTTCGTGAACGTGCTGCCGCTGCCCACGGCGTAACACGTCGTCGTGAAGCGCACGCACCCAACGGCGTTTAACTGCGCGGTCGTGTTGCTGGTGCGCGCCGTCCAGGTGCTGCCGTCGGTCGTCGCGACGATCGTGCCCGCCGCGCCGACAGCCACGCAGGTCGTGCCGCCGGGACAGGCGACACCGAACAGATTTTGCGCCGTACCGCTGGCCTGTGCGCTCCAACTGGAGCCGTTGCTGGCCGCCAGGATCGTGCCGCCGGCACCGACGGCGTAGCAGGTGGTCGTGCTCAGGCAGGCGACGGCGTTCAAATCCTGCGTCGTGTTGCTGGTTTGAGCTGCCCAGGACGCTCCAGAGTTGCTCGTGCTCTCGATCGCGCCGCCTGCTCCGGCGGCGAAGCAGACACTCGCCAGGGGACAGGCGACGCCGGCCAGCGTCGCGTACGTCTGTGTGCCGCCCACGTCCCAGCTTGTGCCGCCGTTCGTGGTATGGCTGACGATGCCGCCGGCGCCGACGCCGAAGCAGGTGCTGGTGTCCAGACAGGTGACGGCCTTCAGCGAGGAGCTGAGCGTGAGTGGGTGGCTGGTAAGCGTCGCGGCGCGCACGGGTGTTGCACGTCGGGCCGCGCTTCCGGCCGAGGTCGTGACGAGCAGAAGCAGTGTGAGACGGAGAAGCCAGGGAGAGCGATGGTGCGACACGCGGATACTCAGGGCTCCTGCCATGCTACGTCCTTGCAGGCGCCCCGCACCGGCTCGCGGAGGCGGGCGGGCACCACGCGAGATTTCCGCAACATTACCATAACTATATGCATCAGAACAGGCGATCTGGTTGCGAAACGGTACCGAAATGCTGGCGATTGCACGTCGTGGCCGGGCCGGCTTCAGGTCAGCCGGACAGCATGTCCGCCGTCGGAATCACGCCCTCGCGCACGAGAATGCGGCGCAGGATGGCGACGGCGGAGGCGTAGGTCGAGTCGATGCCGCGGTAGTCCAACGCCCGCGCGCCGAGCGTGCGCGCCTGCGTGTACGGCGTGTCCGAGGCGTAGTGGATGATGCCGAGGTCAAACGGCAGCCGCGTGAAGTTGATACTCTCGCCTTCGGGATAGCGGTTCGCCCGCGCCCCTTCGTAGAGCGCGTCCAGATACGGGCCGGCCTCCATCTCCACCGCGGTGTAGCTCTCGCGGTGGTACAGATCGAGATAGCCCTTGTTTTGCAGAAACGTGCCTTTCACCGTCACCGCCCGCTGGTGGTCGAGCGCCGAGCCGAAGACGAGGAACGGGCCGACGTCTTCGTAGCTGAAGCAGTTGTCCAGCCAGTAGGTGTTCATCGAGTGTTCGTCGTGCACCACGTCGGGGATCATCACGTCGCCCACGCCGGCGTTGAGCGTGGCGGCCTTGCCCAGCACGTAGACGCCGCGCAGCTCCTCGCTGCGCTCCATCACGGCGCGCATGATGTTGTAGGCGGCCATGCCCAGCGGGTAGTCGATGTTGACGACGATCGCCTTGCTCGCCCGCAGCCGCGCCGCCGAGACGGCGCCGAGCCGCGGGTCGAGGTCCTTCGCATGCAGGCGGTCGAGCGCGATCACCTGTCCGGCCACCTCGATCGCGGCGTGCGGCGGCACGAAGCTGATGCCGCGCGCCCGCTCCTCGCGCAGGCGCAACTGCTGCCGCTCCGGCCGCTCGCGAAACAGGCCGCGCGCTGCGTAATAGAGAAAGTTGTGCCAGTTGCCGCGGCTGGCGCCCGTGCGCAGCTTCTCCAGTTCCCCGGCGAGCTCGGGATCACCAGCGTGCTCGACGTACTCGACGATCGCGTCCTGATGGCGCAGCGCCACGCCGGAGAGCAGGTTGACCAGGCTGTGGGTGTTGCTGGAGACGAAGTAGATCGGCCGGCCGTCGAGCCCTTCGCGGGCGATGGTGTTGGCGATAGGCTGCCACCAGCGCGCCGTTGCCCGCGCGTAGCCCACATGCGTGCCGCCCAGCATGCGCACGGTCAGGTTCAGGTCCGCCCGTGCCACGTCATCCAGCAGCGTCGGGAACGCCGCCCGCCAGATCGTTTGCAGCCGCCGCCAGTCCTGCTCGCCGCCGCCGAGCAGCCGCCAGGGCTCGATGCTCGGGTCGGCGCCGCGGCCGTTGCCCGCGGCGAAGCCGCGCAGCAGCACATGCAGCTTGTTCCACTCGATCTGCCACGCCACCAGCGTCGGGATCAGGTCGTCCACGTCCGATTGGCTGGCGATAAAGACGGCCAGCCGGTCGCGGCCGTCGAAGTGGCAGCGCCGCCGCCGGCCTGGAGCCGCCGCCTGCTGCCAGGCGCCGACGTCTTCGCCGAGCGCCTGCTGAAAGCCTTCGGCCGTCTGGCCCATGATCACGTGGCGCACGCGCGGCATGACGTCCGGCAGCCGCTGCGTGGCATAGATGAACGCGCCGAGGTCGGGTTCGGCCGAACCCGCGCCGGCATGCAGGCTGGAGCGCATGCCGATGTGCGTGGCCTCCAGCGTGCGCAGGCGCAGCTCGCCCGAGCTGCGCAGCAACGTGCCGAAGGTGCGCAGATACAGCTCGACCTGGTCTTTGCCGGCGCTCGCGGCCGCGCTCGCTGCTTCCAGCGGCGTACCGGCGCCGTCCGCGCCCGTCTGCGTGAGGAGCGTCATCGGCGACCCCCGCTCAGCCGCGCGACTGCTTCTGCCAGTCGGCCAGGTCGAAGTAGTCACGCCAGGCGGCGATCTTGCCCTCGCGCAGCTCGAACACGCCCATCACCGGCAGCGCGATCTGGCGTTCGCCCAGCGTAAAGCGGTCGATGCGTTCGGTCAGCACGGTGTCGCCGTTGGCGGCGATGTGCAACAGCTCGAACCCTGCCGCGCTCGCCTGTTTGGTGAACTGCTGCAGGAAGCCGGCGATCGCCTCGCGCCCCTTCAGCGGCGGCATCGGCATGTTGTGATAGACCGCGTCGTCGGCGAAGTAACCGAGCAGCAGATCGGCGTCGAGCTTCGACCACGCGGCGCAGAACTCCTGCACGGTCTGGATCGGATCGCTCATGACGGCCTCTCCTCTCTGTTCTTCAGCCTTGCAGCACCAGCCGCGCCGAGCCGCCGTCGCTGCCGACGAGCTTGATCGGCAATGCCATGAACATGTACGGCCCGGCGGGCACGTCGCGCAGGTTGGCGCCTTCCACGATCGCCACGCGGGCGCCAAGCAGCGTGCGGTGCGTCTCCGGCTCGGCGCCGAACTGCTCGACCGAAAGGTAGTCGATGCCGGCGAGGCGGATGCCGTGCGCCACCAGCCAGTGCGCCGCGTCGTGCGCGATGTAGGTGAAGTCCTCGTGGAACTGCTTCTCTAGCACGAAGCCGCTGTTGCGCGACTTGAACAGCAGGCGCTCGGTGCCGGCTGGAATCCGCAGCGAATCGAGCAGGGCAGCAGTGACCGCCGGCGCCGCGCCCACGTCGTAGACCATGCCCGGCCCCACCAGCGCGTCCAGCAGCACCGTCTCAATGCCGCCGGCGCCCGGAATGAAATGCACCGGCGCATCGACGTGCGTGCCCGTGTGCACGCCCAGCGTCAGCTTCGAGACGTTGGCCGGGTCGCCCTTGTCGATGCGCTTGATCAGCGTGCGGTCGGGTCCGGGCTCGCCGGGCCAGGTCGCCATGTCGGCAACCAGCGGCAGTGTCGCGTCGTACAGCGGCAAGGTGTGATTCTCCCTGGCGCCCCGCGTGCTGCTCGCGGCAGCCGGACGCGCGGTAGCTGGCGGAGGCTGACTCCGATCCTACACAATCTACGGTGAACGCGACGCCGCGCGTATCACTCCGGATGGCGACTCATGCAACAGGCGCAGGCGGAGCGCGCCGGCTCGGCCGATCC
The DNA here is from genome assembly GCA_937879875.1 of uncultured Chloroflexota bacterium. Taxonomy (GTDB): domain Bacteria; phylum Chloroflexota; class Dehalococcoidia; order CAUJGQ01; family CAUJGQ01; genus CALFMN01. Next base: position 2,936 of record CALFMN010000043.1, on the reverse strand, counting down.
CCGCCGCTGGTGGACGCTCGGCGCCATGTGTCTCGCCATGGCGATGACGTTTCTGGACGCCACGATCGTCAACGTGGCGTTGCCCGCGATCCAGCGCGGCTTGCATGCCAGCCTCTCGGACCTGCAGTGGGTGCTCGACGCCTACACGCTGGCGCTGGCCGTGCTGCTGGTCACGGGCGGGCGCTTCGGCGATTTGTTCGGCCGCAAGCGCGTGGTGCTGGCCGGCGTCGCTGTCTTCACGCTCGGATCGGCGGTCGGCGGGCTGGCGCAGAACATCGAGTTTCTGATCGCGGCGCGGGCTTTGCAGGGCGTCGGCGGCGCGATGCTGATCCCCGGCACGCTCTCGATCATCACGCAGAGCTTCGATGGCCCGGAGCGCGGCGCCGCGATCGGCATCTGGTCCGGCGTCAGCAGTCTGGCGATCGCGCTGGGGCCGGTGATCGGCGGCATTCTCGTCGAGAAGGCGACCTGGGAGTCGATCTTCTGGGTCAACGTGCCGATCGGCGTCTTCACGGTCGCCGTGGGCATCTACACGGTGCATGAGAGCACCGATGAAACCGCCTCTCACCGCGTCGACGTGGCCGGCGTCGGCCTGATCACGCTGGCGCTGCTGGCGCTCTCGCTCGCCTTCATCCAGGGCGACGGCAAGGGCTGGACGTCGGCCTACACGCTCGGCATGCTGGCGGCCGGCGTATTGCTGCTCGTGTTGTTCACGCTCAACGAGGCGCGCTCGCGCCATCCGCTGATCGAGCTGCGCTTCTTCCGCCTGCCGACCTTCTCCGGCGCCAACGTAGCGATCTTCGCCTCGACCTTCAGCATGTTCGCCTACTACTTCTTGATGAGCCTGTATTTGCAGGATCTGCTCGGCTACAGCGCCCTGGGCGCGGGGCTGAGGTTGCTGCCGCAAACGCTGATCGTGGCCGCGGTCGCGCCCTTCGCCGGGCGCATCACCGACCGCTTCGGGCCGCGCAACCCGCTGGCGGCGGGCATGTTCCTGCTGGCCGTCTCGCTGCTGCTCGCCACGCGCTGGACCGAATCGACGAGCTACGTCGGTCTTCTGCCGGCCTTTCTGCTCAACGGCATCGGCCAGGGGCTGGTGACGACGCCGGCGATGGCTGCGGTGATGAGCTCGGTGCCGCGCGAGCGCTCGGGCGCCGCGTCCGGCGTGGTGAACACGATGCGCCAGGTCGGCGGCCTGCTCGGTGTGGCGGCGCTGGGCGCGCTGTTCAGTCATCTCGTCACAAGCCATTTCGTGGACAAAGCCCGCGGCCTCAACCTGGGCGACCAGCTTGCGCCGCTCGGCCAGCAGGTGGCGGGCGGCGGTGTCAAGGCGGTGCTGGGTGTGGCGCCGGAGGTTGTGGATCGAGCCCGTGCCGCGGCCACGACGGCGTTCGTCAACGGCTTCTCCGAAACGCTGTATGTGAACGCCGCCGTGCTGCTGCTGGGGACGCTGGTCGCGCTGCTGTTCGTGAAGAGCGGCAGCTCCAGCAGCGGCGCGGTGGCAGCACGCGACAAGCAACGCGATTCCGGGGCCGAGCGGCAGGACGCCGCGGCCCTGGTCAGGGATGTGCATCTGTGAAGATTCGGCGGATGGGGCGAACCGGGCTGAAGGTCTCGGAGCTCTGCCTCGGCACGATGACCTTCGGCAACCAGTGCGACCAGGCAACCAGCTTCGCGATCATGGACCAGGCGGACGCGGGCGGCGTCTGCTTCTTCGATACGGCCGATGTCTATCCGCTCGGCGGCGACGAGGATCGCTGCAGCGATTTACACACTTGACGGGACTCATACAGCGAAGGTCAGGCCATCACCTTCACATCCTCCTCGCGCAACACGCGTGGCCAGCAACAGTTGCGCGCGTTGATCGCAGCTGCTCATCCCGACGGCGACCTCTACGTGATTGGGGACAACCTGGCGAGCCACAAGAGCCCGCCGATCCAGGCATGGCGAGAAGAGCATCCGCGGGTGCAGCAGATCTTCATTCCTCAAGGCGCCAGGTGGCTCACTCTCCAGGAGCCTTGGCGGCGCTTGCTGCGCTGCTGCCAAGGACATCGATCACGCCCCCGCGGTCGCAACCAGGCAACTGAACGCGCGAGCGAAGCCGTGGGTCTGGGGACGACCAGCCCCAACGCCGCGGAACTACTGCCACGGGTTGGTGTACCGCCTTTGAGGAACGCAGCAGTAGGCCGAATGTCAGACTGGTGCGACCGACTCAGCGATCCGGACGAGTTCATCGACGGAGAGAGCATCGCTCTCGATTTGGTAGCCACTCGTCGCCCCAGGCAGCTGCATGGCACTTGGCTTCCACATGAGGGTCAGCGGTCCGGGGTGCCAGGTAGTGGGGCTGGTCGCAAATCCATGTACCCATGCTGCGGTCTGACCGTCGATAGTGGCGGTGCCCCTGCTATCAGTGGGCGCGAGGCGATAGGCTTCTCCCCCGCCAGCGGACGGTAAGGGATCGCCCTGTCGTACCTCAACATAATGACCATCTGGCGACGCATAGCGAACATGCAAAACATCCATGCTTGGCGCAGCGTTCTTGAATAGCTCGATGCCTGAGAGCTGATAGCCGGCAGGTAGCGCCGTCGGAAGCACTATGGGAAATCCGTAGGCGGCACGTGCTTCGGACAGCGAGCGGAGCACCTGGGGTCGCACCACAATATCGAGCGGGACTGAAGGCGTCATCCTTGGCACAGCGGCGCTCGGGGCGGCTACAAGATCCGGAGGCTTTTCGCCGTTGGGCACTGCACCTCCTGCGGGCGGCGCTACTTGTCCTGTGCAGGCGCCGAGGAACGTCACAGCAGTCAGGCAGAGCGCAATATGCCTCGGTGTGAGGGAAACGGCGCGAGGACTCATGATGCTCATCCTCTCACACTTGGTCCCTTAGAGCCTATCCCGCTAGGCATGAGAGTTGACCATACTGGGAGGTGAAACCA
>CALFMN010000042.1 GCA_937879875.1 uncultured Chloroflexota bacterium | reverse complement strand
GCGTGCGGGCGATCGTTCGGGATATAGCCCTTGGGGCGCCCGGTGTTTTTACGGCATGCCGTCAAACCGTTCTCGTTCACGCCGCACCGCCGGCCTGGACCCGATCGAGACACGCGGCGCAGCGGCCCCACTGCGGCCCGGCGATCGGTCCGCCGCAGTCCGCACAGCCACCCGTGCTGGCGGTGGGTGAGTCGGTGAGTCGAAATGAGTCAGGTTCCCCCCGTTGGCCAAACGAATGCAGCGGGCGGCGCTGCGGCTCGTTTGCGCACGGGCTGCTGCATTCGTTTCCGTCAGGAGCCCCAACAGACTCACTCTGACTCACCGACTCACCCGATTCAGGGTCCGTGGCGATGGCCCAGAGGGCGGCGCGCGCATGCGTGCCCGCTCGTATCAGCCGGCGCCCGTCGAACCGCGTTTCGAGCCGCTGGCCGAACGCCGTGCCGATCGCGTTCGGCAGGCGGGGTTTGTCGAGCGCCTCAACGAGATCGTCCGGCAGCGCGGGGCGCAGCGCCCCGCCTTCGCGCTGCATGGCCGTCGCAACGGCGGCGCTGGTGAACGATTCCGCGCCGAACACGTCCGCCAGCGCCGCCAGGAATGCAGCCCACTGAGCGGCGTCCTCATCGGCCTGTTCGTACAGGGCGCGCTGATTGGCGAGAAATCCGGGGACACCAGCGATGCTCAGCATTCCGCCGATCGTGCGCGTCCACGCCTCAAACGAGCCGAGCGGCCGTACGCCGCCGTCCAGGCGCCCCGCGCGCTGCCACGCCCTGGCCAGCGTGAGCACGGCCGCAACCACCCCCCCGCGCTGCTGCCCCACCCATTCCAGCAGCGCCGGATGCCGCCAGCCGCCGCGCTCCCACGGGCGGGAGACGCACGCGTCCATGCGGCACCAGATCGAGCGGCGGGCGATGTCGCCGCGCAGCTTGATGTTGTTGCCGGTGACGAGCACCACGGCGCGCTGTGGGTATTCCACCATGCGCGAGTGCCCGAGCATGCGGCCGCGATAGGTCGCGGCGGTCACCATGCGTGAGAGGGCGCCCGAGCGCAGCGGCGCATCGGCGTTGTCGAACACCAGCAGCGGCGCGCCGTCGGCCAGCGAGGCCGTCACGCGCTTATCGAATTCCTCCTCATCGTCGGGGAGCGCCTGCATGGCTGCGGGGCGGCCGGTAGCGATCATGGCGATCACGTCGGCCAGCAGGCTTGCGCCCGTGCCCGCCTTCGGCTTATCGAGCAACGTGATCGGCACGTTGCCGGGGATGGCCGGGCGCAGCACTGCGGTGAGGATCGCGCCCCACGCGGCCGCACGGGAGGCCGCATCCACGAACGGAAAATCGTGGAGCACGTCAGTGATGGCCGCGGCGGCCATCTGTACGTCGCGCCCCGTGGGAGCGTCAGGCAGCGCCGGCAACGCGAATCCGGGCGCCGGCACATAATAGAGTCGCGATGCGGCATCGTAGCCTGGCTCGATGGCGACGCTGCCATCGAGCCGCAGCGGGGGGAGTTCGCTCAGGCCAACCAGCGGCGGGAGTCCCCACCCCCCGACAGCGAGTGCGTCAGCCGCGACGGCGGCGGGCGGCGTCACGTGCCGCACGGTCTGCGTGCGGGCGTTCGCCACCACCCAATCGGCCACGCGCGCCAGGTGGCTGCGCATGCGATCGGCGTCGAGCGGTTCGATGCGCGGCCGCCCCGCCTCATCGTGGTGGACGCGGCAGAGTTGCCCGGCCCGCTCAAACAGCGCCGGCCGGCGCGTGTTGGCGGCGCAGAGCGCAGCCAGGGCTGCGGCGGTTTGGTCACGCAGCTCGCGGTTGTTGGTGACGATCGCCGGGAGCCAGTCGGCGCCGAGTACCTCGCCCTCGATCGGCTCCGGCCCCCACCCCGCCCGATCGCCGGCCGTTCCCTCCGGCGCGAACCGCAGCAGCGCCGCCCCGTTTTGCGTGCGCAGCGCGTCGGGCTCGAACCCCGCCCGCAGCTCCCGCCAGCCCATGCCGGCGCAGCCGTTGTGCTGGCAGCCTGCCGCGATGGCGCCGTTGGCCAGCCGCACGATATAGGCGGATCGGTTGGTATGCTCCGCGTTCCACGGGCACGCACGCAGCACCCAGCGGTAGCCGCCGTTCCACTCGCCCTCATGCGCCACGGACAGACCGTATTCAGCGATCCAGTGCGCCAGGTCAAACGCCCCGCCGTAGCCGGGCGCCGGTACCGGCCGCGGCGCGCGGGCGGCGAGGGCAGCCAGCAATGCCGGCGATACCGGCGTAATCGCCGCTGGTACGTCCAGCAGCCGCGCCAGTCGGTGGGGCCGCTCGGCGGTGCTGTCGCCTTTCATCGCCACCGTGCCGTACAGCTTACCGATGCGGCTCGGGTTGAACGTGGTCAGGTCCACGTCAACGGCCGCGTCGCCGAAGCGCAGGGCGAGGGCTTCGAGGCAGCCGCGCAGCAGCGCCGTACTCTCGGCGTCGTTGGGCAGGTCCACCCGGTAGAGCAGGTGGCCGCCGTTGCCGCTGTCGGCAAGCACGGGGTCGGGCCAGCCGTCCGCGCTCAGGGCGTCGCGCAGCGTCTCGGCAAGCGCAAGCGCCGCGGCGTGCTCCGCGTCCGTGGCGGAAAGGCCGGCCGGGCGGCGCGGGTCGAGGTCAACGAAGAACCAGCGCCGCTGCGCGATGTCGGTGTCAGCCGTCGTCGCCCTCGCCCGCTCAACCGCACGGTTGGCGGCGCGGGCCAGCAGCTCCCGTTTCGGCGGGTTCACCGTGGCATACACGGAACAGCCGTGGCGGCGTTGCAGTGCCGCCGCGTCGCGGGCGAGCCGGTCATGATCGTCGTAGTAGCCGGACACCGTGCCGGCGCGCGGCGTGTTCAGGATGCGCAGCTCGACCACGGCGCCAGGCGCAAAGAGCGCATCCAGTGCCGCGCGGATGGCCGCGAGGTTGGGTTCAAGAGCCGCCGGTGCGGCGGCGGGCCCCGCCATCAGTGCGCCGCCGCGGCGGGCGTGGCCGCGTTGCGGTCGACCAGCGCCTCGATGCTCCGGGCGCTGATCAGGGTTTTGCCGCGGATGCGGACGGATTGCAGATCGCCATCGCGGAGCAGCCGCCAGACGGTCCAGCGGCTGACCGAGAGGCGGGCGGCGGCCTCGGTTTGCGTGAGGGTCAGGGGGGCGTGGGTAAGCGTGGATGCGGACACGGTGCACTCCGTTCGGGCATGAAAAAACGCCAGGCGCGTCAACCCAGGCCGATCCGGCCTGCATCAACGCGCCTGGCGGCGCCCGCCTGATTGGTGCACCCAATGCCCACGATTCCCGGGGCTAACCGGGCGTCCACCGGCGATCAAACCGGTTCCGGTGCGGGTTCATCCCGCACGCCGCACGGCATGTGCAGCATAAAAATCAGCGCTTCGTGGGGGGCGTATTCAGTTGTCCGATTCGCCAGTGCTCAGCGTAGCATGTTGGTGGCTGGCGGGGCAGCGTGATTATGTTCGTACCGGCCGGCACACGACATGCACCCCGGTTGCGGAGTCAGCAAGACGCTCGCCCCGCTGTACCCGTTCCGCAACTTCCATACCCACACGCATACCCACACGACAGGGCAACAGGCTGCACCATTACGCCCCGTCCGATGGTCCGCTCAGGCGTGAAATGCCCCCTGATGCACCGCGTTACACCCCGTTGCCACGAATTCGTAATGAGCGGGTCGGGGGTTCGAGTCCCTTCTTCGGCTCCAGATTCAGCAAGAAAGGCCACCTCGATGGTGGCCTTTCGCTTTGTCTTCGTCTATCAGGCTGCGGATTCCGCAGAGTCGTCGGAAGAGGTGCAGCAACGGCGATTCAGCCCTCTCCGCCGAGCGCCCTGCAGAGCGTGGAAGCGTTCTCGCGGTCGATGCGACTCGTCAGCGTTGCTCCGGAGCAAATTCCGCCGAAGTCCAGCACAGGCGAGCACGCGAGCGGCTCGCGCCGTCCTCATCTCCGGTTGGGGCGATTGGCGCACCGCCCCTGCCGAACGCTTCGGGATCGGCCGGGTGGCAGCGAACAGCCTCGACCCCAGAGGCGCCGGAGACCTCTCAGGTGTTTTAGAACAAAAGCTGTTTAAAAGCAGAGTTAGTATTGAATCGGGGCACATGGCGCGGTATGCTGTTCGTGAAGCAAGGCACGAATCGATGAAGGGCGCCCGCTATGAAGGGCACACGAGAACAGGCGCTGGATCTGCTGCGGCAGCGCGGCGAGTTGACCGTCGCCGAGCTGACGGCGCTGCTCGGTATCGCGCAGCCCGCCGTGCGCCGGCACCTCGACATTCTGACCGCCGAGGGGCTGGTCGAGTTCCGCAGCGTGCGCCAGCACACCGGCCGGCCGTACTTCGTCTACACGCTCACCGAGCGGGCGCAGGAGCAGGCCTCGACCGGCTATTCGCGCCTGGTCGAGCGGCTGCTGGGCGAGTTGCGGGCGCTGGACGACGATACCGGCGCGGGCAGCCATCTGACTGAAACGTTGCTGGCGCGTATGTCCGAGCATTTGGCCGAAGAACACCGCGCCAGCATCAGCGGCAACACGCTCGAAGCGCGGGCCGCCTCGCTCGTCGCGACGCTGGCCGGCGAAGGCATTCTCGACGACTTCGAAGTGCGCGATGACGGCGTCCACCTGATCAACAGCCGCTGCCCCTACCGCCGCGCGGCGCTGGCCTCCGATGAGGTCTGCCGCTCGGAACAACGGGCGATCAGCCTGCTGCTCGAAACGCCGGTGCAGCAGATCGGCCGCATCGTGGATGGCCGGACATGTTGCGAATACCTGGTCGGCGCGGCGCCGGTGCAGGTGGCATAAGACAAGCGCCGCGGCCGCCAGACGGCGGCGCCGAACACGAAGCAAGGACTGGAAGCGAGAGCCGATGACCGAGAAGCAACCACTGCTTGAAATCGAAAACCTGCGGATCGCGATCGACGAGAAGGAGATCGTGAAGGGCGTGAGCCTGACCGTGAACGAGGGCGAGATCCATGCGCTGATGGGGCCGAACGGCTCCGGTAAGAGCACGCTCGCCAACACGGTCATGGGCCATCCGCGCTACACCGTCACGGGCGGCGACATCCGCTTCCGCGGCGAGAGCGTGCTCGGCCTGCCGCCGGACGAGCGGGCGCGGCGCGGGCTCTTCTTGAGCTTCCAGTACCCGACCGCGATTCCCGGCGTGACGATGGTCAACTTCCTGCGCCGCGCCGTGAACGCAACGCGCGGCGCCGATATGCCTGTACGCGAGTTCCGCACCCTGCTTCAAGAGAAGATGAAGCTGCTGAAAGTCGATGAAGATTTCGCCCGCCGCTACGTCAACGACGGCTTCTCCGGCGGCGAGAAGAAGAAGGCCGAGATCCTGCAGATGGGCGTCTTGCAGCCGAAGCTGGCGCTGTTGGACGAGACGGACTCAGGCCTCGACGTGGACGCGCTGCGCATCGTGGCCGAGGGCGTGAACGCCGTGGCCGGCCCGCAGATGGGCGTGCTGCTGATCACGCACTACCAGCGCATCTTGAACTACATCAAGCCGGACGTGGTGCATGTACTGGCCGACGGGCGGCTGATCAAGTCCGGCGGCGCCGATCTCGCAAAACAGATCGAAGAGCGCGGCTACGACTGGCTGATCCACGAGGGCGAAGCCGCATAGCGACGAGAGAGACTCTGGCGTTCCGGCGCGGCCGGCAGCACGCGGGGGGAATGCAACGATGACCACCACGACGATCGATCAGATCCAGGGCGAGGGCTACAAGTACGGCTTCCACGACGAGGAGAAGCCCGTCTTTAAGTCCGAACGCGGGCTCACGCCCGAGCTTGTCGAGCGCATCTCCAAGATGAAGGGCGAGCCGGAGTGGATGACGCAGTTCCGGCTGAAGGCGCTGGCGAACTTCCGTTCCCACCCGAATCCGGGCTGGGCCAACGGCCAGCTCGATGACATCGATTACGAGAACATCTTCTACTATGTCAAGGCGTCGGACGAAGGCTCTCGCTCCTGGGAGGACGTGCCCGAGTATGTGAAACGCACCTTCGACCGGCTCGGCATTCCCGAGGCGGAGAAGAAGTTCCTGGCCGGCGTCGGCGCCCAGTACGACTCCGAGGTCGTCTACCACAACATCCGCGAAGACCTCGAGAAGCTCGGCGTGATCTTCGTCGGCACGGACCAAGGTCTGAAAGAATACCCGGAGCTGTTCAAAGAGTATTTCGGCACCGTTGTGCCGCCGAACGACAACAGGCTCGCGGCGCTGAACAGCGCCGTGTGGAGCGGCGGCAGCTTCATCTACGTGCCGAAGGGCGTGAAGGTCGATATTCCGCTGCAGGCCTACTTCCGCATCAACACGGAGAACATGGGGCAGTTCGAGCGCACGCTGATCATCGCCGATGAGGGCAGCTGGGTGCATTACGTCGAGGGCTGCACGGCGCCGACCTACTCCAGCGATTCGCTGCACAGCGCCGTGGTCGAGATCATCGTCAAGAAGGGCGCCCGCGTGCGCTACACGACGATTCAGAACTGGTCGAGCAACGTCTACAACCTGGTGACCAAGCGCGCTGCCGCCTATCAGGACGCCGTGATGGAGTGGGTGGACGGCAACCTCGGCTCCAAGCTGACGATGAAGTACCCGAGCATCTATCTGATGGAGCCGGGCGCCCACGGCGAGATCCTCTCGCTGGCATTCGCCGGCCCAGGGCAGCACCAGGACGCCGGCGGCAAGGTAATCCACGCCGCGCCGCACACGACCTCGAACATCGTCTCGAAGTCGATCAGCAAGGGCGGCGGCCGAACCAGCTACCGCGGCCTGCTCAAAGTCTACGAAGGCTGCGACGACGTTTCGGCGAGCGTGCGCTGCGATGCGCTGATGATCGACGAGAAGTCGCGCTCCGACACCTACCCGACGATGGAGGTCGACGCGAAGCGCGTGACGATCGGCCACGAGGCCACGGTCGGCCGGCTGGGCACGGACGAGCTGTTCTACTTGCAGAGCCGCGGCATTCCGGAGGTCGAGGCGGCCAAGATGATCGTCAACGGCTTCGTCGAGCCGATCGTCAAGGAGCTGCCGATGGAGTACGCCGTCGAGCTGAACCGCCTGATCGAGCTGCAGATGGAAGGCTCGGTGGGCTAGCCGGCCGGCCCCCATCCCCCGGTTCATCTCCTTGACCCCCAATAATAGGGGAAGGGGAGATCGCTACGCGGGGCAGCGAGGCTGAAGGCGCGGTATTGCTGCCACCTGCAGGGGCGCACGGCGTGTGCCCTTCGCGCCGCAAGGCGCGACCGACGGCGCGCGACTAACCCGGCCGAGCCTCGGACTTTCCTCCCCACGATCGCCCTTCCCCTGGTATTGGGGGCCAGAGCGCAGCGCAACCGTCGGAGACTTGCAATGCAGGGGATGGGGGCCACGCAGCGCGCCGCAAGCCATTAGCTTTAGGAACGACACAATGACGACAATGACCGACGCCGCGCCGCAGTTCGCGCCCGGCTTTACCCGCGACGCTGCCGAAACGCTCTCCCGCGCGAAGGGCGAGCCGGCATGGATGCGCGACAAGCGCCTCGCCGCGTTCGCCGCCTACGAGGCGACGCCGCTGCCCACGCGCGACCAGCGCGCCTGGAAGTACACCGACATCTCGCGCCTCAACCTCGACGGCTTCGCGCCGCACGCGCGGCCGCCGGAAGGTGCGGCCGGCCATTCGCAACTGAGCGTGCCGGGCGAAGACGCGGCGGCGGGTGTACTGCAGCAGTTCGATTCGCACGCGCATGGCGGCGATCTGTTCGAAGCGGCGCAGCGGCAGGGCGTCGTCTTCACGAGCATCGACCGCGCCGTCAAAGAGCACCCGGACCTCGTACAAAAGTACTTCATGACCGAGTGCGTGCCGGCGCCGCGGGACAAGTTCACCGCACTGCATGGCGCCTTCTGGAGCGGCGGCGTCTTCGTCTACGTGCCGCAGAACGTCGAAGTCCGGCTGCCGCTCTGCAGCCTGCTCTGGGCCCAAAGCGACGCGATCGCCGTCTTCCCGCACGCGCTGATCGTGGCCGAGCCGAACAGCCAGGTGACGCTGGTCGAGGAGTACGGCTCGGCTGAAGTCCCGCAGGGCATCCTGAGCTGCGGCGTCACCGAGATCATCGCGCACGAAGGCGCCCGCGTGCGCTACGTCAATTTGCAGCGCTGGGGCGCCACGGCCACGCACTTCGGTATGCAGCGGGCACTGCTTGACCGCGCGGCCAGCCTCAACTTCGCCACGATCGGCCTCGGCGGGCGGCTGGCGAAGGCGACAGGCGAATCGGTGATGCGCGGCGAGGGCGCCAGCAGCGAGCTGCTCGGCCTGTTCTTCGGCCGGCGCGGCCAGCAGTTCGATTACGTGACCCTCCAGGACCACCAGGCGCCGCACACCAGCAGCGATCTGCTGTTCAAATCCGCGCTCACCGACCGCGCCCGCTCGATCTACTACGGCCTCGTGCGCGTGGGGCCGCAGGCCGCGGCTTCTTCCGCGAATCAGGAGAACCGCAACCTGCTGCTCAGCGACCGCGCCAGGGCCGACTCCGACCCCGTGCTCGAAATCCTGACCTCCGAGGTCACGCGCTGCACGCACGGCGCCAGCGTCGGCCCGGTGGACGAAGAGGAGCTGTTCTACCTGCAGTCGCGCGGCATCGAGCGCACTGAAGCGGAGAAGCTGCTCGTCTCCGGCTTCTTCAACCAGGTGATCGGTCGCGTGCCCGACGAGTCGATTCAGCAGCGCCTGCACGACGCCGTGGACGAGCGCGTGCTGGTGCTGGCGTAGGAGAGAGCTTCGATGGCCTTCGAGCGCGTCGCGGCGCTGGATCAGGTGCCGGCGGGTAAAGTCCAGGTCGTGGAGATCGACGGCCTGCCGATCGCGCTCTGCAATGTGGGCGGCGAGGTCTACGCGATCGACGACGTCTGCACGCACGACGAAGGGCCGCTGGACCAGGGCGAGCTTGACGGCGCTCAGATCGAGTGTCCGCGCCACGGCGCCCGCTTCGATGTGCGCTCGGGCAAGGCGCTGACCTTGCCCGCCGTGATGCCGGTGCATACCTACCGGGTCGAGGTTCGCGAGGGCGCGATCTTCGTGGACCCGGATTCGTAACCGAGGCCGCCGCACGGCGCGGCGGAATGAACAGCATGCTCGACATGGAGCGCATCCGCGCGGATTTCCCCATCCTCAGCAGGCAGGTGCACGGCCACCCGCTGGTTTATCTGGACAACGCGGCCACCACGCAGAAGCCGCGGCAGGTCATTCGGGCGCTGGTCGAGTTCTACGAGCAGCACAACGCCAACGTGCATCGCGGCGTGCATACGCTCTCGCAGGAGGCGACGGACCTCTACGAGGCGGCGCGCGAGCACACGGCCCGCTTCCTGGGCGCCGAGCGCGCGGAGGAGATCATCTTCACCCGCGGCACAACCGAGTCGATCAACCTCGTAGCCCAGACCTGGGCACGGGACAACCTCGGCCCCGGCGATGAGATCGTGCTCACGCCGCTCGAGCATCACAGCAACCTGGTGCCGTGGCAGATCGTGGCGCAGGAGCGCGGCGCAGTGCTGCGCTTCATCGATGTCGACGGCGAAGGCCGGATCGACCTCGACTCGGCCCGGCAGCTGATCGGCCAGCGCACGCGGCTGGTTGCCGTGGCGCAGATGTCGAACGTGCTGGGCACGATCGCGCCGGTGCAAGCGCTGGCCGCGCTCGCGCACGCGCAAGGAGCGCTGATCCTGGTCGACGGCGCCCAGAGCGCCCCGCACCTGCCGGTGAACGTGCAGGCGCTGGACTGCGACTTCTTCGCCTGCTCCGCGCACAAAATGCTCGGCCCCACGGGCGTCGGCGTGCTCTACGGCAGGCGACGCCTGCTCAAGCAGATGGCGCCGTATCAGGCCGGCGGCTCGATGATCGCCCGCGTCGAGCTGGAGCACTCGACCTACGCGCCCGCGCCCACGCGTTTCGAGGCGGGCACGCCGAACTTCGCGGACGTGGCCGCCTTCGACGCGGCGCTGGACTATCTGGACGCGCTCGGCATGGATGCCGTCCGCGAGCACGAGCTGGCGCTGACGCGCTACGCTCTGCGCCGGCTCGCCTCGTCGCCCGGCGTGACGCTCTACGGTCCGCGCAACGCCGAGCAACGCGGCGCCGTGATCGCCTTCAACTACCGCGACCTGCATCCGCACGACGTGGGCATGATCCTCGACCACCAGGGCATCGCGGTGCGCGCCGGCCATCACTGCGCCCAGCCGCTGATGCGGTTGCTGGACGTGCCAGCCGTGCTGCGCGCCTCGTTCTACCTCTACAACACCGAGGCCGAGGTCGACGCGCTCGTGGGCGGCCTGGCCGCGGCCGATGCGCTGCTGGGCCGCCGCGAGCCGGCGGCCTGAGCGAGGTCTGCTGAGGTCTGTTCATGAGCGTGGAAGCCGAACTCGACGAACTGTACCGCGACGTGATCGTGGCGCACTACCGCCGTCCGCATCATGCGGCGCCCCTTGCCCACGCCGATGTCAGCGCCGAGGGCATGAACCCGCTCTGCGGCGATGAGGTGCGGGTCGAACTGCGTTTCGAGGACGAGCGGCTGGCCGAGGGCGCGGCGTGGGGTCGCGGCTGCGCGATCAGCCAGGCGTCGGCGTCGATGATGACCGACGCGATCGAGGGGCTGACCGCCGGCGAGACGGAGCGGCTGCTCGGCGCCGTTGAGCAGATGCTCAAGACCGGCGCGGAAACGGGCGAGGATCTGGGCGATCTCGATGCGCTGCGCGGCGTCGCGAAGTTCCCCGTGCGCGTGAAGTGTGCGCTGCTGCCGTGGAAGGTGCTGCGCGAAGCCCTCGACGAACACCAGGACCAACGGTAACAGCAGCGACCGCTGCCGCGCGGTCAGCGGCAGAGCAGGTGATCACCGCCGCGTAGGCCCAGCCTCATGCCCGACGGCGCGCGGCTCGCCGGCCAGCCCGAGCACTCTCCAGCGCGCAGATCTTCCTTGCTCCAACTCCTCGTTCGATCCACGTGAAGCCCGTGTGCATAGCGCTCGATCCTCTCCGATCTCAGGTATCGACGCTACTGGCCATGCGGCCACCGCAAAGTACCGGCGAAGGTCTGGCACCAGACCACACGCGCGGCCGCTGTGGCGCGCGTCGCGTTGCGCGATTATGGAGTCAGGAAAAAGGGCGGCCTCGGCCGCGGAGAGGACGAACACGATGTATACCTGCGCAATCTGTCACTTCGCCACGGAGTTGGATGACGTGGTCGCCCTCACCACGCCCGGTCACTGCATCTGCCTGCGCTGCTTCCACCGCGAGACGGAGAGCGAGCTGCCGATGCCGAAGCCGCTGCGCCGCCAGGTGATCGCCGCGCTCGCTGCGCTGGAAACCGCGACCGGTGAGTCGGCGAACTGGTAGTTCGGCGGGCGTTCCTCGCGCCGCTCGTCACCGTTTTTTCTTGCTTCCGCCGCCCTGGCGGCCGCCCGGTTCCCCTGCCGGCGCGGCCGCGGGCGGCTTTTCATCGTGTTGGGGCTGGCTCGCGTAGGCGGCGAGGCGCTGACCGGCCGACGTTCCTCCATTCCCGCTCGAATTGGTAAACGTACCCGCAAGCGAACCGCCGTCCGCACCGGCGGTCCAGTCGAAGCTGCCGGTCGTGCCGTTGTCCTGCGTGTAGCTCACGTGGACGGCCGTGCCGTTCACCGTCCCGGAGAGGCTGAGCCCGTCGCCGGAACCGCTGATCGCCGTGCCCTGCTGGCTGAGCGCCACGCCGAAGCTGAAGCTCTGTCCGCTGCCCGCGCCGTAGGTCACGCTGTCGGTGATCTGCCATGTACCGGAGAGATCGACCGCGCTTTGACCCGGCGCCGCACCGCTGGCCGCGGGCAACGGCGTCGAGCGAGCGGGGATGGTCGCCAACGGCGTCAGCGGCCGTCCGGGCGTGCCGCGGGCCGTCGCGCTCGCGGGCATGGGCTGTGGTGTGCGGGTCGCCGACGGAGTCTCGGTGGCTTTCGTCGGCACGGTCGAGGGCGCCGCGTTCGGGTTACCCACGGTTGCGCTCGGCAGCCTCGCCGCGGTGCTTGCCGGCGCGACGGCGGGTTGAGGACCGCCGGCCACCGTGACACCGCCATGCAGCGTCGCGCTGCCGCCACCAGGATTGGTCACGCTCAGGTCGTAGCTGCCCGGCGGCAGGTTCGCCGGCGCCAGCGCCGTCAGCACGCTCGCGTTCACCCAGGTAAGGCCCGAAACGGGAGCCTGTCCCACCTGCACGCGGGCGCCGCGCGCAAAGTTGCCGCCCTCGATGATCAGGAACGACTGCGCTCCGCCGCTGACCCGGCCGGGCGTGGCGCCGGTCAGCACGGGCTGTTGGCCCGCCGCTTGAGAGCAGCCGAGCACGAGCAGCACCGGCGAGAGCGCCAGGAAGAGCGGAACAAAGAACCTTGGCACAAGGCACAACCTTTAAACGACTTGCTCCATGGTAGCCTCCGTGTCGGATGCGAAACGATAGCTCCCGCGCGACACGCCGACCGCGAGCGGCGGTAGACTGATCGAGTCATCGTGCCGGCCGCAGCCGGCGCCCGCAGGAGCAGCAGATGATCGAGACACGGCTGGCGGACGCGGTGGCCGCCTGGCTGCCCGTGGCGCGGCAGACGGCCGACGCGGAGATGGAGCGCGACTGGTTCTGGCGCGGCGTTGAAGCCGACGCACGCTGGGCCTTCTTCCGCACGTACGAAGATCTGCTCGCATTGGCTGACAGCATTGCCGCCGCCCGCATCGTCGCCGGCCGCGCCGCCAGCGACGCGCAGCGCGCCCTGGGCCGCTACCACGCCGCGCATCGCGAGCTGCAAGCGCTGCTGCTGCGCGCTGGGCCGGAGGACTTTGACCGCGCGCCTGCGCCGGGCGAATGGCCGCTGCGCGACGTGCTCGGCCACATCATGCGCGGGGACGCTGGCTTCGTCAGGGTGGCGCGCTGGGCGCTGGACCGCCATCGCCTGCATGACGACCAGCCGCTCGCGGTGCCGGAGGACGCTCCGGCGTCTGCCGCCGATCAAGCGCGCGCGGCCGGCACGATGACCGAGGCGCTGGACCGCTGGGCGTCGCTGCACGCCCGCGTGCTCGACGAACTGGCCGGCACGCCTGACGGCGACCTGGCCGCGAGGGTTTCCTGGTGGTACGAGGCGGACGTGCGCTTTCAGTTCCACCGCTTCGACGCGCACCTGCGCGAGCACACGATCCAGGCCGAAAAGGTCCTGCAGGCGATTCTGCCGCCCGCGACGGATGCCTGGCGCACGCTGCAGCTGATCTACCGCGCGCTGGGCGAGGCGGAGGGCGCAGCCCTCGGGGCGGAGGACCTGGCGGACCCGTTAGTCGTGCCGGTTGCCGCGGGTATCCGCGAGCGGGCGGGCGAGTTGCTGGCCCTGGCTGGCACGATCGGCTGAGGCCGGCTCAGGCGGGCGCGCTCTGGCCGAAGCGCTGCTGGATCTGGCGCAGCACGCCTTCGGCGCGGTCCAGCCTGGCCCAGATGCCCCAGGAGCCGTGCAGGCCGAGCGACATATTATCCAGGATGCCGCGCTGGTCGGCGGTGCGGCCGCTGTCGATCACGGCGATGCGGAAGGCCGTCAGCTCGTCCGACTCCGCGCCGAACAGCTCGCGCAGAATATTGCCGCTCTCGTCGGCCCACTGGAAGTAGTCGAAGGGGTTCGGTCCGGTGGCGCGCAGATAAGCGAGCCGGCCAAGCTGCCGCTCAAGATACGCCTGCACCTTCACGGGAGCCGCCTCCGGAGCCGCCATCGCCACCCTCCGCTGCCGTGATCGCTCGGTGCGCAGCCGTGGGCATTGTACGCAGCGCGCCGCGCTACGCACCACCGCTGGCGGGGCCGCAGTCCGGCAGCGGGCACGGGCTGCTGCGCCCGGCCAGCGGCCGGCTCGTGTAGCTCGTGTACGATGATCCCGCGGGGCGTGAGGTATCCGCCACGGGGAGCGGCTGATGGCGCTGTCCAGCTACCATCTGCGCGCGACGCTGCTGCCGGAGGGCGATGCGCCGTCCGACCTCTGGATCGCCGGCGGCCGCCTTAGCTTCGCCCCGGTGCTTGGGGCGAAGGAGCTGGCGCCGCCGGGCGGCTTCGCGCTGCCGGGGCTGGTCGACTGTCACGTGCATCTCACCGTCGACTTCGGCCGCATCGGCCTGCCGCGCGGCAGCGGCAAGCTGGTGGCGGAGAACCGGCGCCGCCAGCTCGCGGCCGGCGTGTTGCTGCTGCGCGACATCGGCTCGGTGAGCGATGCCGCGATCGGTCTGCCGGCCGACGATGGCCTGCCGCGGGTCCAGCCGGCCGGGCGTTACCTCGCGCCCGCCGACGGCTACGGCGGCATGCAACGACCCACTTCGCCGGAAGAGCTGCCGCACGCCGCCGCCGCCCAGGCGCGGTTGGCGCCATGGGTGAAGATCATCGCCGATTGGCCGCGGGTCGCCTCGGGCGGCGCCATTCCCGCGCTGCACCGCGGTGAGCTGAACTATACGCCTGATCGGCTCGCGGAGGCCGTGCGGGCCGCCCACGCGGCGGGAGCACGGGTCGCCGTGCATGCGATGTCGCGCGAAGCCGTCGGCGCGGCCATCGCAGCGCGCGTGGATTGCATCGAGCACGCCACCGAGGCCGATGCCGCGCAGATCGACGTGATGGCCGCGGCAGGCATCGCCTGGACGCCGACGCTCGCCGCCTTTCAGGCGACGTTGCACAGCGCCGAGCGCCGCGGACAGGACGACGTGGCCGGCTGGCTGCGTGAATGTTTCGAGCGGCTGCGCACACTGCTGCCGCGGGCGCGATCCCTCGGAGTGCCCGTGCTGGCCGGCACCGACGTGCTGCCGCCCGGCGCCGTCGTGCACGAAGTGGCGGCCTTGCAGGAGAGCGGCCTCGCGCCCGTCGATGCGCTGGCGGCGGCCTCCAGCGCGGCGCGCGCCTATCTCGGCGAGCCAGGGATCGAGCCCGGCGCCCCGGCCGACCTCGTGCTGTACGCGGCGGACCCGCGCAACGATCCGGAAGTGCTCGCCAGCCCGGCGCTGATCATGCTGCGCGGCCAGATCGTCTTCCGTGCCCGCTGAGCAGGCGCACGGAAGAGGAGGACGCCGGCGGGCTGGTGTCCTCCTCGCAGGCAATGCCCCGCGGCGGTGCTGAATAGTGAACCGCGATCGGTCACGCCGCGCTGCGCCGCTCAGTTCAAAAACATCGAGTAGAAGGCTGTCAGGCGCTCGCGGCGATCGCCGAGGCCGGCCACGTCGAGGCGGTGCACGTACTCATTGATCTGCTTCTTGCGCACGGCGAGGAACTTCTGGATACCCAGGTCCATCTTGTCGCGGCCGCCGCCCAGCAGCATCGCCACCGCCTCGAACATGGCGTTGTCCTGGATCTCGGTGAACAGCACGCCTTCGCCCTTATCCAGATAGGCGTGGATCTCCTCGCGCCGCTCCGGCTCCTTCTCCAGCACGTACTTGAGGTGCATGACGCCAAAGGCGAGGTGGCGCGACTCGTCCTGCGCACACATGCGGAAGATGCGCTTGTCCACGTCCGTCTGGCCGATCCACTCGCCGCAGCGGAACAGGCTTTGCACGAAGCCCTCCGAGAGCACGTGCATGATCGCCGACATCTCGGAGAAATCGCGCCCGTCCATGATATTGCGCAGGCCGGCGGCGCCCGTCTCCTGCAACAGCCCGCCGCCGTTGGCCAGCGCCCGCTTGCGGAAGACGTCGAAGTGCCGCGCCTCGTCCATCACCTGCGTCGCCAGAAACAGCTTCGCCTCGAAGTACTCGGCCGGGATCTGCGGAATCCACTTGCCCGGCACGTCGCCCGCGATGAACTCCACTTCTGTGAGATAGGTGCAGAGCTGGCACATCGCGCGCTCGAGGTCTTCCGGCAGTTCGCTCAGCTCGCGCCATGGAATATCGGTGGCCGAGGACCACTGCCGCTGCAGCGCCTCTTCGTACAGGAACGTCGCGTTTTCAGCCCAGACATCGGCGCGGTCGCGGACCATATAGCCGACGCTGGCGACACCCGGCCGCGCCTCGGCGCCGCGCGGCAGATAGTTGGCGCGGCGCGTGCTGTCGGGGATCTCGCCGTAGGAGCCGATGCGGATGTCGTCCAAGGTCAGCCCGCGCTTGCCGGGCCGCGCCCGCACCCCCCACTCCGCAGCGGAGACGCCGCTCAACGCACCGACCTGTGACTCCATTGCGCGCGTATCGATCGCCATGACGCTGCCCTCCGCGGCTGCAACGCTTTGCTCTGGTTCAAGTATCCGAACCGCTGCAGCACGCTGTCAATCAAAACCTCAAGATGGCCGGTTGGACGAAGCATCGCGGCAGCGCTGCTCCCGGCCCGGCAGCAGCACGTACGCCAGCGGGGTGGCGATCAACAACAGCAGACCAGCGCAGGCCGCCACTCCCTCGCGCCAGCTATTGCGGTAGACGATCTGGCTGATCCACGGTGTTACGCCGCCCAGCCCGGCGAGCAGCGACGCCAGCAGCGCGAGCCAGGCAACGCGGACGCGCAGCGCCTGGCGCAACTGCACCCAGGCGCCGGCCAGCACCCAGGAGCGCGGCACGCCGAGCAGCGCCAGGCTCGTGCCGAACTGCCACAGGTGCGTCAGGTTCGGCAACGCCAGCAGCGCGATCAGGCCGCCCAGCAGACAACCGGCCGTGATGGCGGCGCGCACGCCGGCGAGGCGCACCAGCGGCAACGTGCGCGGCAGCAGCGACAGTGTAACGACAAGCGACAGCGCGGCGACCGCGGCCAGCGCCGCGTTGGACCAGCCGAACTCCTGGCCGAGCGGTCCGCGCAGCGCCCACGCCGACCAGACGCTGGCGCCGCTCATCAGCGCCAGCGCGACGCCGGCCGTGCAGGCGGGGACGATCTCGGCGCGGCGGCTCAAGCGAGACCTGGCATGGGAAGCTGCATCGACTGGCCGACGGGGAACGCTTCGACGCCGCGGCGGCGCAGCTCCTGCGCAAACTCACGCGCGAAGCCGTGCAGCGTGTAGACGGTGCGCGCCCGCGACAGCGCGACGTAGCGCAGCAGATCGTCGTAGCCGCAGTGGTCGGAGAGCGCGAACGCTTCATCGCAGCGGTAGCGGAACTTCGCGCCCGAATCCATCGCCCAGCCGGAGAGCAGGGCGAAGCGCAGGCGCCGCTCATCGCCAAGCACGCGATTCTTGCGCGCCTGGGGCGGGCAGAGGATCACCGTGCGCTCCGCCAGCGGCGCGTCCCAGGCGGCGCAGTCCGGCAAGGCGACGCCATGGCGCTGATACACCGCGTTGATCGCCAGGATCGACGGGTGCGCCGCGACGCGCAGGCCGCGCTGGTGCAGCAAGGCGATCGTCTCCTGTGCCTTGCCGAGCGAGTAGGCGAAGAGCACCGGCGTCTGGCCCGCGGCGAAGCCCTGCTCGCAGAAGTCCACGATCTGCGCGACGACCTGATCTTCCGGCGGGAAGACGTAGCGCGGCCGTCCGAACGTGGTCTCCATCACCAGCACGTCGGCCTCCGGGACCGCGGCCGTCTCGGCCGCGGCGGAGGGACGCAGGCGCAGGTCGCCGGAGTAGAGCAGCCGAAAGTCGTCGGTTTCCACGAGCGCCTGCGCGGAACCGAGCACGTGCCCGGCCGGGTGCAACGTGAGCCGCGCCGCAGCGATGCAAAGCGGCGTGCCGAACGTGAGCGGCTGCAGCACCGCCGCGCCGTAGCGCTGGCGGATCAGATCGGCCGTGGCCGGCGTGCAGATCGTGCGCGCGTGACGGCGCACATGGTCGGAATGGGCGTGGGAAACGACGGCCAGCGGCCGCGGCTGGTGCGGGTCCAGCCAGAGGCCGGCGGACGGAACACAAACACCATCGCTGAGCGCAAAGTCCATCTCTCGCATCCCGATCAGACGCTCCTCCGGGCATCGTACGATACTGCCGCCGCTTGCCCGATCGGCGCCGGGAACGCCGCACTCGTCGCGCAGCGCGCAAAAGGAGACGCCGTGATCCTGATCTGGGTCTTCGATGGCCTGCGTCCCGACCTTGTCCAGCCGGAGCTGATGCCGAAGCTCAGCGCCCTGCGCGAGCGCGGTGCCTGGTTCAGCCAGAGTTACTGCGCCTTTCCGCCGGTCACGCGCGTCAACGCGGCCACGCTCGCCAGCGGCGCTGCTCCCGCAAAGCACGGCATTCCCGGCAACACGCTGTTCCTGCGCGATGCCGCCGAGCCGCGCTTCGCGACCACCGGCGATGATGCCGTGCTGCGCGGCCTGCGCCGCGAGCCCGACACGCCGCTGCTGGCCGTGCCCACCCTGGCCGAGACGCTGGCGCGGCATGGCCGGCGCACGCTGGCGATCGGCACCGGCTCGCCGGGCAGCGCCTATCTGCTGCACCCGGAGGTCGCCCGCGTCGGCGGCGCGATCTGGCACCCGGCGTTCTGCGAGCCCGCCGGCCTCGGCAAGCTGGTCGAGGAGCGCCTCGGCCCGCGGTCCGGCGCCGAGGGCTATACGGCCGAAGCGCTCGGGGCGCGGGTTGCCTACGCGGCACGGGCGCTGACCGACGTGCTCATGCGCCACGTTCGGCCGGCGCTGGTCTTCTTCTGGTGCACCGTGCCGGACGGGCTGCACCACCGCTTCGGGCTGGGCAGCCCGGAGGCGCTGGCGGGGCTGAAAGGGGCGGATGCGATCTTCGGCGAAACGGTTGCGGCACTGGAGAAGCTGGCCGGCGAGCCGCTGGATCTGTTCGTCACGGCGGACCACGGCTACAGCACGGTGACACAGCACGTCGATGTAGCCGCCGCGCTCTCCGCCGCCCTGCCAGAGCGCGGGGCGGCGGACGTCTGGGCCGTAACCGTGGATGGCGGCGCCGCCCACCTGTTCGCGCGTGATGGTAAACCACCGGATGCGAAGCTGCGCGGCGCCACGGTGAAGGCGTTGCTCGCGCACGATTGGGCCGGCGCGGTCTTCGCGCGCGAACAGACGCCCGGCGCCCTGCCGCTGGCCGCGCTCGGCATCGACTGCGAGCGTGCGCCCGACTTGCTCATGACCTTTGCCTGGAGCGACGCGCCCAATGCATTCGGCTATCACGGCACGAGCCCGGGCGGCGGCGGCATCGCCGTTGGCGCTGGCGATCACGGCGGCGCCAGCCCGCATGAGCTGCGCAACACCCTGCTGGCCGCGGGGCCGTCCTTTCGCTCGGGCACGCTGGCGGGCGCCGCGGGTATCGCCGACATCGCGCCGACCGTGTGCCGGATTCTCGGCATTCCCGCCGCCCGCGAGTGGAACGGCCGCGTCCTGACTGAAGCGCTGGCCGAGGGCGGAGAGGCGTTCGCTGAAACGGAGCGCGGCTCGGAATCGTACCAACTGTTGACAGCCGGTGAGCGAGAGCAGCAGGTGTGGCTGTCGTTGGTTCAGTACAGAGGCCGGGCGTACGT
The DNA here is from genome assembly GCA_937879875.1 of uncultured Chloroflexota bacterium. Taxonomy (GTDB): domain Bacteria; phylum Chloroflexota; class Dehalococcoidia; order CAUJGQ01; family CAUJGQ01; genus CALFMN01. Next base: position 38,435 of record CALFMN010000042.1, on the reverse strand, counting down.
TCGCGCGGCGGGGCGAGGCGATGTGGCGGCTGCACATTATGACTGATGCACGCGGCGCGCAGGCGAGCGCAGCACAATTGCCAGCATCCATAAGCGTTCAATGGCGTACACTGCTAACGAACACCATGCACGGCTGGAAGTGACGCTGAGGTGCGGAATCCGTTACCGATCCGTATCCCGATGTGCGGTGCGGATGGTGGGCGGCACGGGCAACGGGTGCGACAATCGTGGAGGCGCGGTGCCATGCGAGCGAGCGGACGCGGAAGAGTATCCTCCGGCCGCGAGCGGGCAGCGTCCCACGAGGAGCGGGGCATGATGGCGGTCGAATCCCCTGCTGGTATCAGCATGTTGGTGGTGAGCGACGGCCGCGACTGGCCGGACGCGACGGCGGGCGGGCTTGAGAAGCTCGGCTGGATGGCCTGGCGGATCTCGCCGGCGGATGTCGAGCGTGGCGACGTTGCCAGCCGCCCGCCGGACGTGGCCGTGATCGCCCTCTCGCAGCCGCTGGGCACGATCGTCAATACGGTGCAAAACCTGGACGCCGAGGCTCCTGGCGTGCCGATGATCGTGCTCAGCGACGATCCGGCTGTTGCCGAACAGGCGCTGTTCGCCGGCGCAACGGCCGTGTTGCCGTGGAGTGCGCGCGCTTCGCTGGTCCATGCACAGTTGCGCGCGGTGCTGCGGCATGCCGCCGGCACGCGGCCGGCCAACGAGCCAGCGGGTTTGCTGCGCGTTCGCTCGCTCAAAGTCGATACGCTGCGCTGTGAAGTCACGGCCAATCACCGCCGCCTCGACCTCACGCCCACCGAATACCGCATCCTGCACGCGCTGGTGAAGCACGCCGGCCGCGTGCTGGGCGCCGATTTCCTGCTGCAACAGTCGGGAGGTCTCAGCCTCAAGGCGCCCAGCGCCCGCGAGATCGTCAAGGTGCATGTGGCGCGGCTGCGGCGGAAGCTGTTCGAAGCGACGGGCGAGCCTGACTACATTGTCAATGTGCGCAACGTCGGCTACCTGCTGGAACGCCGCCGGCGCTCATCACGCAAGGCATCGGACACCGCCGCCTCCTGAGCCCGCGGGCAAACCGGCGGTACCATCTCGTCTCAGCGCCTGTGAACACGAGTCGTTGTCGGGTTTCTTGCCCGCGCGGTACGATGGACGGGTCACACCGTTCCGCCGCGAGGGCTCGGCATGCGCTTCTTGCTCGTCGCCGTTTCGGGCTATCTGATCGGCGCCCTGCCTGTCGCCTATCTCGTCACGCGCCTGCTCACGGGGCGCGATCTGCGCCGCCTCGGCACCGGCAACGTCGGCGTGATGAACACGATTCGCCAGGCCGGACTGCCGGCTGGCATGATCGTTTTCCTGGCTGAAGGCGGCAAGGGCGCCGCCGCCGTCGCCCTGGGCCATGCGCTCACGCGCAGCGTCAGCGGCGCCCTGCTGTGTGCGCTGCTGGCGTTGATCGGCGTTAACTGGTCCGCGTTCCTCGGCTTCGCGGGTGGGCGCGGCTCGACGCTCTGCGTGTTTGTCTGCCTGATCGTCGTGCCGTGGGTGCTGCTGGCCAGCGCCTGCGTCTGGCTGGCGGTCTACACCGTGCGCCGCGATAATTTCATCGCCACACGTATCAATATCCTCGGCTTCCCCTTGATCACGCTCGCGATCACACGGAGCTGGTCATATTTTGCCTTCGCCTCGCTCGCCAGCCTCGTCGTGCTGCTCAGACACGACCGCCGTACCGACGACCACTATCAGCTTGCGACGCAGCCGGTGCGCAGCGACGAGTAGCCGGGCTTCCCTGCCGCTGCCTCGACCCGGCCGCGGGCGGTGCATTCACGCGGCGTCCCCGGCCGCGTCGGCCTGAGCGCGGCGGCAAAGCGACCCTACGCAGGAGGCGCTGATGAACGCGTTCCACCGCTGGTACTGCCGCTCCGGGCGCTGGCGCAAGCGGCTGTATACGACGATTCTGCCCGCCCTGGTCAAGGGCGTCGATCTGGGCGACGATCTGCTGGAGATCGGGCCGGGGCCGGGACTGACAACCGACTGGCTGCGCCGCCGCGTGCCGCAGATGACCGCGATCGAGATTGACCACCGGCTGGCCGAGTCACTGGAGCGGCGCCTGGCGGAAACGAACGTGACCGTCGTGGAAGGCGACGCGTCGCAGATGCCGTTTCCGGAGGCCTCGTTCAGCGCGGCCGTGAGCCTCACGATGCTGCATCATGTGCCGACGCGCCTGCAGGACCGACTGTTGAGCGAGGTCTGCCGCGTGCTGAGGCCCGGCGCAGTCTTTATCGGCCGTGACAGCACGCCGAGTTTTGTCTGGAACCTCTACCACCTCTTCGACGACCGCTATCCCGTGGACCCGGACGGCTTCGGTGCGCGGCTGGAGCAGGCCGGCTTTTCGGACATCGCCGTGCAGAAGCGCCCGAGCGGCACGGGCTTCAGCTTCAGCGCCCGCCGCCCCGCACCGTAACCCGGAGAACATTCCCGTCGGGCGCCGCGCCGGCCCGGCGCCCTGCCGCTCGGAGCCGGCGCCACGGCGGCACACCATTCCTTGAACTGACCTCGCCGGGCCCGCAGCCGCACGACCGCTGCGGCCACGCGGCGCGTGTCGCGCGTGGTGCCCAGCAGAGGTTCCAGCCGGCGGCGCCGTCCTCGCGCGAGACCTCTTCGACGATGCGAATTGCCGTGACCGGATGCCCGCCGCCGACGCCGCCGAGGCACGCCGGCAGCTTGACGCGCATGAAGCCGGCGGCGACGAACGCCTGCACCAGCGCATCGGGCAGCCGCCGCTCGCGCTCGATCGCCGCGCGGCAGTCGCGCACCAGCGGCGCCAGCGCCCGCGCGCGGGCGATCAGCCCGTCGGCAGCTACGCTGAACATCTCCTGCGTCACGCGCGTTTCCTTGCCGTCGCGGGTGAGGTTGGCGGAGGGCGCTCCCAGCGGCGGCGGGCTCCCGGGGCACCTAACCCCGGTTCCGCTGGAGCGGAACCTGTCCCTTCTCGAGCCAGGAAGGGACTTCTGGAGCGTTCCTTACGCCGTGCGACGGCGGCGGGATTGGAGTGTCCCTGGCGGACAGTCGGGAGCTTGTCTGTCACTCCCCCGTTTGCTCTCAAAACCCCACCCTTCCTGTGTCGGGAAGGGACAGCTTTGCCGCAAGGCAAAGCAGGGTTAGGCGCCCCGCCGCGCCCGCACAGGCCGAGCCCTTACTCGAACTCGTAGACACCGCCCTCTTGAAAGCGGCGCAGGATGCGGCGGGAGACGACCATGCGGTGCACCTCGTCCGGGCCGTCGTAGATGCGGGCGGCGCGGGCGTTGCGGTACATGCCGGCCAGCGGCGTGTCATCGGTGACGCCGAGGGCGCCGTGGCTCTGGATGGCGCGGTCGATCACATCGTGCAGCATCTTCGCGCCCCAGAACTTGATCAGCGAGATCTCGACGCGCGCGTCGGCGCCGCTGTCAATCTTGGCGGCGGCGTGCATCGTGAGCAGGCGGCAGGCCTGGATCTCGGCGGCCGAGTCGGCGATCCAGTTCTGGATCGTCTGCTTCTCGGCCAGCGGCCCGCCGAACGCCTCGCGCTTGAGCACGTGGCGGCACATGATCTCGAAGGCCCGCTGCGCCTGGCCCAGCCAGCGCATCGAGTGGTGGATGCGCCCCGGCCCCAGCCGCTTCTGCGCGATCAGGAAGCCGTCGCCCGGCTTGCCCAGCACGTTCGTATACGGCACGCGCACGTTCTCGTAGCGGATCTCGGCGTGCGTGCCGTGCCCGCGGCCGACGTGGCCCATCACCGAGATGTTGCGGATCAGGTTGACGCCAGGCGAGTCCGTCGGCACGACGATCTGGCTGAAGCGGCGGTGCGGCAGGCCGTCCGGGTCGGTGCAGGCCATGACGATGCCGAACTTCGAGCCTTCGGCCGCGGAGCTGAACCACTTGTGGCCGTTGATCACCCACTCATCGCCGTCCTGCACGGCGCGGGTTTGCAGGTTCGTCGGGTCCGCGCCGGAGACCTCGGGCTCGGTCATCGAGAAGAACGAGCGGCACTCGCCGGCGATTAGCGGCTTCATATATGTCTCCTGCAGCTCGGCGTTACCGAACTGGTGCAGGATCTCGGCGTTGCCCGTGTCCGGCGCCTGGCAGCCGAAGGCGCGCGGCGCGTAGGGGCTGCGGCCGAGGATCTCGTTCACGTAGGCGTAAGGCAGGAAGCCGGTGCCCGTGCCGCCGGCCTCCGGGCCGATGAACATCGCCCACATGCCCTGCTGCTTGACCCGGCCTTGCAGGTCTTTCATCAGGGACTCGGCCTGGTCGTCCTCCGTGCCGAGCGCGTCTTCGTTCGGGTAGATGTGCTCATCCATGAAGACGGTGACTCTGGCGCGCAACTCGCGGATCTCGGGCGAGAGCATGAAATCGACCACGGCAACGGCTCCTTTTGCGGTTGGCGCCCGGCGGCGGGGAGACTGGGCGCGAGCGGCGCGAGGCGAGCGCCTCTGCATGACGAAACGAGCGGCGAACGCCCTCAGCATGCGGCAGAGGCGCGGCGTGGTTCAAGCTTGAGATTTCTTAGCGTCTCAGCAGGCCGGGATTGGTCACCACAAGCTTGTCGCGCACGCTCTCGCGTACATGGGCGACGATGCGGGCGCGTTCTTCGCCCTCGTCGGCGGCGCCGGCGCGGATGCGTTCGCACAGCGCTGCGGTGCGCCGGCGCACGGCCTCGCGCAGCGCCTCGCGGCCGGCGGGCGGCGGCTCCGCGCCGAGCAGTTCATCCAGCCCCTGCCACTCGCGGGCGAGCTGGTCTTCTTCGAGTGCAAGCTCGCGGTCCAGCGTGCGCAGCAGGTTCGCCGCCACGCGCACGAGGAACTGCGTGCGCCCTTCAGTTGCCGGCACAACTTCGTCGTCGAGGAAGCGCTGCACGGCGTCGAGGATTTCGTGCTGCGAGGGTCTATCCTGCATTTCGCACGCTCTTCGAGGCAGGCGTAGCTCAGGCGCGAGCGGCGGCGGCTCCGTGCGGGCTCAGTTCGACCGTCAAGTCGGCGTCCAGCACCGCGCAGACGCGGCGCAGCGTGTCGAGGCGCGGCTCCGCGCCGCCGAGTTCAAGCCGTGCGATCACGGACTGCGTGGTGCCCATGCGCCGGGCCAGCTCCGCCTGGCTCAGTCCCCGGGCCTCGCGCAATGCTCGGACCTTCGCGCCCAGCTCGTGTGCCAACCGGGCGCGCTCGTAGCCCGCGCGCCGTTCCGGCGTATCGGCGCGCTGCGCCTTAATCGCGCTCCATGTGCGGCGTTCAGTCATCAGTCGTCCTCCGCCGTGTGCCCCGCGGCGAGACAGCGCTCCATCGCGGCATACGCGCGGGCGATTTCAGCCCGCTCACGCTGCCTTGTCTTACGGAACACAGTGAGCAAAACGATCCGCCGCCCCGAAGCGATGAAGTACGTGACGCGGATCTGCTCGCGGCCGACGTAGAAACGTAGCTCTCGCAGCTTCCCGAATAACTGGCGCGTGTACGGCTCGGCGAGAAGCACGCCGCGTTCGGCAAGCAAATCAATGTGATACTCAACGGCGCCGAACTCATCGTCCGGCAGAGAATTGAGCCACTCCTCGACCTCGTGCTCTGCTTCAACCTCGCCCCATGCCATCGCATTTATGCTATATCGATCCGAGCGAGCGGTGTCAACACAGCGCAGCGTCCCTTCCCAGCACATCTGGAGAGGGGACGCTGCGCCTGTGACAACAGGTGTGTCTGCTACCCCCCGACCGCATCGTCCAGCGCGGCGGCGAGGCGGAAGGGGTCGCTGGAGACGACACTGGCGGCGTACAGCTCCATCGCGCCGATGTCGGCGGTGCGCGCCATCGGGTCGCCGCGATCGACAATGCGCACCACGACCGGGAAGCCCTCCCAGTTCTCCTCCGTTTCGCCCAGCGGCGGCATGTACATCACCAGGTTGAAGCTGGTGACGCCGATGCGGTCGCGGTAGCAGGCGAGCACGTCGTAGATACGATCCTTGAGGTCGTCGGAGAGCGAGGGCGCGAACAGCAGTACCTCGTTCTCCTTCTTCGGCACCAGATTGGCCAGCACGCGCACGTCGCCGCGCGAGAAGGCGCAATCGATGTCGGCGTGCGCCTCGTAGAGGTCGTTGAAGTAGTTGGCGCGGTACTGCGCCTGATAGAGCAGCGCCGCGCGGCGCAGCTGTTCCACGGCGGCGTAGTGCATACCTTTGCCCAGCATCACCTGTGCGTGACCGTGCAGCAGCGAGGCGCCCGCCCGCCAGAGGCAGTTCCAGATATAGAGGTAGTACTGCGCGTCGGCGTCGATCGCGTTGGCCGCCTCAGCCCAGCGCGAGCCGGTGTCGATGTAGTCGTGCAGCGTCTCGCGCGTCCAGGCGAGCGGATGCGGCTCGCGGAAGACGACGAGGCCGTGGAAGCCGTCGAACTTGGCGATGTTGCTCGCGGTGACGCAGTACTTGCCTTCGATGCGGCCGAAGACGTCTTCCGGCGTGCCGTGATACGGGTCGCGCAGCGGGTCGTTGGGCGCGTTCTTCTCCAGCTCGGCGTCGAGGTCGAGCGAGGGCGCCTTCCACATCGGCCGGCTGGAGCGCAGCCAGTTGAACAGCACGCCGTCGAGCGTGATCTGGTTGGTGACGCGCACGATCTTCTGTTCGAGCGTGGCATCGAGGCTGCCGAACTGCTTGATGATCCACGGTTCCATTTCGGCCGGCGGCAGCAGCCGGCCGTGGCTGACGTGAACGTCGAAGATGCGCTCGAACAAGCTGCGACGCGCGTGGGGCAGCGCCTCCACGATCTGGTCCAGCTCGGCAATCGTGCGTCCGGGTGCGATGGCCACCGAAATCTTTCCCTTTCACTCCCACGCGGGCGGGGTCGCGCCGTGTCGGAATTATTTCAACATTAGTGTCGATGCGGGAGCGGCCGCCATTATGGCGACTCCCGATATCCGGGTCTCATCCCTCAAAGGACAAAACGCCGCGGCGCGGGCAAAGTTACCGCCGGAGAAGCAGGGCGCATTGCACCTCAGTGCCGGAAGTGCCGCACGCCGGTGTGCACCAGCGCGATCCCCGCGTTGTCGCACACGGCCACCGTCTCCGCGTCCCGGATCGAGCCGCCCGGCTGCACGATCGCCGTCACGCCGGCGTCGGCGGCAAGCTGCGGGCCGTCCGGGAAGGGGAAGAAGGCATCGCTGGCCAGCACCGAGCCCGCCGTCCGCTCGCCCGCCGCCCGCACCGCCAGGTGCACGCTCACCACCCGGTTCGGCTGGCCCGCGCCCATGCCCACGATCTGCCGATCTTTCACCAGCACGATCGCATTCGACTTCACGTTCTGCACCGCCCGCCAGGCGAAGCGCAGATCGTCCAGCTCGGCCGGCGTGGGCGACCGCTTGCTCTGCGGCGTGAAGGCAAGCTGCTCCTCGGGATAGGCGTCCGGCGTTTGCAGCAGCAGGCCGCCGGAGACGCGGCGGTAGTCCAGCTCGACCGCCGCTTGCGCTCCGCCGTCCACTTCCAGAATGCGCAGGTCGCGCTTCTTTTTGAGCACGGCCAGCGCCTCTTCGGAGAACGCGGGCGCGATCACGATTTCGTAGAACACCGGCTTCATCGCCTCCGCCGTCGCCACGTCGAGCGGGCGGTTGACGGCGACGATGCCGCCGAAGGCCGAGACCGGATCGCCCGCGAGCGCCCGGCGGTAGGCTTCTGCCTGGTCCGTGTGCGAGGCGAGACCGCAGGGGTTGGTGTGCTTGATAATTGCGACCGTCTGCTCAGGAAAGCCGCACGCCGCGCTCCAGGCCGCATCGGCGTCCAAAATGTTGTTGAAGGACAGCTCCTTTCCGTGGAGTTGCCGCGCACCCGCGATGCCGGCCGCGCCGGACGCAAACACCGATTGCTCGGCGTAGAAGGCCGCCTGCTGATGGGGATTCTCCCCGTACCTCAGATCGAAACGTTTCTGGTATGCCAGGGTCAAGTGCTCGGGGAAACGATCGTCCGGTCCGCGCAAGTATTCAGCAACCGCCGTGTCGTAGCTGGCGACGTGCTGGAACGCCTTCTGCGCCAGCCGCCGCCGCTCGGCCAGAGGCAAACCGCCGGCGGCCAGCGCGTCCAGCACCGGCGCGTAGTCGGCCGGATCGACGATCGCGATCACGTGGGGAAAGTTCTTCGCAGCGGCGCGCAGCATCGCCGGCCCGCCGATGTCGATGTTCTCCAGCGCCATTTCAAGATCGGCGCCGCCGTGCACGGTGCGCACGAACGGATAGAGATTGTTGCAGATCAGGTCGATCGTGCCGAGGCCGGCAGACTCCAACTCGCGCACATGCTCCGGCAGATCGCGCCGCGCCAGCAGGCCGGCGTGCACCGCCGGATGCAGCGTCTTCACGCGGCCGTCGAGGATTTCAGGAAAGCCGGTGAGGTCGGAGATGCTGCGCACGGGCACGCCGGCCGCATCGATCGCGGTCTTCGTGTTGCCCGTGCTGAACAGCTCCCAGCCGAGCCGCGCCAGCCCGCCGGCGAACCCGGCAACGCCGGCCTTGTCGTAGACGCTGAGGATGGCACGCATGCGGGTGAGTCCTTTGCTGTGCTGGCCAGGCTGGGCGACCTGGTTCGGCGCCGGCTGCCCCTCCCTCTATTCTCTCTGGCCGGCCGCGCAGGGTCCACGCGCCGGCGGCCGGTTACGCTTCGTCGTGAAGCGCTGTGCCGATCGACTGGCGGGGCGCCTGCCCCGGTTCCGCAAGGACACCGCCGGCCCCGGCGCCGCACGACGCAGGACACGTTCCAGCAGCCCCTTCCCGGCTCGGGCATGGTTCTCAGCGTGCTGCGGAGCGGGTTGATATTCTGAGACGCGGCCTGGAGCTGGCGGGCAGCGGGCAGCGGTCGCCGCGACCCTGGCACGCCGATGCCTCACGCGATACTACTTCGCGCCCAACAGCTCCACATCGAAGATCAGGCGCGCGTTCGGCGGGATGACGCCGGCCGCGCCGCGTGCGCCGTAGCCCAGCGCCGGCGGGATCAGCAGCCGGCGCTTGCCGCCCACGCGCATCGACGCCACGCCTTCGTCCCAGCCGGCGATCACCTGGCGCGCGCCGAGGGTGAAGGAGAAGGGCTCGCGCCGGTCGTGCGAGCTGTCGAACTTCTTGCCGTCCTCCAGCCAGCCCGTGTAGTGCACGCTGACCTTCTGATACTGCTGCGGCTGGGCGCCGCTTCCCTCAACGATATCCTGATACTGCAGGCCTGAAGCCGTGGTTTGCACCGCGGCGGTCCCTTCTGGAACCGGCGGCATGCCGGACGAACGGCCGAGCGCCATTTGAACCCTCCGCGCGGGCGCGCACCCGCCCCGCTCGAACGTATGCTGCCGCCTCACGCCGGGTCAACCGCGGCCACAGTACGTTCGGCTTCGTGCGCGGCGCCCCGCTCCCCAGCCCTCTATTCCCTATCCCCTAACCCCTGTTCCCTCGCATGGTACGCTGCCGGCAGCAGCAGGCAGGAGCGCAAGGCATGGGCAGACTCGACGACAAAGTGGCCGTGATTACCGGCGCCGGCTCGGGCATGGGGCGCACGGCGGCACGGCTGTTCGCCGCCGAAGGGGCGAAGCTCGTGCTCGCGGACGTCAACGTCGCCGGCGGCGAGGAGGCCGCGGCCAGCATCCGCGCGGGCGGCGGCGAGGCCGTCTTTCAGCGCGCCGATGTCAGCAACGAGCTTGAGGTGAAGGCGCTGATCGACCGCGCCGTGGCGGCACATGGCTGGCTGGACATCCTTTTCAACAACGCCGGCATCGAAGGACCCTCCGCCCACCTCACCGAGCAGAGTCTGGACGACTTTCAGCGCGTGCTGGCCGTGAACCTGACCGGCGTCTTTCTGGGCATGAAGCACACACTGCCGGTGATGGCACGGCAGAACGCCGGCAGCGTGATCAATACCGCTTCGGTCGCCGGCCTCGTCGGCTGGCACGGCGCCGCCGCCTACAGCGCGTCGAAGGCCGGCGTGGTCAACCTCACGCGCACCGCGGCGCTGGAGAACGCCCGCTACAACGTGCGCGTCAACTGCATCTGTCCCGGCGTGGTCAACACGGTGATGGTGGAGCGCATCACCGGCGGCTCGGCCGAGTCGCTGGAGCGGCTGAAACGCATGCAGCCCATGCCGCGCGTCGGCGAGGCCGAAGACATCGCCCGCATGGCGCTCTTCCTCGCTTCCGACGAATCGACCTTCGTCACCGGCGCGGCGATGGTGGTGGACGGCGGATATATCGCTCGTTGAGCGCGCGGCTGCCGGCTGAACTCGGAGGCGGCATGGAGGCGTTCATCTGCCGGACCTGCGGCGTGCAGGCCCAACCGGGCGAGACGTCGCCCGCCCGCTGCCCGATCTGCGAGGATGAGCGTCAGTACGTCGGCTGGCACGGCCAGCAGTGGACAACGCTTGCCGAGCTAGCAGAGAGCGGCCGGCGCAATGTCCTGCGCGACGAAGAGCCGGACCTGGTCAGCATCGGCACCGAGCCGCAGTTTGCGATCGGCCAGCGAGCGCTGCTCGTGTGTACGCCCGCGGGCAACGTGCTCTGGGACTGCATCAGCTATCTGGACGACGAGACGATCGCGGCGCTGCGGACGCTGGGCGGCGTGCAGGCGATCGCCCTTTCGCATCCGCATTTCTACGGGGCGATGGTGGCGTGGAGCGACGTCTTCGACCGCTGCCCGATCTACGTACACCGAGCCGACGCTGGCTGGGTGCAGCGCCAAAGCCCGGCGATCGTGCTCTGGGAGGGCGTGAGCCGCGAGATCCTGCCTGGCATTACGCTGCTCAATCCCGGAGGGCATTTCGACGGTGCGGCGCTGCTGCACTGGGCGGCAGGTGCGGATGGCCGCGGCGCTCTGCTCAGCGGCGATACGATCACGGTGGTGATGGATCGCCGCTACGTCAGCTTCATGTACAGCTATCCCAACTTGATCCCGCTCTCGGCCGCGGCGATCGAGCGGATCGTGGACACGGTACGGCCCTATGCGTACGAGCGCATCTACGGCGCCTGGGACGGCCGCGTTGTCGCGCTCGACGGCGCTCGCAGCGTGGAGCGCTCAGTCGAGCGCTATCTGCGGTCGTTGCGCGGTCCTGGATGAGAGGGGACGGGGGCAAGGGTAGGGCCGCCCGCCCGCTTAGCTGAACTGCGGCGCGACCTCTTTCACGTAGGCGTCGAGCGCCTCCCAGTCCACCGGCGGGCGGATGGCGATGTTCAGGCGGCTGGCGCTCGCTTCGGCGTAGCGGGCGATCTTCTCGATCGCTTCTTGCGGCCCGCCGGTGAGCACGCCGGCCATCCGCTCCTCGGCCTGCGCTCCCCACTGCTGCCGCGCCCGCTCGGTGGCTAGCGCCGCCGCCTTCGCGTTCGACGCCATGTTGAAGGCGAGGTTGATCCCGCGCTCAATGGACTTCGGGTCGCGGCCCTCCTTCTCGCACCACTCGTCCAGCACCCGGCACTTGTGGGCGAACTCGTCGGCGCCGATGTAGGGCACGTTCCAGCCGTCGGCGTGGCGCGCGGCGATGCGCAGCGTACGCCGCTCGCCGCGCCCGCCGATCCAGAGCGGCACATGCGCCTGCACCGGCTTGGGATAGAGCGCGGCGTTGTTCATCTGATAGTACGTGCCGTGGTGCTCCGTGCGCGGCTGCGCCAGCAGCGACTTGAGCACTTCGGTGCCCTCTTCCAGCATATCGAGCCGCTGTTTGATCGGCGGGAACGCGTAGCCGTAGGCGGCGAACTCGGCCTCGTGCCAGCCGGCGCCGAGCCCGATCTCCAGGCGGCCGTTGCTGAGGTGATCGATCGTGATCAGGGACTTCGCCAGCAGGCCGGGGTTACGGTAGAGCATGCAGAAGACCATGTTGCCGATGCGCACGCGCTGGGTGTCCGTGGCGATCGCGGCCATCATCGCCACCGCTTCGAAGTGCGGGCTCTCGCCGTTGATATACGGCGCTTCGTAGAAGTGGTCCCAGACGGAGATCCAGTCCAGATGCTCATCGGCGAAGCGCCAGAGCCGGCGCAGGTCCGCCATGCTGATGTTTTGCGGCCCGATGTGGATGCCCAGCCGGAGCTTCATGCCTGCCCCCAACCGGCGCACGTCGGTTCCGTGTGCGCCACCCCCGGCATGATGGCGCAGGGCGGCCCGCGCTGGCAACTGCGTCGCCAGGCCACGCCGCCCACCCGCATACGCAAAAGCGCGATCGCCGTTCGTTTACTCTGGAGCCACATCGCTGTATCCCTGCCATTCCCTACGGTTTGATGTGAGCAATGCCCGCGCTCAGGAGCAGATCATGACTGTCGCCGATACCGGCCGCATCCCGCTCGAAGAACTGGCCCGGCTGCCAAGCATCTACTTTCCCGCCGTCAGCTTTCAGCGCGATCGTGTCGCCTTCTACTCGGACAAAACGGGCGAACTCGAGCTGTGCCTGCTCGACCTGGCATCGGGCGAGCAGCGCCAGGCGGGCCGCGGCGGCCTGCCGCGCAGCCTGCACGCCGGCTTCGTCTGGAACCGCGCCGGCGACCGCATCGTCTTCCCACGCGATCGCGACGGCGACGAGCAGCATAATCTGATCGCGATCGACCTCGCCGATGGCACGCTCCGGCCACTTACGGATGATCCCACCTGCCAGGAGTACCCGATCGCCTTCAGCTCCGGCGACGCCTGGCTGCTGGTGCAAACCAACAAGGTCGGCCAGATGAACCTCTGGCGCATGCGCCCCGACGGCAGCGAGTACCAGCAGCTCACGCGTTACCCCTTCCCGACCGCCGCCGGCCTCTGGAGTCCGGACGGCGACCGCATCGCCTTCTCCACGAACGAATCGCCCGACCTGCGCAACCTCGATATCTATCTGATGAACGCCGACGGCAGCGACCAGCGCCGTCTGCTGCGCCTGGCCGAAGGCTCGCAAGAGCTGGCGGCCGACTGGTCGCCGGACGGCCGCACGCTGCTGATCGGCTCTGACGTGAGCGGTGTCACCCGCTCCGGTCTGTTTGAGATCGAGACGGGCGCCGTGCACTGGCTGGGCGCGGAGGGCATCGAGCAGTATCCTGTCGAGTTCTCCGCGGACGGCCGCAGTGTGCTCTGCCTGCGCAACCGCGACGCGCAGACCGAGATCGTCGTCTACGACGTGGCGAGCGGCGCGGCCCGCGAGCCTGGCCTGCCTCCCGGCGTCGTCGGCTTCGCGGCCTTCGCACTGAACGATTCCGCGATCGCCTATTCCGAAAGCACGCCCACGGCGCGCCCTGGCCTCAGCCTCTACTCGCTCGCCGATGACAGCCTGCGTACCTTGCTCGCACCGGAGTACGGCAGTATCGATCCGGCGCTGTTCGTGGATTGCGACTACATCTGGTATGAGTCGGCGGACGGCACGCGCATTCCAGCGCTGCTCTACCGCCCGGCCCCCTCCCCGGCCCTCCCCCATCGCTATGGGGGAGGGAGATCGGATGATCAACATCGTTTCCCCTCCCCCAACGCATTGGGGGAGGGCCAGGGAGGGGGCCGGCCCGACGGGGCAGTATCTCAAGAGCTTCGATCCGTACGCGCAGTTCCTGGCCGACCACGGCTATGTGGTGCTGGAGCCGAACCCGCGCGGCAGCACGGGCTACGGCGTCAGCTTCCGCGACGCGGCGCTGAACGACTGGGGTGGCGTGGATCTGGAAGACATCGCTGCGGGCGCGGCGTATCTGAAGGCGTTGCCCGATGTGGACCCGCAACGCGTGGCCGTGTTCGGCGGCAGCTACGGCGGCTTTATGACCTTCCTGATCACGGTCAAACGCCCCAAGCTGTTCAAGGCCGGCGCCGCCTGGGTGGGCATCAGCGACCTGCCGCGTCTGTACGCTGCCTCGATGGAGCACTTCAAGTACTATCTGCGCCAGCAGATGGGCGACCCGGAGGAGCACGCCGAGCTGTGGCGCGACCGCAGCGCCGTGAACTTCATGGAGAACCTGCGGGCGAAGCTGCTGATCGTCCACGGCGTGAACGACCCGCGCTGCCCGATCGAGCAGGCGCACGTCGTGCGGGAGCGGCTGCTGGCGCTTGGCCGCCGCGAAGGCGAGGACTTCGAGTACATCGAAAAGGGCGCCGAGGGCCACGGCAGCACGGATTTGGAGCAGAAGACCGAAACCTACCGCCTGCTGGCCGACTTTCTCGCGCGGCGGCTGTGAACGGGGTGAGTGGGGAGTAGTGAGCGGTGAATGGAAGACGGCGAGCGGCGCCGCCGGTCGATGCCACGGGCGACCGCTCTGACTGGGGAGGCGGCGGACGGGCCTATACGGCCGGCAGGCTTCAGCCAGGTTTCGGCTGCCGTTCAGCCGGCCTTCACGACGGCTGAGTCGCTGCCGGCGATGCTGGTGGCATCACACCAATGCAGGAGGTGCCACGATGATTCGCGTCCCAAACACCCGGGAAGAGCCCGATGACTCGCGCGGTCCAGGCCGGCGCGCCCGGTATCTGCTCGGCCTGGTTCCGGCGATCGGCTTGATGCTCGGCGCCGCGAGCCTCGGCAGTGCGCACCGCGCACACGCAGCGGCGCCGAGCACCGCCTCGGCCGATAGCTGCCGCCAGGGCTACGTCTGGCGTGAAGCCGCGCCCGGCGACCATGTCTGCGTCACCCCGGCGACACGCGACCAGGCCGCGTTCGACAACGCGCATGCCGCCGAGCGCGTGGACCCCGGCAACCACACCTACGGTCCGGACACCTGCCGCCAGGGCTATGTCTGGCGCGAGGCGGTCCCGGGTGATCACGTCTGCGTAACACCCGCTGTGCGAGCGCAGGCCGTGGACGATAACAATCAGGCCGGCGCACGGATCGACACGGGCAGCGCCGGCCCCGCTGCGCCCGTCGCCCCGGACCTGGTCGTGGTGCGTGACGGCTACGACGGCGCGGGCAACGACCGCGTGCGCGTCGCGAACATCGGCCAGGGCTACGCCGTGCCCTTCCGCATCGCCGTGATCGCGAGCGCGCAGTCGTTCTCGGTCAACTCCGGCGGCCTCCAGGCCGGCGAGTCCGAGTATCTCTCCATCCCCGGCATGGGCTGCGGCCAGGCGGTGACCGTGATCGTGGACGTCGATAAGCAGACCAGCGACAGCAACTTCGACAACAACATCATCAGCTTCTACGCGAGTTGCTCCTACGGCGACGACTTCGTGGGCAACCCGGTGAGCGGCGGCTAGCAGATCCTGTCGCAAGGGGAACAGGGGACGGAGGGACCGCCCGCCGCCTACACGAGCGGCGGGCGGTCTCGCGTTGTTTGGCCGGTGATTCCGAATCACGATCAGGGCCTCGGGCCGCACGTACCGGGCATGGCAACGGGCTGGCGGCCGGTCACGCGCCGAGGCTCGCCGGCGCGGGCGGTCTCCTCACGCCGGGCGATCGTGGCGGGCTGGCGGCCGGCTTGCTCGACGTCGGTTTGGGGCGCAGCGCCTGGCGATCACCGGGTTGCCGTGCCCTGTTCAGCGGTCAGCGTAAGGGTAAGGGAAGCGGTGCGGACGGTGTTGGGGCGAACAGTGATGGTATAGCGGCCGTCCGCCGGCAGGGGCGCCTCCGTGCGCAGCGTGGCGCCGGCCGTCGAGAGCGATTGGTTGATCGCAACGACGGTCGTTCCGTCCGGCGCGGTGATGGCGACGGTCACGCAGCAGTCCGGGCCATCGGTGCGAACCGTGGCCAGCGCCAAATCGAGCCGCTGGCCGGCGTGCGCATCGGCGGTCAGCAGCGCCTGTTGCCAGGGGCGCGACAGCGCGATCGAGATTGGCCCGCCGCCGATACCGATCTGGCCGATCACGCTGCTCGTGAGTTCGACGGTGGCGGAGGACGCGGCGACGCCCGGTTCGAGACCAAGCGTGATCAGAAAGCTGCCCGCGGCCGGCAACGGGCCGAGGAACAACGGACCCCCGGGGCTTGCAATGGACGTCGAACCGATCTCCTGGCCGTCGGCATTGTTCACGAACACGTCAATCGCGTAGCTCGCCGCTGCTGCCGGCACGTCCGTCAGCGCCAGGGTCACGGACGCTCCGGCAGCGCCGGAGAATTGCAGGCGGCGCGGCTGCCCGGCGCTGAGTTGCACCGGCAGGCCCGGACCGTCAATACGGAGTGCATCGACTGCCGGCGCGACGCCGATCGGCAATACCGAGGCAGCCGCGGCTGCCGTGCCGGGTGCGCCGAGGTCTGGACCGTTCACGCCGACGGCGGTTGCCGTCGCCGGCCGGGGCGCCGCGCCGCTTCGCCGGCCGAGGCGCAGCACCGCCGCCCCGAGCAACACCAGCAGCACGCTCCCAATCGTGATGCCGGCAAGCGCCCACCGTCGCCGGCCGGCAGCGTGCGCAGCGCGCTCCGCGGGTGGGTGCGGCGTAACCGACCACGCTGGACGGCGAACGAAGATCGGATCACCGAGGGCAGTCGCGTCGTCTCCACCGACGGCGGCCGCGCCTGGCTGCCGCGGTGCGGCGGGCCGGGCATCCAGCGCCGCGCCGGCAACGGCGGGCTCCGGCGCGGCCTGCTGCGCGGCAACGAGGGCCGCCAGCAGCTCGCCAGGCGTTTGGAAGCGCTGCGCCGGATCCTTTTCGAGGCAGCGCAGCACGATGCCCTGAACCCCGGCGGGGATATCATCTGACAAAGCCGGCGCTGGCGTCGTCGCGTGCTGAAAAAGCACCGCCGCTGCCGTCGGGGCGGTGAACGGCAGCCGTCCTGCGAGCATGCGGTACAGCACGATCCCGAGCGAGTAGAGGTCCGCCCGAATGTCTCCCGAGCTCCACTGCCGCTCGGGAGCACTGTACTGCGGGGTGCCGCTGAACCCCTGTGTCCGGGTTGTTTGCCCCGCGGTCAGAATGCGCGCGATGCCGAAGTCGAGCACCTTGACGTGGCCATCCGCCAGCTTGAGGTTGCGCGGTGTCAGATCGCGGTGGACGATGCCGGCGGCGTTTGCTGCATCCAGGGCGCGCGCCACATCAGCGGCGATCGCCAGCGCCTCGACCACGGGCAGGCGGCCGCGGCGCCGCAGCATCTCCTGCAACGTTTCGCCGGGAACGTATTCCAACACAAGAAACGGACGGCCGTCGTGGACATCGAGGTCGATCACTTTGACCACGAGCGGAGA
Source organism: uncultured Chloroflexota bacterium (assembly GCA_937879875.1). Lineage (GTDB taxonomy): Bacteria > Chloroflexota > Dehalococcoidia > CAUJGQ01 > CAUJGQ01 > CALFMN01. The sequence continues at coordinate 21,368 of CALFMN010000042.1, read as the reverse complement.
CGTGATCGCCGCCGCCGCCCGCGCCTCGCGTCGCAGCGCCCGGCCGATTCCCGGATCGTCGGCGTCGTCGATGTGCAAGAGTTTGACGGCAACTGAACCGCCGGTACGCTGATCCGTCGCCCGGTAGAGCGTGCCCATCCCGCCCTGGCCGATCGACTCCGCCAGAAGATAGCGTCCGCAGAGCAGGGCGCCCGGGCCGGTCACCGCGCCCATCCTGGCGCGTGCGCCGTCAAGCAGAACCGGCCGCGGGGAGAGCCGTTACGGCCGCTCACGATACGCCGAGTCGGTATCCGCGCCCGCGGACGGTGAGCAGTTGACGCGGCCGTTCCGGATCCTCCTCCAGCTTGCGCCGCAGGCGGTAGATCAGGTTCTCGATGCTGTCGTCGCTGACCGCGCCGGCGAACTCCGGCCATACGCGTTCGGCCAGCTCGTTCTTCGTCACCAGCGCGCCGCCGCGTTCGTACAGCAGTGCCAGGCCGTGGTACTCCTTCGCCGTCAGGTTCACCGTCACGCCGCGCACGCGCACTTCCGTGGTACGCGGGTCGATGACCACCGCGGCCTGCGGCCGGGCGCCGGCCCGCGCCGTCACCGTGTCTTCGTCGGCCTCGAAGGCGAGTTGCAGGCCGGCCAGCCCCGGCACGCTGATGATGTCCCCATCGGCCAGAACATGCTGCGCCGCGACGCGCTCACCGTTCACCGCGATGCCGTTCTTGCTGCCCAGGTCGTAGAGCACGTACAACACGCCGTCCCAGCGCAGCTCGGCGTGCCGGCGCGAGATCAGCTGATCGGCAAAGACGAGTTGATTCTCGGCGCTGCGCCCGAGCGAAATCACCGCATCGCCCAGCGGATAGACCATCCCCGCCCATTTGCCGCCCCGGCCAATCAGACGACCCGGCATTGCCTCACCGTGCTCGCGCCGGCCCGGCGTCCTCTAACCGACTGCGAAGCATCCGGCTCCGCGCAATGGATTCCACTACAGCGCACCGCGCGCGGGCCTTTGCCGCCGCCGCCGCTCTGCGGTTGCTGTAACCGCGGTGAATGGTGAATGGTAGGCGATGAGCGGCGGCCCGGTTGGCTGCCCCGCTGTAGCATGTGCCCGGCGGCATCAGCGCCGCGCCGGGAAGCGAACGCGGGTGATGCCGGAAGAACCCTCCACTCACGACTCACCATTCACCACTCACCCCCGTCGCGAAGTCGCGGCGCTGTTCCTGCGCCTGGGTGCATCGCCTTTGGCGGGCCGGCGGCGCACGTGGCGATGATGCGCCGCGAGGTCGTGGAGCGGCGCGGCTGGCTCTCCGCGCAGGAGTTTCTCGACCTCTTCGGCGCCGCGAATCTCATTCCCGGCCCCAGCAGCACCGAGCTGGCGATCCTGCTGGGCTACCGCCGCGCCGGGCGCGTGGCGCTGCTGCTGGGCGGCGCGCTGTTTATTCTGCCGGCGATGCTGCTGGTGCTCGCCTTCGCCTGGGCCTACGTACGCTTCGGCAGCACGCCGGCGGCGGGGCGGCTGCTCTACGGCGTTAAGCCCGTGATCATCGCGATCGTCGCCGCGGCGCTGTGGAGCCTCGGCCGCACGGCGATCAAAGGTCCGCTGTTCGCCGCGCTGGCGCTGGTGGCGCTGACGCTGTTTCTGATCGGGCTGAATCCACTGCCGCTGCTGCTCGGCGGCGGCGCGCTGGCGCTGGTGGTGCGCGGCCCGCGCCTGCGCTGGCAATGGCTGCGCGGCGCGGTGCGATCGTTCACGCCGGCGCTGCCGCTGGCGCCCCTGCCACCGCTGCTGGCCGCGGGCGCGGCGCACGCCGCTGGCTACAGCCCGCTCACGCTCTTCCTGACCTTCCTCAAGATCGGCGCCGTGCTCTACGGCAGCGGCTACGTGTTGCTCGCCTTCCTGCGCGACGATTCGTCACGCGGCTGCACTGGCTCACCAACCAGCAACTGATCGACGCCGTTGCCGTCGGCCAGTTTACGCCGGGGCCGGTGTTCACCACGGCCACGTTCGTCGGCTACCTGACCGGCGGCTTCGGCGGGGCGCTGCTCGCCACGCTGGCGATCTTCCTGCCCGCCTTCGTCTATGCGCCGCTGATCGTGCAGGTGCTGCCGCTGGCGCGGCGCTCGCCCGCCGTCCGCACCGTGCTGGACGGCGTGAACGCGGCGGCGCTTGGCCTGATGGCGGCGGTGACCTGGCAACTTGGGCGCGCGGCGCTCGTGGATCTGCCGGCGGCGGTGCTGGCGGCGCTCGCGCTGGTGCTGTTGCTGCGACTGCGCCTGAACTCGGCCTGGCTGGTGCTGGGCGGCGCCGCGGCGGGGCTGGTGCTAAAGGCCTTCTGAATCCCGCTCGAAGATCAGGTGTCGGAGAAGGAGTGAATCGCGCGCCCGGCGTCGTTTATATCTGAGCAGGATTGGGGGGTTCAAGCCTTCACCAAATTGCAATACTGGTTGACGCGTTACGTGACGGAATTTTGCAACCCTGCCACCTCCGCGTTCGTACTCTACGTGGTGTTACGGTATGGTTGCGCCGGGCGCAGGCCCGGTCTATTGGCGTTTGGGTGTGTCTGCGCTGGTCTATTGGCTGAATTTCGTACGCTGCCGACGCCACGCGGGCGGTCGTGTGTGATCTCTGAGGAGTGGGTGTCGTGGGTATGATCAAGAGCTGGGTTCTCGTACGCCGTCTTGTTCTGCTGCTGGCCGTGGCCGGCCTGCTGCTCGTGGGGCCGATCCGCGGCACCACGCGCGCGCAGCAGACACCCGAAGGCGGCGCGCCGCCCGCCGGCAGCGGTCCGCAGACGCTCAGCGCGCCGATCCGCGCGATCGACGGCAGCACGCTGTGGGGCATGATCCACAACCAGCTCACCGAAGTCGGCATCATCGGCCTCGACGTGCCGGCCGGCAACACGCTCTGCGGCCGCCAGACGACCAAGACGCTGCTCAGCCTCACCTTCAAAGGGCCGCTGCATCTGACCGAGGATCCGCAGATCACCTTCGACTCGCGCGCCCGGCGCATGTACTACGCCACGACCGCCGACGGCAAGGACGTGGCGCTGACCTTGATCCAGGCCGGCGTGGCCAAAGCCGATGGCACCGGCAATGAGGCAGCGCAGCTTCGGGCCGCGCAACAGCAGGCGCAGGCCGCGCACACCGGCTGTCTATGGAACGGCTCGACCGGCGCTCCCGGCTCCGCCGGTCCGATCACTGCGCCCAGCGCGCACGCCGTGGCCGCGCCCAGCGCCACGGCGCTGCCCGCCGGCTTCGTGCAGGACACGATCGCCAGCGGCTTCGTCGATCCGACGAACTTCGCCGTGCGGCCCGACGGCAGCATCCTCGTCAGCCAGAAAAGCGGTAAGGTCATGGTCTGGAAGAACGGCGCCATCCTGCCGACGCCGTTCCTCGACCTGACCAGCACGACCAACGACTACGGCGACCGCGGCCTGATCGCCATGGCGCTCGACCCCAACTACGCCACCACCCACTACGTCTATCTCGCTCACACTTACGAGGACAATCCGACCAATTACACGGGCACCAAGACCGCACAGCTCATCCGCGTGACCGCCAACGGCGATGTGGCCGACCCGGCCAGCCTGACCGTGATCCTCGGCACGGAAGTCGGCGCGACCTGCAACAACTTCCCGGCGGGCAGCAACTGCCTGCCGTCCGACAGCGCCTCGCACTCCGTCGGCAACATCAAGTTCGCGCCGGACGGCACGATCTTCTTCACGATCGGCGAGTCCGCCGGCTTCAACGCCGTCGACCCCACGGCGCTGGAGTCGATGGATCTGAACTGGATGCGCGGCAAAGTCCTGCACATCACGGCGACGGGCCAGGGGCTCGCTTCCAACCCGTTCTACGACGGCAACGTGAACGACAACGCCTCGCGCGTCTGGGCGGACGGCCTGCGCAACCCCTACCGCTTCGCCCTGCAACCGGGCACGGGCACGCCCTTCGTCGGCATGGTCGGCTGGGACACGTGGGAGTCGCTGTTCGTGATGCCCGCCGGCGCCAACGGCGGCTGGCCCTGCTACGAGGGGCCGTATCAGCAGGCCGGCTATGCACCCCTGTCGCAATGCCAGACGCTCTACGGACTCGGCGCCAGCGGCTGGGATAACCCGCTCTACACCTACAATCACTGCTGCGGCAGTTCGGCGATCACCGCGGGCGCGTTCTACACGGGCAGCAGCTACCCGGCGCCGTATCAGGGCGCCTTCTTCATGGGCGACTTCGGCCAGAGCTGGATCAAGACGCTGCGCGTGGACAGCAACAACCAGCTCGTGCCCGGCTCGGTGCAAACCTTCGCCACGGGCGCCGATGGCCCGGTAGACATGGACCTCGGACCGGACGGCAACCTGTACTACGTGGCGATCAACACCGGCGAGATCCGCCGCATCCGCTACATCGGCACGAACCCGCAGCCCACGGCTCAGGTCAGCGCCAACCCGACCTCCGGCCCGCACCCGCTCGCGGTGCAGTTCAGCAGCGCCGGCTCCAGCGACCCGCTGGGCGGCACGCTGACGTATGCCTGGACCTTCGGTGACGGCGGCACCGACACGACGGCCAACCCGCAGCACACCTTCACGGCGGACGGCACCTTCACCGTGCAGCTCACCGTGACCAGCCCCAGCGGCGGCACGGGCACGGCGCAGACCAAGATCACCGTCGGTCTGGGCGGTCCGACGCCGACGATCACGGCGCCGGCCAGCGGCTTGCAGTATAAGACCTTCGACACGATCAACTTCGCGGGCACCGCAACCGATCCGGTCGACAGCTCGATTCCAGCCAGCAACTACAGCTGGTCGATCATTATGCATCACTGTCCGGGCGGCACCTGCCACATCCATCCCTCCGGCACCTTCAACGGCGAAACCAGCGGCTCGTTCCAGATCCCCGACCACGGCGACGACACCTTCTTCGAGATCGACCTCACGGTGACGGACAGCCGCAACCTGACCGGCACGGCCAGCGTGAACGTCTTCCCGCAGACCGTGCAGGTCACGCTGGCCACGACACCGCCGGGGCTGAGCGTCACCTACAACGGCATCACCCAGGCGGCGCCGCTGACGATCACGGCGGTCGTGGGCGGCACGCGCACGATCACGACCAGCAGCCCGCAGGGCAGCTATGCCTGGCAGAGCTGGTCGGACAGCGGCGCCATTCAGCACAACATCGTCGTGCCGACGGCCAACACCGTCTATACGGCCGCATTCGCCGCACCGAAAGCGACCACCAACTACGTCGTCTTCGGCGATGCGCTGAATCCCGCCTGGGTCGATTACTCCTACGACGCGACGACGAACTTCAACGTCACCAGCCCGGTCTATGCCGGTACGAAGGCGGCGGCTTTCAGCATTACCACCACCCATAACGGCGGCTTCTACCTGCACACGGCCTCGCCGCTGGACGGCACGCAGTACACCACGCTCAACTTCGCCGCGCAGGCCACCGTCGCCGGCCAGCAGGGCAAGACCTTCGGCGTCGAGTTCCGCGACGTCAACGGCGCCCTGATCGGCAACTCGGTCTACATCGGCGACTACGGCGACGGGCCGCCGGTCGGCGCCTGGCAGTACTACAAGATTCCGCTGGCAGATCTGGGCATCACCGCCAGCAGCGCGAAGATCGGCGGCATCATCTTCCAGGAAGAAGCCGGTGCGGTCTGGCCGAACCTCTACGTGGACGAGCTGGCCTTCGCCAATCCGGGCAACCCCACGCCTACGCCCAACCCGCCACCCACCGCGACACCCACGCCGCCGCCCAACACGCCCGGCCATCTGGTGATCTACGATAACCATCTGGTGCCCGGCTGGGGCGACGCGAGCTGGAACTCGACGGTCAACTACGCCAACACCAGCCAGTCGCATTCCACGCCGGATTCGGTCTCGCTGACGATCACGGCGGCGTGGGGCGCGTTCTACCCGTTCACCTCGACGCCGCTCGACACGACGCCGTTCAGCAACCTGCAGTTCTGGGCCAGGGCGACGCAGGTCAATCAGACGTACGACGTGGCGCTGATCTCGCCGACGAACCAGGTCATCAAGCTGGTGCCGATGGTCGATTACGGCGGCGTGCCGCCGACCAGCGGCTGGCAGCTCTACCGCATTCCGCTCGCCGACTTGAACGGCACGGCCATCCCGATCGGCGGCTTCATCATCCAGGACGCCACCGGCGGAGCGCAGCCGCCGCTCTATCTGGACGACATCGCCTTCGACAACGGCGCTAACCCGACGCCGGCGACGACAGGCGTGAGCCCGAACAGCATCGCCGCGGGCGCCCCGGCCTTCACGCTGACGGTCAACGGCAATAACTTCATGGCCAGCTCGACCGTGCAGTGGAACGGCAGCAGCCGGCCGACCGCGTTCGTTTCGGGCTCGCAGCTCACGGCACAGATCGCGGCCGCCGACGTGGCCAGCGCTGGCACGGCCAGCGTGACCGTAGTCAATCCCGGCCCCGGCGGCGGCCCCTCCAACGCCCAAACCGTGACGATCACGCAGGCGAACAACCCGGCGCCGACCACGACGAGCCTCAGTCCGAACGCGGCGGCGGCAGGCTCGGGCGCCTTCACACTCACCGTGAACGGCACGAACTTCATCAGTAGCTCGACCGTGCAATGGAACGCGAGCAATCGCCCGACGACCTTCGTCAGCGCCACGAAGCTGACGGCGCAGATCACGGCGGCCGATGTGGCCAGCGCCGGCACGCCCACGGTCACGGTCGTGAATCCGGCGCCCGGCGGCGGCACGTCCAACGGACAGACGTTCACGATCGGCACGGCGCCCGGCGCACTCACACTCACCGCGCCGGTCGAGGGCGCTACCGGCGTCAGCCTCACGCCCACGCTCCAGTGGACCGCCCCCAGCGGCGCGGTGAGCGGCACGACGCAGTACACGGTCTACGTCTGGGATCCGGACGCGCAGGTGATGAAGTTCCAGCAGGCGACGACGGCGCTCAGCGTGAACGTCCCCGCCGGCGCCGGGCTGGTGGCGGGTCATTTCTACTACTGGGCGGTGCAGGCTTGCAACGGCGCAGCCTGCGGCCCGCAGGCCCGCTGGATCGGCTTCACCACCGCCCCGGGCCTCGGGGCACCGGGGCTCAGCAGCCCGCGAGAGGGCGCCACGGGCGTCAGCACGACGCCCACGCTGACGTGGACGGCGCCGAGCGGCGCCACGGGCAGCACCCAGTACACGGCGTATGTCTGGGATCCAACGGCGAGCACGATGGCCTGGCAGGGCAGCACCGCCGCGCTCAGCATCACGGTGCCGGCTGGCTCCGCCCTCAAGGGCGACCACTTCTACTACTACACCGTGCAGGCCTGCAACGGGACAAGCTGCGGTCCGCTGGCGCGCTGGGAGGGCTTCACCACCGGTGCGGGGCTGGGGGCGCCGGGGCTCAGCAGCCCCGCGGAAGGGTCCACCAACGTCAGTCTGACGCCGACGCTGGCGTGGACGGCGGCCAGCGGCGCGGTGAGCGGCACGCAGTACACGGCGTATGTTTGGGATCCGACAGCGAGCACGATGGTCTTCCAGCAAACAACCGCCGCGCTCAGCCTCAGCGTGCCCGCCGCCTCGGCCTTGCAGGCGAGCCACTTCTACTACTACAGCGCGCAAGCCTGCACGGGCAGCGTCTGCGGCCCACTGGCCCGCTGGGAGGGCTTCACCACCGGCACGGGGCTGGGGGCGCCGGGCTTGCTGGCGCCCGTGGAAGGCTCGAGCGGTAACGGCGTCACGCCGACGCTGCGCTGGAGCGCGGCCAGCGGGGCCACGGGTGGCACGCAGTACACGGTGTTCGTCTGGGACCCGACGGTCGGCAAGATGATGTTCCAACAGACGACGGCAGGGCTGAGCGCGGCCGTGCCGGCGAGCGCCGGGCTGGTGGCGGGGCACTTCTACTACTACAGCGTGCAGGCCTGTAATGGCACGACCTGCGGCCCCCTCGCCCGTTGGGAGGGCTTTACCAGCTAACGGCGGCCGGGGGCATGCCGCCGTCGCCCGCACGTGGCTGCGGCGAAACGCCCCCGGCCCGCTCGCTGCCGCGCACCGTGTGGACGCCGTGCCTGCCGGCAGCGTCGCGTCTTCCGTAACGATTCGGCCAGCGCGCGCGGAGGCGGCTTCAGGCCAGCCCGGCTTGCTTCGATACCTGCATCAGCGAACTCACGCGAGGAGGTGATGCGATGAGCGGCGTCACCACGGTCAGCGGCCTTCCGGCAAACAGTGCGCCCAACCAGGCGAGCGTCACGCAACTCGTGCAGCGCGAGGGCAGCGCGGCGGTCTCGCAGCTTGCCGTGGAGAACGAGTTGGTCTCGCGCGTGCTGGCGCCGGCAGCGGCCGGCCCCGCCGCCACGTTCGACTTCAGCCCGAGCGCGCAGAGCCCGATCGCCAGCCTCCTGCAGGCCGCGCCGCTCTATCAGATGCTCGCCACGGGCGGCGCCACCGCCGTGCAGGCGCTGCAGGGCGGTCCGATCACGCCGACAACGCCGCGGCCGACCGATACGTTCGACATCTCGCAGCTGCGCCCGCAGACGCTGCCCGCCGCCGCGACGAGCGATGGCGCCTCGCCGCTCGGCCAAAACCTCGACGCCACGGCCTGAGGCGGCTCGCGGCAGATCGTCCCTGCCGAGCCGGCGACATGCCATACTGACCATTGCCCGCGCAACACCGTGCCAGGCAGCGAGCGGAGCATGGCAGAGGCGACAAACCAGCAACCAGATCCATCCGATGTGCCCCGCCTGCATACGCCAGCCGGGCCAGCGCTGTACACCGTCGGCCACTCCAACCAGTCGCTCGATGCGCTGATCGGCCTGCTGCGCCAGCACGGCATCGCGGCGCTGGTGGACGTGCGCAGCGTTCCGCGTTCGCGCTATGCGCCGCAATTTGACCGCGAGGCGCTGCGCGCGGCGCTGGCGGCGGCCGGCATGCGCTACGCCTTCATGGGCGCCGAGCTGGGCGGCCGACCGCGCGACGTGCACTTTTACGATGCCGACGGCCGGGTGCTGTACGGTCGCCTCGCGGAGTCGGATTCGTTTCAACGTGGCATCGTCCAGATCGAGCAGGCGCGCGAACGACGCCGCACTGCCTTGCTCTGCAGCGAAGAAGACCCGCGCGGCTGCCACCGGCGTCTGCTGATCGCGCGTGTGCTGGCGACGCGCGGCGTGCCGGTACAGCACATCCGCGGCGACGGCCGGGTTGAAACCGAGGCGAATCTTATCGCCGCGGCGCAGAAGCAGGGCGATCAGCTTGCGCTGTTCACGGCCGCACAGGCGCCGCCGGAGGGGGGCGAGTGGAAGTCTGCACGATCGGTTTTACGCAGAGATCCGCCGCCAGCTTCTTCGGAACGCTGAAGCAGGCCGGCATCCGCCAGCTCATCGATGTGCGGCGGAACAACGTCTCGCAGCTCGCCGGCTTCTCCAAGCGCGATGACCTCGCCTTCTTCCTGCGCGAGATCTGCGGGGCGGGCTACCGTCACGAGCCGCTGCTCGCGCCGACGCAGGAGCTGCTGGACGGCTACCGCAAGCAGCAGAGCGGCTGGCCGGCGTACGAGCGCGGCTTTCTCGCGCTGCTGGCTGAGCGCCGCGTTGAAGACCATCTGCCGCGCGACCTTTTCGCAACACCCAGCGTGCTGCTCTGCTCCGAGCCGGCCGCCGAGCACTGCCACCGCCGCCTCGTGGCCGAGTATCTGCGCGAACGCTGGGACGGATTCGAGATCCGGCATTTGTAGCCGGGCAGGAAACGACAATGCCGCAGGTCGAGATCATCTGCCTGGCCAACTCGCGCAAGTACGGCGGGCACTGTGTCGCCGGCTATGACCTCGCGGGGCGGCGCTGGCTGCGCCCCGTGAGCGACACCGACACAGGCACGCTGGAGCGGCGCGACCGCATCTGCAGCGACGGCACGGAGCCGGGGCTGCTGGACCTGCTGCGTCTGCCGCTGCGCGGACCGGCGCCGCGCGCCCACCAGCCGGAGAACTGGCTGTTGGCGCCCGGCCGCTGGCAGCGCCGGCGCAGCCTGTCAGGCCGCCAGGCGGCGACGCTGTTGGCGGGCATCGCCACGCCTGGGCCAGAGCTGTTCGGCGGAGCCGGTGACCGTGTGCCCGCGGCAGAGTATGCGGAGCAGCCCGCCGCGTCCTCGCTCGCGCTGATCGAGCCGGCAGAGCTTGCCTGGCTGGTCGAAAACCGGCCAGGCGGCCAGCGGCGCACGCGTGCCGCCTTCTCGCTCGGCGGCACGGCGTACAGCCTCGCGGTAACGGACCTGGAGTTCGAGCTGCGCCTCGCCCTGCTGCCGCCCGGCCAGCACGCGCGCGAAGCGGCAGGTATCGGCGCGGCGGCGCGCGTCTTCCTCACCGTCAGCCTGGGAGAGCCGTTTGAGGGCTTCTGCTACAAGCTCGTGGCGGCGGTGATCGCGCTGCCCGCGTAGCCGCCGCTTCTGCTACCGTCCGGGCAGCAGCGCACGGAGGCAGGCAGATGTCCGGCAGAGCCACCCGTGTCTTTTTCAACGGCACGGTTCATACGCTCGACGAGCGGCGCGGCGTCGCCAGCGCCATTGCGCTCGACGGCGAGCGTGTGCTCGCTGCCGGCGGGGATGCGGCGATGCGCGACTTGGCCACGCCGAACGCCGTGCGCACGGATCTGCAAGGCCGCACGGTCGTGCCGGGCCTGATCGATTCGCACAACCACCTGCTGCAGACCGGGCTCAACGCCGAACACGTCGATCTGGCGCAAGCGCGAACCGTGCAAGACGTGCTCGATGCCTGCGGCGAGCGCGCGGCGCAAACGCCGGCTGACAACTGGGTGATCAGCTCGTCGCGCTGGCACGAGTCGCAGCTCGCCGAGCAGCGCTTCCCCACGCGCGACGAACTGGACAGCATTGCGGATGGCCGGCCGCTGCTGATCCGCCGTGGCGGCCACAACGTGGTGGCGAACAGCGCGGCGCTGGCGCTGGCCGGCATTGATGAAGAGACCGTCAACCCGCGCGGCGGCACGTTTGTACGCGATGCCGCGGGCCGTCTCACCGGCCACGTGATCGGTCGCCCGGCCTACGAACGGCTGACGCGCCTTCTGCCCGACCCCACTGACGAGCAAATGGTCGCGGCGATCGCGCGGGCCTGCCGGCTGTACAACGCCGCGGGCATTACCGGCGTGATCGAGCCGGGCCTGGGCGCGGCCGAGTTGCGGGCCTATCAGCAGGCGCGTGGCGCCGGCCGGCTGAGCGTGCGTACGGTGCTGATGCCGCGCCTCGCCCCAGGCATTGAGGGCGACGCCGAAGGACGCGCGCTCGGGGCGCTGGCAGCGTCGCCGCTGCTCACCGGTCTGGGTGACGACTGGCTGCGCATCGGCGGCATCAAGATCGTCGCGGACGGCGGTGTGGAGACGAACTTCCTGCGCGAGCCATACGCCCACGCCGACGACCTCGAAAGCCCGCGCGGCAAACCGCAGGTGAGCGAGCAGAACCTTGCCGCCGTTTGCGTCGCGGCGGCGAAACTCGGCTGGCAGGTGGGCGTGCACTGCGTGGGCGACGCGGCGATCGATCTGGTGCTGCAAGCGTTCGTGGCCGCCGATCGGGCTGTCGGCATCCGGGCGCTGCGCTGGACGCTCATTCATATGATCCTGGCGCGGCCGGAGCATTTTGAGACGGCGCGGCGGCTCGGCCTCGGCATCGCGGCGCAGCAGCCGCTGATCTACGCGCTGGGCGCCGGCTGGGTGAAGTACTGGGGGCCGGAGCGCGCCGCCCACGCCATGCCATTGCGGGCGTTTTCAGCAAGCGGCCTGCCGGTGGGCGGCGGCTCCGACTCGCCCGTGACGCCGTATCAGCCACTGCTCGGCATTTGGAGCAGCGCAACGCGCCAGACGCAACTCGCCGGCGTGGTCGGCGCCGAGCAGGCGATCCCGCCCGCCGAGGCGTTGGCCTGGTACACACGCGGCAGCGCCTGGCTCTCGTTCGACGAGGCCCGTCGCGGCTCGCTTGAGCCGGGCAAGCTGGCGGACCTCGTCGTGCTCAGCGCGGACCCGCTGCGCGTGCCCGCCGACGCGATTCAGGAGATCGCCGTCGCAGAAACCGTGGTCGGTGGGCAGACGGTGTTCTCAGCGGAAGGGCTGTAATCCGTACCCGAGTATATGGCAAAATAGGCAGTGATGGAGCAACTCAGGAGATATGTCAGATGAAGCCGGTCAGGGTAAAGGTCTGTGAGGGTGGCAGGATCATTATCCCCGCTGAGTTCCGCAAGGCCTTAGGCGTGCATACAGGTGATACGCTGATGCTCTCGTTACAGGGCAACGAGTTGCATCTGTTCACGTTCGCTGAGGCCGCGCGTCAGGCACAGGAGACCTTCCGCAAGTACGTGCCTGAGGGACGCTCGATCGTGGATGAGTTCATTGCTGAGCGGCACGCCGAGGCCGCGCGTGAGTAGTACCGTACTCGATGCCTCGGCGTTGCTGACCGTTTTACTGGGCGAACCGGGTGCACAGCGAACCCTTGAGGCAGCTCGGGAAGGCGCGGCGCTGGGAGCCATCAATCTTGCCGAAGTCGTCGCGCGCATGCAGCAGACAGGGGCAAGCGAGAGCGAAATCCGCGATCAGATTGCCAAGTTTGGCCTCGAGATCGTCCCCTTCGACGAAGAACTGGCCTACCAGACCGGCCTGCTGTTGCGGCTGACGAAGCACCGCGGCCTTTCGCTGGGCGACCGGGCCTGCCTGGCGCTGGCCGCGCGCCTCGGCCTGCCCGCGCTCACGGCGGACGCGGCCTGGGCGGGGCTGCAGGTCGGCGTGCGGGTCGAGTTGGTACGATAGCACCGGAAACTGGACACGGTTTGGAGGTGTACCGATGCAGACGAGGAAAGTGCAGGTAACAGAGAATGGGGAAGTGATCCTTCCAGCCGAATTCGTTCAGGCGATCGGGGCGCGGCCGGGCGAGCGAGTAACTCTCGCGCTTGACGGGGACGAAGTCCGAGCCTTCACTCCGGCAACGGCGATCCGGCGGGCGCAGGCGTGGGTTGCCGAGCATTTCCCCGGCGATCGTTCACTCGTCGACGAACTGATCGCGGAGCGCCGCGCCGAGGCGGCCCGTGAGTAGTCATGTCCTGGACGCCTCGGCCCTGCTCGCGCTCTTGAAGCAGGAGCAGGGACAGGAAGTTGTCGCCCCGATCGTCGATGCCGGCGCGGCCATCGGTGCGATCAATTTGAGTGAAGTGGTCGCCAGACTCTGCCATGACGGCCGTGACGAGCATGAGATCCGCCGAATTCTTGGCGAACTCAATCTGGAGATCATCTCATTCGACGAAGAGCTTGCCTACCAGACCGGCCTGCTGTTACCGCTGACCAGACACCGCGGCCTCTCGCTGGGCGACCGGGCCTGCCTGGCGCTGGCGGCGCGGCTGGGCCTGCCCGCGCTCACCGCGGACCGAAGCTGGGCCGGGTTGCAACTCGGCGTGCAGATCGAGGTTGTGCGCTGAGACGGCTTCGCGGACAGGCAGCAACAGGCGATGGGCCGAAGCAGGCGCACCACCTGTTGCTGCGTTGAACAGGTGCTACGGGTGCTGGTGCACGTCCAGCGGGTTGTGCGCCGGGTGGACGCTGTCTTCGCCGAGGAAGATGTTATCCACCGAGGTCTTGTTCCCGTCGCGCATCAGATCCAGCGTGATTTTCGTCGCGCCATCGACGCTGAAGTTGATGCCGTCGATGCCGCTCTGCGTGTGCAGGTCGAACGTCACCGTGCCGCCGCCCTGGCCGCTCACGTGGTCGTCGCCTTCGGGCTGCTCCAGGCTGACGGCGCTGAAGCTGCCGTCCGTGGTCAGCGTGCCCGTGTAATGGCTGTCGATATTCTCTGGATCGGTCGTCCAGAGGTGGAAGCCCTGGTCGTCGATCCAGAAGTAATAGCCGCCGGTGCCGCCCGCCTCGAACGACTTGGGCATGCCTTGCACCCGCGCCTCCCAGGGCAGCACTGCGCCGGGCGCGGTTTGGGCGGGCTGTGCCGGGGTGGTTTGTGCCGCGGCCGGCCCCGCTGCGCCGAACGCCAGCGTGAGCGCCATGCCAGCGCCCGCGAGCAGACCGAGTTTTGCCAGTTTTCCAGACATGAGCCGTACCATCCTCGTCGCTCCGTCAAGGAGCGGAGTGATTGACGCCGGCGGTCGTCGGAATGGCATGGCGGGCAGGCTGTGCCCAATCCCGAGACGGTCCGCGTGGCTCTTGCTTCCGTGCCACCCGGCCGCGTTGACGGCGCCGGTTGCCGCGCGGCGCCTGGCCCTGCGCACCACGGCGAGATGTTCAGCTCGAGCCGTAGAGCTACACGAATGAGGAGAGCGGGAGGTTTCGCTGTTGCCCGCATTCACTCTCGCTCAGGCGTTCTTGCTCCCGGTCGACTACACCTCGTCAGCCGCGACGGTGATCTCGCGAATCTGGCGTTAGCCCGATATCATGGCTCCGAGGTGATGAGCATGGGACAGCGGCCCTACGATCCCGCGAGGGTTCTGGATGAGGAGCACGCACAGGTCCGGCGACGGCTGCAACCGTATCTCGCCGACGAGACCCCGCCTGGCGCCGAGCAGCTTGCATCTCTCCGCAAGGCTATCGCGGCACACGATGAGCGAATGCGGCTGGTTCAGCAGGTGCGGATCGCGGGAGGGAACGGCGCTGCAAGCAGGAGTTGAGCGGCTCGTGCTGCATCCCGGCGTCGCCGTTCAATGGTACACGCAATCCCTGCCCGGTGGGCCGGAAGCGGATCGCCTCCTGCACGAGGTGCTCCCAGCTCGAACCATCAGCCTGTACGCCGTGAGCGGGATCGAACGCGAAGTCTTTCGTGGTATTGCGCAATTCCTGGGCGATGATCTCGACACGTATATCGGCTGCTACTTCGCTGATGATATCCCGAGCCTCTTCCGTGAACTGCGCCTGACGAAGATACTCAAGATCGTTCCTGAGCGACCATTGCTTCGCGCCGCGTTCCTCACCACCGCGGAATACCACGTCCCGCTGAGCGAAACGCTGTATACCGCATACCGCGCTTGCGGAAGATACCGGCTATCCGCTGCTCGTCGCCGATTCCGGATCACGGGCCACGCTTGAACTGGTTGCTGAGCAGCGACCGGCGCTGCGCCTGCTCTGGCTGCCCGATTACCTTGCAGGCAGGTAAATCGAGCCGCGTCTGCCTCGTGGGACCTTACAGCCCGCTCACCATCAGCGTGCTGACCTTGATCGTGGGGGCGGCGGTTGCGCCAAGCGTTTGCACGTCGTCGCCCACCATCTCGATGCCGAGCAACAGCTCGTTGAGGTTGCCGGCGATGTTGATCTCGCTCACCGGGTAGCTGAGTTTGCCGTTTTCGATCCAGAAGCCGGCCGCGCCCTGCGAGAGGTCGCCCGTCGTCAGGTTGACGCCGAAGCCCATCAGCTCAGTCAGATAGAGGCCATCCGCAACCGAGGCGATGATCTCGTCGCGCGTATGCGGGCCGGCCTCCAGCACCAGGTTGGAGACACGCACCGTCGGCATCGAACCCAGGCCGCCGCCCGCGCTGCCCGTGCTCTGATGCCCGGTGCGGTTGGCCGTGTAGCTGTCGAACAGGAACTGCTTGAACACGCCCTTGTCGAACAGCACGTTGCGGCGCGTGGGCACCCCCTCCGCGTCGAACGGCCGGCTGCCCACGCCGCCCGGCAGCATCGGGTCGTCCACGATCGTCACCAGCGGAGAGGCGGCCTGTTCGCCCTCGCGCCCGATCAGGAAGCTGGAGCGGCGGTAGAGCGCCGTGCCCATCACGGCCGACGACAGCTCGCGCAGCAGCGAACGCGTCATGCCCGGCTCGAAGACCACGGGCACTTCGCGCGTGCTGACTTTGCGCGGCCCCAGCTTGCGCAGCACGCGCTCGGCGGCGATGCGTGCCACCTCTTCCGGCGACTGCATGCGCGCCAGTGAACGCTCGACCGTGTACCAGTAGTCCGTGCGCTTCTTCTGGTCCGCGTCGTCGACGATCGCCTCGACCTGCAGTGATGCGGCGCTGGTGGGGTAAGAGCCGGCGAAGCCGCGGCTGTTGGCGAAGGCGACGGTGCCGGTTTCGCTGGAGAACTCGGCGCCGTCGGAGTTGGTGATGCGCGGGTCGGCCGCGAACAGCGCCGCCTCGCAGCGTTTGGCCCAGTCGATCTGCTCTTCCGGCGTCAGCCGCGCGATCGCCTCGTCGTAGAGGTTGAGATCGGGCAGCGCCGGCTGCGCGTCGAAGTCGGGCAGGCGGCGAAACTCGTCCGGGTCGGCGATCAGCGCCAGGTCCAGCGCCCGGTCGATGAACTCCTCGATGCCCTCCGGGCTGAGGTCGGAGGTATAGGTCGCGGAGGCGCGGCCGTCGCGGTAGAGGCGCAGGCCGAGCGTGCGCGAGCCGGCCTCGATCAGCTTCTCGATCTCGCCTTTGCGCACGGCGACGGTGAACTCGCTGCCCGCGTTGATCACGGCCTCGGCGTCGTCGGCGCCCTTCGCCAGGGCGCGGCGCACGATCTGCTGGGCCAGCGCCTGATAGTCTTCGCTCATGGTAGTTGTCGTGCTCATGACAGCGCACCGCCGCCCACGGCCTGCTCGGTGCCTCCCACCGTGATGGCCGAAACGAGCACCGTCGGCATGCCCACGCCGACCGGCACGCTCTGGCCGTCCTTGCCGCAGGTCCAGCGGCCGTCGCTCAACTTGAAGTCGGTGCCCACGGCCGTGACCTTCGAGAGCACGTCCGGCCCGTTGCCGATCAGCGTCACGCCCTTGATCGGCGCGCCCAGCCGGCCATTTTCAATCAGATAGCCCTCGGTTACGGAGAAGACGAAGTCGCCGTTGCTGATGTTCACCTGGCCGCCGCTGTAGGCGACGCAGTAGATGCCCTTGCCCACGCCGCGGATGATCTCTTCCGGCGGCGTCTCGCCGGCCAGCATGTAGGTGTTGGTCATACGCGGCATCGGGTAGTGGCGGAAGGTCTCGCGGCGCGAGTTGCCGGTTGGGTCGGTGCGATAGTGCTTCGAGGAGATGCGGTCCTGCATGTAGGCACGCAGCACGCCGTCCTCGATCAGCGTGTTGCGCCGGCCGGGGTTGCCCTCGTCGTCGATGTTGATCGAGCCGCGGCTGTTGACGATCGTGCCGTCGTCCACCACCGTGACCAGATCTGATGCCACGAGCTGCCCGACGCGGCCGGAATAGGTGCTGGTCTGTTTGCGGTTGAAGTCGGCCTCCAGCCCGTGCCCTACCGCCTCGTGCAGGAGGATGCCCGAATCGCCCGCGCCCAGCACGACGGGCATCACACCCGCCGGCGCCGGCACGGCCTCCTGCAAGAGCACCGCCTCGCGCGCCGCCTCGACGGCTAGCGACTCGGGCGTGACCTGAGCGAAGTACTCCATACCGAAGCGCCCGCCGCCGCCCGAGCGCGCCGTCTGGCGGCTGCCGTTCAGCTCGGAGAGGCAGCCGACGTTGAAGCGCACCATCGGCTGCACGTCCGAGGCGAACTTGCCGTCCGAACTGGCGATCAGCACCCGTTTCAACTCGTCCACCAGGCTGACGTCGACGCGCACGATCGAGGGGTGGTAGCGGCGCGCGGCCTCGTCGGCGCGGCGGATCACGGCCAGCTTCTCGGCGGCGCCGACCTCGGCCGCCGGGTTGAGCACGGGATAGTACGAGGGCGTGGGCGCCGCGTCGATGCCGACGGGCAGATTCTGCTCGCCGGCGGTGCTGATGTGGGCGGCGGCCTCGCAGGCCGTCTTGATCGCGTCGAAGCTGAGGTCTTCGGTGTAGGCGTAGCCGATCGAGTCGCCGCGAATCACGCGCACGCCGACGCCGGACATCACGCCGCCGCCGGCGCTCTTGACCTTCTGGTCCTCGAAGATGATATTGCCGCTCTCGCGGTGCTCGAAGTAAAGCTCGGCATAGTCGCCGCCGCGGCCGAGCGCGACGCCGATCAGCCGTTCGCAGAGCTGCTCATCGATGCCGAAGCGGCCGGCGAAGAAGGCCGCGCCCGCGCCGCCGCGCGGCGCACTGTTCGCTGCTGAAGTCATGGAAGCCGCCTGCTTTCTGACCGGGGCGGTGCGCCCCGCGATGGTCTGCTGTCAGCAGTATATCGCGGGTCGGCGGCGCGACAGGTGCAGCCCAGCCGGGTGTGACTAAGACATGGTTTCAAAACCCGCCCGGAGCCGCCGAGCCACACTCCTGCCTGTCGCCATCGGCGGGTTTGAAACCATCTGCAAGAGTTGTGGGTCGAGGGCTCTGGCTGCGTAGCGAATGCGTCCGGCCGCCGCGGCCTCACTTCCGCCGTAGTATGCGGCATGCGCTGACCAGCTTTGTTAGACTTGGCAGGGAGTCACAGGAGGCTCCAATAGTGCGACTGGGAAGAGGCAGAGGGGCAAGGAACCATGGCAGCCTCAGTGAAGTTGACGCCAGACATGCAGCGAGTCCTCAACGAGCAGCGACTAGGATTTGTGGCCTCGATCTGTGAAGATGGCACGCCGAATCTTTCGCCCAAAGGAACAACTACCGTCTGGGACGATGAACACATTGTTTTCGCCGATATCTGTTCACCAGGAACGATCGCCAATATCCGCCATCACCCCATCGTTGAGATCAATGTTGTTGATCCGGTGATCCGCAAGGGGTATCGCTTCAGAGGCTCTGCGACCGTTCACCAGCAGGGACCAATCTTTGAGCAAGGGCTCGCATTCTATCGGCAACGTGGCACCATGAGTCCCATCCGCAGTATCGTGCTGGTGCAGGTCGAACGCGTCATCCCCTTGATCTCCCCAGCCTATGACCAGGGAAAGGCGGAGGCGGAGATTCGGGCCGCGTGGCTCCAATATTGGCATGCGCTCTACGATCGTGCAGCCGGAATCGACGAACAGGCGGTTGGCTCAGCGATCGAGCAGATCTAGCGTGTCTGCTCGATCGCTACCCACCAGGTCTCGTCTCAAACGAGCGTGACCGCCAGCCGCCGCGCCTTTGTGCTCATGGTCCTTCCTGGGGACGATCGTGCCGCGAACGATGCATAAACGACGGTGGTCTCAGCCGGTTGTTGCATCACTCGAGGTTTTGAGGCCAGCGCGCTGCACCGCTCGGTAGACGGTCGATCGGGCGACTCCGAACAGCTCTGCGAGTTCTGCCTGGGTGTGCTCGCCAGCGGCGTGGACGGTGAGCAAGTGGCGCTGCTGCGCGGCGGAGAGCGTCGGCTGCTTGCCACGCAGCCGGCCTTCGGCTTTCGCGACGGCCACCGGTCGGCATCGACACCAAGGCTCTCGGGCGTGTTCCGCTGCGCGGTCAGGTCTTGTTCGTCGGTTGCTCCGCGGGCGTACCCGATCTTGATCCCGGTCACGGGCAACGTGTTGCCGTTAGCCCTCCGCTGGCGGGCAGTTCACCGGGCGGCTCTTACGGGCAGCTTCTGCTCCCGGATCTGCGGGAGCAGGCATAGAGACGAACGAGTGCCCGCTGGGGGTCCGGCTATCGGGAGGCACCACGGGCTGCCCTGGAGAGGTACCGGTCTTCCGCTGCATAGTCGAGCAGTGGGGCGAAGAAGGGATCGTCGGTCGTGGGCGCGCGTCCGGCGCGTGCTGCATCCACCAGCCAGTCAAGCTCGGCGGGCACGGTCTGCGCATAGCTGCCGATCGGTACGTAACCGAGGTCCAGGGAAGCGCTGGTGTCGAGGATGATCGGTGGACGCGCATCCCACGGGTGTTGCCCCAGATCTGGCTCAGCGTCAGCGTTCAGCAGGATCTCGTCCCACGCGTGGTCGAGGTAACCGGCGATCGTACGCGCGATTTCCAGGCCGCTGGGCGAGTCGGGATCGGCGCTGTTGAGGACGCGCTGGCCCGGGACGGCGGCAATCCGCTCGATGAGCGCCGCGGTGTTCACTGCCGCGGTTGTATGGTCCGTGCCCGCGCCTCGGTGTGTTAGGAAGACGGCAGGTCGCCGGTCGAGCACCCGTTTGACGAACATCCATTCTCGGGGGCGAGCCGCACCTTCGCCGTGGAACTTCGACGCACGGATGACAGTGACGGGTAGACTGCTGTCGAGCAGTGCTTGCTCGGCCGCCACCTTGTTCGCGCCGTAGCCCTCGCGTGAGGTGTAGTCCGCGTTGCTGGGACGCATTGTGGGGTGGTCTTCCCGGATTGGGAAGGTGAAGTGCGGAGTGCTTGCGGAGTTGCTGTGCCGCCCTTCCCGATCGACGTACACGGCCTTGCTGGAGAGCATGACTGCCGAGGTGACGTCGTGAAGCAGCGGAATGAGCTGGCGCGCATCCGCGGCGGTGAAGCAGAGCGCGTCGATAAGCAGGTCGGCGCCGTTGCGAAGGATGCGAGCGAGGGCAGCCGAGTCGTGACGATCGGCTGCATGGAACCGAGCACTGGCGGCGGTGAGGTCAGCCGGCATCCGTGCAGGATCGCGCCCGGTGAGATCGATCGTCCAGTTCGCGGCGAGCAGTCGACGAGCCGTAGCACGTCCGAGGACGCCAGTTCCACCAAGAATCACCGCTCTGGGCATCGTCCCAGCCTAACCAGCACGGGGCCGGACCTCAAGCTGTGTCCGGATGCAGGACACCTCTCAGGGCACCGATGCGCGCAACGGGTTCCGCTTACGGGCGGCCTATCGATAGATACCGCGGCCAGAATCGTTCATGGGCAGTGGCCCAGTCGAAGACTCGCCGCGACCAGTGTTGATGCGGTGGGCAATCTCGTCGAGATCTCGCACGAAAAACTCGGACAGGTCGCAGCCGCCGGCGTTCTCCGCCAGCACAGTCCGGTCGTGACCAGCGCAAATCCGGCGAGCCGGCGGTCGACTCGAAAGAGGAAGGGCCAGCGCCTCGGCTCGGTCCAGTAGTGGTCGAGATAGCGGTAGCCGAAGAGGCTGTTTGCGTCCACGTCCTCGCCGGTGAACTCACTGAAGTCGTGCTTGTACAGCTCCAGCAGGTGGCGCAGCACGATCTTCTCGTGCAGCGCGGCGGGCGCGATCTGGACGTTAGGCACGTTCCCCATCAGCAGCGCCTGCCTCCTGTCGCGTCAGAAGGCGTTGGCCTCGTTGATGTGCACGACGCGGAAGGGGAACAGCTCGGCGCGCATCACGCCGTCCTGAACGAACGGGTCGCCGCTCATCACCGCACGGGCGGACTCTTCGGAATCAGCCTTGAACACCGTCGTGGCCCAGACGCTGGCATCGGTGTTGAGCGTGCGACCGACGAAGCAGGCGACGCCGTCGTCCACCAGCTTTTGCAGGTAGGCGCTGTGGCGCTGGAAGCTGTCCAGTTCGGCCGGGTTCAGGCCTTCGGTCAGCATCGCCGGGCGCGTGGGCTGAATGCGGTAGGCGTAGAACTGCGGCTCGGGCACGGCGGGTCGCTCCTCAGCGTAGTCGCTTCGCCATCCACGCTAGTAGGCAGTCACGCCGGGATTGTGGGATAGAGATGCTGCAACCGAATGC